>NZ_JBELAU010000001.1:0-483898 GCF_040253585.1 Emticicia sp. W12TSBA100-4
TTCAATATCAGCTAAATGTGTACAGAATGGTTGTGAATCAGACCCAAGTTCAGCAACGAATTTAGAAATCAAAGCTAAACCAAGTGTTCCGACCATTACGCCACCAAGTCAATTAGTGGTTTGTTCACCAACAAGTTTGACTTTAACGGCAACTTGTGCAAGTGGAAATGTTGTTTGGTCAAATAATTCAACTGGCACAAGTTTGACACTTAATTCAGTCGGAACATATTCAATATCAGCTAAATGTGTACTGAATGGGTGTGAATCAGATGCAAGTTCGGCAACGAACTTGGAGATAAAAGCCAAACCAAGCGTGCCGACTATCATGCCACCGAGCCAATTAGTGGTTTGTTCTCCAAGTAATTTGACATTAACGGCAACTTGCCAAACTGGTAATGTAGTCTGGTCAACGGGAGCAACGAGTACAAGTTTGATTTTAAATACAGTTGGAACATACTCAATTTCAGCAAAATGTACACTAAACGGGTGTGATTCTGACCAAAGTTCGGTAACGAATTTGGAAATCAAAGCCAAACCAAGCGTGCCAACCATCACGCCACCGAGTCAGTTGGTCGTTTGTTCGCCAAGCACGCTCGAATTAACAGCAAGTTGCCAAACTGGTAATGTAGTCTGGTCAACGGGAGCAACGAGTACAAGTTTGATTTTAAATACAGTTGGAACATACTCAATTTCAGCAAAATGTACCTTAAACGGCTGCGATTCAGACCAAAGTTCAGCAACGAATTTAGAAATCAAAGCATTGCCAAATGTTTCGGCAACAAATACTGGTCCTTACACTGTCGGACAAAGTATTAGTTTAGTCGGAAGTGGGGGTGGAACTTATAGTTGGACTGGTCCAAATAATTTTAGTAGTTCTCTAAGCACACCAACCATCTCAAATGCTCTTTCTGTCAATGGTGGAGTTTATACTTTGACTGTGGTTGGAGCTAATGGTTGTTCGGTAGCGGCAACCACAAATGTTGTGGTCAGTGGCGTTGACCCGTGCGACCCAAGTCGAATCGTAGATTATTTGTATGTGAAAGCTGGAAACCCACACCAGCCATTATTCAACTTGACTGATGGAATGGTAATTAATCAAATTCCAGAGCAGGTTTCGATTTTAGTGTCACCATCCTTATGTCCGTCGGTGACAATCGAAA
Source organism: Emticicia sp. W12TSBA100-4 (assembly GCF_040253585.1). Classification (NCBI taxonomy): domain Bacteria; kingdom Pseudomonadati; phylum Bacteroidota; class Cytophagia; order Cytophagales; family Leadbetterellaceae; genus Emticicia; species Emticicia sp. W12TSBA100-4. The sequence goes on from NZ_JBELAU010000001.1 coordinate 1,161, forward strand.
GTTTTGAGATGAACATTCAAGGGCCAGAATTGAATTGGAATATTCTCCAAAATGTGACACCCAATGCTTTGTTCGATAATTTTGGTTCAGATATTTGGGGACGTAATTTCAAGTCAGGTAGTTATACTTTGACCGTAACAGGCTACGCCCAAGACAACAAAGGAGGAGGAATTACTTATGGACCAAAAATTATCCGATTCATAGTAGTGGGTAATTTAACAACTATAAATGCTCCAACACTTTCTAAAAATACTATTTGTGCAGGTAGCTCGGTTGATGTGAGTTTTAATACTTCTGGAACGTTTAATAGTAGTAATGAATTCCGAGTAGAATTGTCTGATTCATCGGGTAGTTTTGCAAGTCCAGTTTTGATAGGAACGACCAACGGAATTGGTACTTTGAGTTGCTTGATACCACAAAATACGCTCGAAGGTGTTAAATATTTGATACGAGTATCGTCATCGAATCAAGTAGTGGTGAGTAATCCAGCGATAAGTCAAGTTGCGATTCACCCTTACAGTCATCATTTGGTCAATCCAGCAAATAATTTAACTGGCACAAAAACTAAGAAGGCAGTAACGAACATTAATGCGAGTAACAAGGTGACATCACCAGCCAGCGTGACTTATCAAGCAGGGAAGTCGATTGTGCTGGCCCCTGGTTTTGAATCGGGGTCGGTTTTCAAAGCCGAGATTCAAAGTTGTGAGAATTAAGGTTTTGGTTGTATGAAAAAGCCGAATCAGTTTTTATGCTGATTCGGCTTTTTTATAAATTTAACTTCATTTATTAAGATACACTCTCAAACAACTTTTGGTCTTCTTCGATAAAAGGTTGATTGCGTAAACGCTTACCAGTTGCTTTAAAAATCGCATTGGCAACCGAACCACCAGTAGGAGGGAGAGCTGGCTCACCTAAACCAGTCGGGTCGATGCCATTATTGACGAAACTTACTTCTATGGCAGGAATTTCATTCATTTTTATCAATCTGAAAGCATTGAAATTCTTTTGGTCAGGTGCACCATCTTTGAAAGTTAAGTTTCCGTACATGGCGTGACCGATTCCGTCAACAATTCCGCCCATTACCTGATTTCTTGCTCCACTTTGATTGACTACTATTCCACAATCAACGGCTGCGTAAATTTTTTGTAAAACTGGTTTACCTTTCTTCATCACTACTTCTGCCACTTGAGCAACATAAGATGCGTGCGAGAAATAAACACTGAAACCAAGGCTTACACCTTTCTTCTTTTTACCCCAACCTGATTTTTCAGCGGCCAATTCAATGACAGCTTTCATACGGTCAATGTTGTATTTTATCTCACCAGTAGGTGCAGTTTTGGCTTTTTCCAATAATTCAAGTCGGAATTGTACGGCATCTTTACCTGCGGCCGTAGCTACTTCATCCAAAAACGATTGTTCGGCAAATGCCAAGAAATTGGTGATTGGAGCACGCCAAGGCCCAGTTGTAATGGGCGATTTATGCTCGGCCGAATCAATCAATAGATTTGAAACTGCTCCCGCTGGGAAATTATCCTGACGAGTTGAATTTCCTGCATTTAGACCTGCACCACGAAGGGTATAGCCAATCATATTGCCTTGTTTATCGAGAGCGGCACGGAAACGATAACGAACGGCAGGGCGATAACTACCTCCGCTCATATCATCTTCACGAGTCCATATTACTTTTACGGGTGCTTTGATGATGCTCGAAAGTTCGGCAGCTTCCAAAACATAATCCGTACCCAAACGACGACCGAATCCTCCACCCATTTTTGTCAATTCAACCGTTACTTTGTCGGCTGGAATATTGAGCAATTTAGCAGTTTGATTCTGAGCGTTTTGTGGGGTCTGCGTTGGACCAACTAATTCTACGCCATCTTCACGCACGTGAGCAAAGAAATTCATAGGCTCCATCGGGTTATGCGGCAAAAATGGGCATTGATATTCAGCTTCTACGATTTTTGCTGCATCTTTGAAAGCAGTTTCTACATCCCCATCTTTTCTACGTACTTCAGCCTTTCCATCGAGTAATTCTTTAAAGATTCTATTATGGTCGTCGCTGCTTTCGAGGTTAGCTGCTTTCTCCCATTCGATTTTAACTAAATCTCGGGCTTTTTTTACTTCCCAAGTCGATTTTCCTACGATAGCTACTTTATCTTTAAATGAAACCACTTCAATACCACTTGCTGAAGCCTTCGCAGCAGAAGCATCGAATGATTTTAGTTTCATTCCAAAGGCAGGCGGACGCTGGATCATGGCGAATTTCATGCCTTCACGATAAAAATCGAGTCCAAAAAGTGGTTTTCCAGTTAAAAGTGCCTGATTATCAACGCCTTTTACTGTTGAGCCAATGAGTTTGAAATCTTTTTTATCTTTCAATTTTACATCAGTTGGCGGCGTGAGTTTGGCTGCTTCTGTCGCCAATTCGCCATAACCCAACTTTTTGCCTGATGCTGTATGAATCACAAAACTTTTTTCGGTCGAACATTCACTTGCCGAAACTCCCCAACGTTTAGCGGCCGCTTCAACCAACATTTGGCGTGCTGTTGCACCTGCTTTGCGGAGGCGTTGCCATGAATGAGGAATCGAACCACTACCACCAGCTACTTGGCGTTCAAATTTCTTGGTGTCGAGTGGAGCTTGTACGACTTTTACATTTGCCCAATCAACATCTAATTCTTCGGCCACGATAATCGGGAAAGCAGTTTTAATACCTTGTCCGATTTCAGGATTTGGTGAAAAAATCGTTACGATTCCATCAGTTTGAATAGATAAAAAGGCATTAAAGGCTGTATTGCCTGCTTCGCTTGCTATCCCTTCTACAACTTTGGCTGCCGAAGCCTCTTGTCCAAACCAATTGAAACCCAATATTAAGCCACCAGCACTCAGTGCGGTTGACTTTAAAAAATCTCGTCGGCTATTATTTTTTGTCATTATAGTATCTGTTTGATAATTTAGATAGTTAATTGATAAGTGCTTTAATATTGGTTATTCTATCAATCACTCATTCAATCATTGAACTATTTTTGCATTTGTGTTGCCGCCAGCTGAACCGCTTCTTTGATTCGGTGGTAAGTACCGCAACGGCAAATATTTCCTGACATCGCCGCTTCAATTTCTTCCAAACTTGGTTTTGCATTCTTTTTCAAGAAAGCTGCCGCTGTCATCATTTGCCCAGTCTGACAGTAGCCACATTGTGGTACGTCGATGGCATCCCAAGCTTTTTGTACTGGGTGGTCGCCTTTTTCAGAAAGTCCTTCAATCGTAGTGATTGTTGCATCAGCAACCGCTGAAACAGGTAATACACATGATCGAGTAGCTTCGCCATTGATATGCACCGTGCAAGCTCCGCACTGAGCCATTCCGCAACCGTACTTTGTGCCTACAAGTCCGAGATTATCACGCAAGACCCATAATAATGGTGTATCGGGCGATGCTTCGGTTTTGAGGGTTTGACCGTTGATTTTGAGGTTATAATTTGCCATTATCGAAATGTTTATTGAATGTCTGAATCTATAACTAAAATTATATAAAATGTTCTTAAAAAACATCGAAAATTGCAATTTTTTGCACTTATTTTCGACCAAAATTGAATATTTAGCGATTTTAAGGCTTCAATACCAACTTTCCAGTTTTTACCTTTTCAATCTCTGCACGATTCATCAGTTCGGGGCGAGAACCTCCCTGCACAAACATTTCAGCTTGGTCGTCGTAGTGTTTGCTTAAAAAGTGTCCCGATTGACCAGTTGGTAGTACGCTTCTACCATGTTCGACATCGGCAAAATCAACAATTCTGCGTAAAGCTGGGCCATAAGTAACTTTATAAGTTCCGCTCGAATCGACCGAAAAATCAAGGTTATTGATGGTTTCTCGGCCACCTGGTGCTGGAAGTGGCCCAACACTGAAATATTTTCCTACAACTGGCAAAATACCGAGTGGATGATTGTGCGTAAGCGTATGTACTTTTTCCCACTTCCACGCAGTCATGTCATTGCCGAGTTGTTTTTCGAGACTTGCCAGTGCTTCATTCAGCGATGTTGTCAGGATTTCTTTGCGAGTTTCTTTGTTTTTTGTCGAAACATTATCCCACCAAGGCGAAGCATCGTTTCGCATCAATGTTGCCATATTTCGCTTAAAATTACCGTTGTGTTCAAATGCTTTGAAAACTTCGTTGCCCAATTCATCTTTGATGGTATTTACGAAAAAATGATAAAGAAAACGGTAATAAATTGTTGGTTCAATGTCTTCTAAATCGTGCGAACCGTCCCATTGAGCCAATTTTTCTAAACCATTTTTTGCCGAAGGAATCAGCTTGCTTTTATCAATTACTGGTAAAATATCTTTCAAAAGCCCAGTAAATGATGATGATGTAACATCATTGATTACTTTTCTAACGCTTTCTTGTGTCCAATCTTTTTTATCAGTAAACAGAAGTTCTTCGATTCGGCTTGCACGATTCCCTGGAACGTAGTAACCTGGCACCAAGCCATTTCCCATATCGGCTGGCTGGTTGTTTGCGGTGTAAAGTACGCCACGCTTAGGATTTAATATTTGAGGATTCAGAGAAAAATCGTACCAACCTTGTGGGTCGTCGTTGCCAGTTGAGCCATCTAAAATCAACATTGGATTGACATGGGCTGGACGTTTCGGGAGTTTTCCTGCTGCCCACCACGCAATGTTTCCTTCGGTATCGCCCCACATAATATTTAAGCCAGGAGAAGTAAGTTTACTGGCCGCTTTGGCAGCTTCGGTAGCATTTTTGGCGTGGGCCATTTCATAAAACGCTTCCAGATGATAACTCGGAAATTGATTATAAACCCACCATAAAGTAATTGGGTCTTTTTGGTCGGCCATTTTATCGAAACTATCATTCATCAAGATGCCGTGGCGAGAGGTTTTTACCGCAATTTTTACATCGGCCGCATCTTTTACTTTGATTGATTCTTCACGCACTTTCAAATCTTCCCAATGGTCTTTGTACCAAACTTGGTTTGCATTAGCAGGATTTGTTTTTTCACGGAAAAAATCAACGTCGTCATTTTCAAACATCGTCAAACCCCAACCGCCGTATTGCGAATGCCCCAACGCTCCAACGGGAGTGCCTGCTAAGAAATTTCCGTAAAACTTAAAGTTTGGACATTCGAGATGGGCTTCGTACCAAACCGAAGGCTGCGAAAAAGCAATGTGCGTATCGTTCGATAAAATTGGCTTGCCTGATTTGGTCTTCGAGCCAGCAATTACCCAGCCATTTGAACCATGATAAGGCGGAAAAAGTGCATTGGTCTCGATGTTGGTCAGTTGATTGGCCATGTGTGCCAAAGCCGTAGATGAAGCGATATTTTCTTGGGCATTGGTCGGAATTTTTGGCTCGTTGGCAGGCCAACCTGTCATTACATCTTTCCAATATTCTGGGCCGTATTTGTTCTGAATCATCGTCGAAATAGCTTCCGAGCGGAAAGCTTCGGCAAACGTAAAGCCCATGTAACCCATAATTATCTGCATATCAGCCATTTCAAAAGGTGTTTTTTTGATGCCAGCAATCGAAAACTCTGGGGGAGTTTTGCCGTTTTTAATGTATTCGTTTACACCTTTTATGTAAGCCTGTGCAGCTTTTACAAATGGTGCATTAGGGTTTTTCATAAGCACTGAATCAATCGTCCATTGGGCGTGTTTACGAAAACTGAGCGTTCGGAAGAATTTATCAGATGGGAGTGCTTTTTCGCCAAAAAGTTCTGCTAAGCGTCCATCAGCCAAACGGCGGAGTAATTCCATCTGAAAAAGGCGGTCTTGGGCATGAACGTAGCCAAAGGCTTGAAATAAATCGTCTTCGTTTTGGGCATAAATATGCGGAACTCCGTAGTCATCATAAAGCACCTCGACTGGTGCTTTTAGACCTTTGAGTTGTAATTCGCCATCAAGGGTGGGTTTGGTGCTTTGTAGCCAAAAAAAGATTCCGATGCCCGCCACAACGAGCAAAATGAGTAATCCGAGGAGGATTTTCTTTAATACTTTCATCGAACAGTAGTTTTTAGGTTGATTGAGTTGAAATGTAAAAATAAGAAGAAAAAATTGAAGTATTTACAAAAAAATGTGGCACACCTCTTTATCGCAATAATGAGGTGTGCCACATACTACAACACAATTCGGAGAATTGTGCTACTCATCTTTCAAAACATAACCCATACCTGTTTTTGTATGAATAAGTTTTGGGTCAAAATCTTTGTCAATTTTTTTGCGGAGGAAATTGATATATACTTCAATCACATTTAGGCTATTTTCAGCGTTGTTTCCTTCCCAAATCTTCTCAGCAATTTCTGCCTTTGAAACTACTTTCCCTTTATTTCTTATTAAGTATTCGAGCAACGAAAATTCTTTTGGCGTAAGGTCAATATGCTTGCCTTGACGAGTTGCCATTTTGCTTTCAAAATTAATTTCGAGGTCGGCAATGCGGAGAATATTGGCGTTGGTTTCGTTTTCGGCGTAGGCACGTTTCAAGAAAACATTCACCCGAGCAATCAATTCACGGTATTCAAAAGGTTTTACGATATAATCGTCAGCTCCGTGTTCAAAGCCTGTAATTTTATCATCGGTTTCACCCAAAGCCGTAAGCATAATTACAGGCGTTTGACGGTCTTTTTCTCGGATTTTTGCACAAACCTCATACCCATTCATCTGCGGAAGATTCACATCCAACAATATCAAATCGAACTTGCCACTGAGTGCAAAACGTAGTCCAATTTGACCATCGTATGCTACTTCGGTATCAAAATCTTTTTCCGATAAGCCTTTTACAAGGTTTTCGGCCAATCGTTGGTCATCTTCGATGATGAGTATTTTTTTCTTTTCCATATTTTTTAGGATTTAGGTTTCAGACGTTAGCGAATTTACTTATTTCTAACATATATGTTAACCAATAAAATCTATCGTAAAATTAGAACGCAGATGACGCTGATTTTTACTGATTTACACTGATTTTTGGGTGAAAAATTGTTTTTATCAGTAAAAATCAGTCAAATCTGTGTCATCTGCGTTCTATTTTTTACGGTTATAACTTGAATTATATCTAACAGTGAAACCCTATTTTTAATTTCATCGAATTTAATTCTAATTCCTATAATCTAAGCCCTAATGCCTATTTTTTTCTGCCAAGCCCACGCAATGCCAATCACCAAAAAGCAACCAATCGGGTTGAACCAAAGATAGGCAATCCATTCTTTTTTCAGAATTACTTGCGGAATTCCGATGCCGAGAATGATGGCTTGACTGATAACCGCTGCCCAAAAAGTGGCTGTTCCGCCAATATTCTTGAAATAAAATGCCACAAGAAATACTCCCAAAATAATTCCATAAAACAACGAGCCAAGTACATTCACGACTTCAATCATATTGCCGAGTTGATTGGCATATTGTGCCACAAATATACAAAAAAGCCCCCAAATTATGGTCGAAACTTTTGATGCGTTGAGTTCGGCCTTTTCGGAAGGCGTATTTTTTGAGAATTTACGATAAACATCAACTACCGACGTGGCCGCCAACGAATTGTAGGCCGAGGCAATTGAACCCATGGAAGCCGCAAAAATTACCGCAATTAATAGTCCGATAAGTCCATGCGGGAGGTGGTCGAGTACGAATCTGAGAAAGACAAAATCTCGGTCGTTAGTGCTGGCCGAAGGATTGTTTTTCTTGATAAGGTTAACTACTTGTCCTTTCAAACTTTTTGCAACCGAATCGGAGGCGTGTAAACTGCTTTTATAAACTTCAAGTTGCTGATTATCAAGGTTGTCTGAGGAAATCAAAAGCTGTTTTCTTTTCTCCGAAACTTCATTGTATTGTTTTTCAATCGCTGCAAATTCGGGAGCGTATTGGCTTGTACGGAGCTTATCGGTTTCTACTTTATTGAAAAAAACAGGCGAAGCATTGTATTGATAAAATACAAAAACCAAAACCCCGACCAACAAAATCAAGAACTGCATCGGTATTTTCAGCAAGCCATTCATCACCAAACCCAAACGACTTTGTGTGATAGATTCGCCCGTCAGATAACGCCCTACTTGCGACTGGTCTGTACCAAAGTAAGAAAGCTGCAAAAAGAAACCACCAATAAGCCCCGACCACAGATTGTAGCGGTCTTTAGGGTTAAAATCAAAACTTACGACATTCGTATGGTTGGCTTTTCCTGCAATTTTCAGAGCTTTTACGAGTCCAATGTTTTCTGGGAGCATCATCACCACAATTACACCAGCCAGCACCATTGCCACCGTAATGACAATCATTTGTTGAAGGTGCGTATAAGAAATAGCTTTTGTTCCACCAACAACCGTATAAGTCAACACCATTCCGCCCATCAAAATATTTGTCCAGAAAATATCCCAGCCAAAAATCGTTGAGAGAATAATTGAAGGTGCATAAATAGAAATTCCCGTAGAAAGCCCACGTTGAATTAAGAATAGAAACGCTGTGAAAACTCGTACTTTTCCATCGAAACGTTTTTCGAGGTATTCGTAGGCGGTATAAACTTTTAATCGGTGAAAAATCGGTATAAAAGTCACACACAAAACTATCATGGCCAGCGGAAGCCCAAAGTAGAATTGTACAAAACGCATACCATCATCAAAGCCTTGTCCAGTTGTAGAAAGAAACGTGATGGCACTGGCTTGAGTTGCCATTACTGAAAGGCCAACGTGGTACCACGGAAGTGATTGATTACCAAGTAAATAGCCATCAATGTTTTTGTCTTTATGGTTTTTATAAACACCATAAACGATGATAAAAAGTAGGGTAAATGTAAGTAAGGTCCAGTCGAGGTTTGTCATGCAAAGTATAGAGTAAAGGCATAGAAAAGTACAATAGAAGCTACCAATGAGATAATGACTAAGGCATAAACATTATTCCAAGTTTTTAGAAACGGGGGAGCTTCACCCGAAGCTTCAGTGTTTGGTTTTACTTCTTTACTTTTCATCTATTTTGGGTTGTTATAGTTCGTGCTAAAGCTATTGTTTTTTATCAAAAACTGCCATTAATTCTTTTGCTCGGGTCATTAGTCCACTTGAAGGATACCCTTGAATGAACTCGTTGAGTGCCTGTTTGTAGGCATCTTTTTGTTCTAACTTAGCAAACAAGAAAATGCGTAGCATGGCAAATTTATCTTCGATACTCGTACCTGTGTAAGTGATTAGTCCATCTTCAGCGAGTTTCATGGCCGAATTGTAGCTTTCATTAACGTATAAATTAAATGCTTGTGAATAAACCACATTGGCTTTCGATTCGGTATCGCTCGTAATTTCTACTTTTCCTCTCAAAAGCTGTCGAGCATAAGTGGATGCAGGGAATTTTTCAATTAATGTTTTGCGGTACGGGCTTGTGGCCTGATTTTCAGACAATAAAGTAAGCAAATACAAAACCTCAACCTCGTGTACTGTATTTGGAAATTTATTGAGTAGCGTCAAGAAAGTTTCGGTAGCGTTTTGTGGCTCGTTGAACTGAAACTTATAAATTTTTCCAAGCTGATAAAGTGCTTCTTCTTGCTTACGTTTCGAGCCAACAAGTTTTTCGGGCGTGGTCGGAATTTTCTCGTAAAACTCTTTTTTCTTTCCTTCCAAAGCCAATGCCTCTTTTTCTTCTTGTTGTTTTTTAATTTCTTCCGCCGAGACATTTGGTGCTTGTTTGGTCGGTTCTTGACCAACTACACCTCGCTCAACTTTGAAACTAATCGAACCTGCTTCTTTGTCTTTTCTTCGCCAATTATCATCTAAAGGTCGGCTGCCCCATATTTGCTGAAAATCGCTTTTGTTGGAAGCCATCACGAGCGGGTCGTATAAAGCCCAACGCTTAAATTCGGGGTCTTTGTCAGAAAGTCGGTCAACTGGAAGGCTGTTTTGTGAAACAATTTTTTGTGCCAACTCCTGCATTTTTTTGTCATCCTCTTCCTTTTGTTTGATGATGCGTTCAAGGGCTTTATCGAGTGCCGCAGGATTCATGGCTGCCAAACGTTGAAGACTATCTTCTACAATTAAAACTTTCTGATATTTCACAAAATCGCCCAACGAAATAGCTCTCTTAGCAATTCGTTCGTAGTCGGTTGAAGTTTTTGGAAGGGCAGTAAGCGTACTATCGTAGTACATACTGGCCACATCGTATTTGTTTAAATGATTGTAATAAAGTTCGGCCAGTTCTAAATACGTATAAGCATCTTGGGTGCTATTCCCTTTTGAGCTACGGAGCGAAGAGTTAAAATATTCGATGGCTTTCGGGTAGTTCTGTTTTTTCATTTCCAGACTTCCCATCGTAAAATAAATCTTGTCTTTAAGGTCAGAGTTTTTTCTATCGACCAGCATTTTCTTGAAATTTTCTTGAACTCCTGCCGTACTTCCTCGTTGCGAAGCGGCGGCATCAAGCAAAGTATTCATGCGGGCATAAAACTCCATATCGTAGTTCGGACGATTTTTGGCAACTGCGGCAAAATGAGGCATTGCTTTATCGGGCTGCCCAATCATGTCAAACATTTGTCCAACTGCAAAATGTACACGAGCCGTTTGTTCGCCTCTTGGCATTAATTTTAGAGCTTCTTCACCAATAGCGGCCGATACTGCAAATTCTTCCCGACGTTGGTGCAAGTAGGCTTTTACCAAATAAAAATCTCGGGTGTTTTCTTTGTTTAAATCGAGCGTACGAAGCACATCAGAAACTTTGAGAGCTGTATCGTAATCTTTTTCTTCGGTGTATGCACGCATCAACCAAACCAGTGCGGCGTGTTTATCTTCTTCGTTGCTTTCGGTTGAGTTGATGTATTTGAAAATTTCTATGGAATTTAAGAAATCTTCTTTCAAAAGGCGGGCTTTTCCGAGTAAAATATAAGCTTCTCCTAAATATTTTGAATTGGAATGACGCTCAGCAATCAAAGAAGTTTTTTCGATGACCTCTTTTAAATTGGTTGCAACTGCTTGACTCTTGGTTGAATCAATCGGCACGAAGATGGTCATCAACGAACTGTAATTTTCTACTCGTTTATCAAACAGGTCTTTTTCTGCCTGTTTCATGTTGTCACGGGCAATAATGAGCGAGTTGAAACGGGCATTGGTGTTGTGCCATGCCTTACTTGTGGGAGCATTGCTAAACTGCGAACAAGAGGCAGTTAGCAACGAAAATGCTATCAGTATATATAGTTTTTGCACTTAGATATTCAAGTTGATGATAGATACCTTTGTTTTCAACGGTTTTCTGAATAAAAAATTGTCTAATTTCATGCCAAAGTAAGTAGTTCTGAGTGTAGAGTTTTGAGTTCTGAGTTGTTTTTCGTTGAATAAAACCTGATAATAACTTTAAAATTAGATTAGTTTTGATACAATAATAATTCAGAACTCTACACCGCACGGGCAGCCCCGTCAGACCTCTCGAAGTTTTCCTTCGGCAGCACGAATGGCGTGTTCGTAACCAAGTTGATAGATTTCTTTGGCTTTTGCCATACTTAGCCCATTATAATTATAAATTTCGGTGGGTTCGATGGCAATATCACAACGTTCAAGTTTTGCTCCTGATGTGCTTCTGATGGCCAGATAAAGGCTCTTTGTGAGAATATCTTTGGCCGAATTGATGGGCATATTGTTGCTTACAGGCGTAACGTTTACACCAATAATTAAGTCACAAATGCCTTCGAGTTGTTCAATTGGTAAATTATTTGTTACGCCACCATCAACCAAAACTCGGTCTTGAAACTTTATTGGCTCAAAAATACCAGGAATACTGCACGAAGCCACCACTGGTTTTATCAGTTCTCCTTCGCTGAAATAGACCGCTTCGCCTTTTTCAATATCCGTTGCACACACAACGAGCGGAATTTTGAGTTTTTCAAACGAATTATGCGGAATATACTTCAAGAAAATCTCTTCTACTTTTTCCATTTTGAACAGGCCAAAACGATTGAAAGCAAATTTGATAGAATTCATTATTCCCAATGATTGGATGGTTTCAAAGATAAAATCGGGTGAATATCCTGCTGCCGTGAATGCTCCTACGAGTGAGCCTGCACTTGTGCCTGCAATCATTGTGGGTTTTATACCCAGTTCTTCGAGTGCTTTTAATGCTCCTAAATGAGCAAATCCTCGACTTCCTCCGCCTGATAATGCTATTCCTATTTTCATTTTCTAATTTTGAATGAGTGAATGAGCGAATGTGTGAATATTTTTTGCGTTACCTTCAACTCTGTGTCTTTGCTACTTTGTGCCTCTGTGCCTTTTTCTAAACTTTCTCAAAATCGGCAACTCGGTAGCCTTTTTCGGTTAGTTGAATGGTGGCGGCTTCGTGCGTTGGGTCGTGGTCGAAAATGATTGTCCAATTTCCTTCCACGGCTTGCTTCAATAACGCTTCTTTTTCGGACATTGTTTGGAGTGGACGCACATCGTAGCCCATCACATAAGGCACAGGAATGTGTGCGTGCGATGGAATCGTGTCGGCAATGTATAAATACGTTTTCTCGCCAACGCTTATTTTAGGCATAATCATTTTTTCGGTGTGACCATCAGCATAAAGTAACTCAATGTTCTCTCCGAAAGGCTTTTCTATTTTATCCGTAAACTTCAACGCTCCCGTTTCTTGCATCGGCATGATGTTTTCTTTCAAAAACGTTGCTTTTTCTCTTGGATTTGGCTTCGTCGCTGCTTCCCAATGTTCTGAATGAGTCCAATAATTAGCATTTGGAAAAACTAACTCAAGTTTATCTTTGGCAGTATTCCATTTTATGCTTCCGCCACAATGGTCGAAATGTAAATGCGTGCTGAGTACGTCTGTTACTTCGTTGGGGGAATAACCCGCTTTTTTGATAGAATTTATCAAGTCACCTTCTCCATGACGAAAATAAAAACCTTGCCAACGAACATCCTGTTTATCGCCCATGCCACTATCTACCAAAATGAGTTGCTTACCTGTATCAATCAGCAAGCAACGCATCGCCCAACTGCAAAGATTATTTTCATCGGCGGGCATTTGTTTGTTCCAGATTGTTTTTGGTACAACCCCAAACATCGCTCCACCGTCTAATTTAAAATGCCCAGCATCAATTACATGAATTTGCATATATTTTGCTAATTGTTTCTTAAATTTGTTTTGAGTCTGACCCGATTCAAATTTACTCATAATTACGTTTTTAACAAAACCGTATTCGTCACAGCCTAATATAGGTCAGACCTGCGGTACAGACCTTTATGCAAATACGTACTAAAATAGCAATTCAGTTTACGATAATCATTGCGGCTATCTTGATTATTTTTTCGTTGGCTATTTACTATACCTCAGAAAATTTTCGGAAACAAGAATTTTATAATCGTTTGACCGACCGAGCTGTTTTGACGGCTGGCCTTTTGAAAGAATTAAAGATTACAGAAAAAGATAAAAAGAAACTTCGTGAATCTAATAAGATTTTTTTGACTAAGCTCAATGCAGAAAAAGTTTTGATGTTTAATGAAAAAAATGAACTGGTTTATGCCAGTTATGAAGCCGATTCTTTTTTGTTTAGTCCAGATTTTTTGAATCAAGTACGTAAACAAAGATACGTAGAAACCAGTGACTGGGAAAACCAAGCGATTGGCAAAATGTATGAAGATGAAGAGAAAAAAACGTATGTTGTTGTGGCATCGGCGAGTGATAAATATGGGCAAGATAAACTCAAAAATATCAGAGACACGCTCGTGATTAGCTTCATTATTGGCATTTTATTGACGGTCTTTTTGGGCGTCATTTTTGCGGGACAATCGCTCAAACCAATTGCTGATATTAATCAGGAAATTACGAATATTACGGCCTATAACCTCAAACAAAAACTCAATACGGGCAATAATAAAGATGAAATTGCTCAATTGGCCATTAATTTTAATCAAATGCTGGAGCGTTTGGAGCGTTCGTTTGAGTTGCAGAAAAGTTTTGTGTCGAATGCCTCGCACGAATTGCGGACACCGTTGGCGGCTATTAAATCGGAAATACAAATTGCACTTGAAAATGACCGAACAACAGACGAATATAAAACAATTTTACGTTCTTTATTGACTGATAATCAGCGACTTATTCAGCTGACAAATGGGCTTTTGCAATTGGCTAAATCTGAGAATAGAGATAATAGTTTGGTAATGAAGCCTACTCGTTTAGACGAGCTTTTGTTTAAAGCCCAAGAAGAAGTACTAAATCAGAATAATGAATATAAAATCTTGATTGATTTTGATGAGATTCCTGATGATGACGAGTGGGTAAGTGCCAACGGAAATGAGGCTTTGTTACTCACAGTTTTCACCAATTTACTCGAAAATGCCTGTAAATATTCGCCTGACCATCAAGCTGAGGCAAAGATAAAATTTAATAATAAGCATTGTATTGTAACCGTAAAAGACAACGGAATTGGTATTCCTGCGAGCGAATTGAGCAAGATTTTTGAGCCATTTTATCGCACGCCAAACGCCTCGAAATATCGTGGACACGGCATTGGTTTATCGGTTTGTCGAAGAATCATTGATATGCACCAAGGCAAAATTGATGTAGTAAGTGAAGAGGGAAAAGGTAGTACATTTAAAGTGACTTTGCCACATTTATAAGTTGTAGAGCAAGTCTCTGACTTGCTTCATTGATAGTTGAATTAGAATATTGCTGACAAAACTGTGAATCTAAGAATTAAATGAAATATCTATACTTTATCATTTTTGCTTTTTCTTCAATAGTCTCTTTGGCTGCTCCCAAACCTTCGGTGAAATTTATCCGAAACGAAGGCCAATGGGATGCTACTATTCGTTTTCGAGCAGACATTCCTGGAGGATATTTATTGGTAAAAAACTCAGGTCTTCAATATGTTTTTTATGATACGCAAGCATTGGCGGCCATTCACGCAGGAAATTTAGACCCAAAATCTGGTCGAAAATCAATCGGAGCAATTAAGGCACACGCCTACGAAATGACTTTTGCAGAAGCTAACCCAACGCCAAAAATCGAAGCAATTTCTCCAACAACTGCCACTTACAATTACTTTATCGGCAATGACCCCACCAAATGGAAAGCCAATGTAGCGGCTTTCGACGAAATTTATCTCCGAGATATTTATCCTGATATTGATTTTAAGTTATACAGTTTCGACCAATCGCTTAAATACGAGTACATTGCTAAACCCAGTGCTAATGTTTCCAAAATTAAGATGAAATATGAAGGTTTAGAAGGAATCAGCATTGAAAACGGACAGCTTCAATACAAAACCTCGGTCAATGTTGTGAAAGAATTTGAGCCATATTCGTTTCAGACTCGTAATGGCAAAACGGTAGATATAAAATCAAATTTTCGAGTCAATAACAATGAAGTACGTTTTGAGTTTCCCGAAAACTATGATGCTTCTCAACCACTCGTTATCGACCCCGAATTAGTTTTTTCTACCTATTCTGGCTCAAAATCAGATAATTGGGCCCAAACTGCCACTTATGATGCCGATGGAAATCTGTTTGCAGGAGGTTCGGTTTTTGGCCTTGATTTTCCAGTTACAAATGGTGCTTTTCAAGTAAAAGGAAGCCCAACAACTGCATCAAGTGCCGAAAGTATCGCAGGCTATGGTATTACTGACATCGTGATTATGAAATTTAGTGCCGATGGCTCAACGCTACTTTATTCGACCTATTTAGGCGGAAATGCCTCCGATGTTCCTCATAGTTTGGTTGCTAATTCAAAAGGTGAGTTGGTGATTTTCGGTACAACATCTTCTAACGATTTTCCGATTGGGAGGTCTTCTTATCAAAAAACGTTTGCAGGTGGCAGTCTGATTGGTATCTACTCATCTTTTTCTGCACCTGACCAAGACCCAAATTTTACAGGTATTGGTTTTGAAAGAGGAACAGATATTTTCGTAACTGTTTTGAGTGTTGATGGCAAAAGTTTGGTGGGAAGTACATACGTAGGTGGAAAAGCCAACGATGGTTTTAATGATACACGAGCCTTAAATATCAAAAATTATGGTGACGAATTTAGGGGTGAAGTAGTGGTCGATAAAGATGACAATATTTATTTTGCGTCTATCACAGCCTCGACTGATTTTCCGCTTGTAAAACAATCGCAAGGAGTAAAAGGAGCGGGTTTTGATGGTGTAGTTTGTAAATTGAATAGAACTTGCTCAGAATTACTTTGGAGTACGTATTTGGGTGGAAATAATTTCGATGCAGCCTACGGAATAAAAGTGACTGATGCAGGAAAAGTCTATGTTTCGGGACAAACTTTTAGTGCAAATTTGGCCGTAAAAGACGGAGCATACAGCAAAACTTATGGCGGTAGTGGTGATGGTTTTATCGCAAAGTTTAGTGCAGATGGTGCGATAGAGCAGCTCACATACGTAGGCACAACGGAAGCTGATGTAAATTTCTTTCTGGAAACAGATAAAGAAGAAAATGTTTACGTATTTGGCTTAACACAAGGTGATTATCCCGTTTCGAGAGATGTTTACCGCAATGCCAAAAGCGGTCAGTTTGTTCATTGTTTTGATAAAAATTTGAGTAAAAGTATTTTTTCAACCGTAGTAGGAACTGGTCGAGGAATTGGTAAAATCGACATCGTGCCGACTGCTTTTTTGGTCAATGATTGTGGAAATATTTATCTTTCGGGTTGGGGCGGAAAAGTAAATGCATCAGTAGGGCGAAACCTCAACCGAAATAGCACGACAACGGGCTTACCAGTGACTTCCGATGCTTTTCAAGCGACAACCACAGGAAGCAATTATTATTTTATGATTCTCGAAAAAGGAGCAAAATCTTTGCTTTATGCCACATTTTTCGGAGCATCAGCCCCACCAACGCCCGAAGGGGAAGTCGGCGACCACCTCGATGGCGGCACCTGTCGATTCGATAAAAATGGCATTATTTATCATACAGCTTGCTCGTGTTTGCCACGTCAAGGTCAGTCGGTGGCAACTTTTCCAGTAAAAAATGCCTATCAGCCACGCCACCAAAGCACTAATTGTAATATGGCGGCTTTCAAGTTTAGTATTGATGCCCTAAAAGCAGATTTTGAGATAAAAAATGAATCAAATCGAGTTGTTACTGAAGTTTGTAGCCCAGCCAGAATCAATTTTAATAATCTGAGTGTTGGAGCAAAAACGTATGAGTGGGAATTTAATGGAAATGTAGTTTCTCGTTTGAAAGATGTAGTTTTTAATTTCACAAACCCAGGCGAATACACCGTAAAACTCCGAATTTTCAATAAAATCACTTGCCGAACTACTGATTCGACGGTTAAGAAGATTTTGGTGAAAGGTTTCATTGCTAAAGCTGGTCGAGATACTTTGGTTTGTCCCGATTCGCCTGTGCAACTTTTGGCCGAAGGTGGCGATAAATTTACATGGTCGCCCGTAACCGACTTGAGTAGTTCTACTATCGCCAACCCAATTGCCAAACCAAAAGCTACCACAAAATATACGGTTTTGATAGAAAAAGATGGCTGTGCAGTATCGAAAGATGTAACAATTAAGGTGGAAGACAATAAAATTGATTTTCAAGCAAGCGGAGGAAAAGAAATTTGTGCAGGGCAAAGTGTTACGCTCACCGCATTGGGAAATGCCACAAAATTTACGTGGTCGGGCATAGGGATGAAAGATACAGTTGCGACTCAAATTATTGTAAAGCCTTCACAGACAAGTACTTATACGGTCAAAGGTGAATATCCCGATGGTTGTAAACCTACACGAACAACCACAGTTGTAGTCGATAATTCATTCAAACCTGATTTTGATTATGCCATTACCCAAGATTGCGACAAGCCTTATCAACTTATTTTTACCAATAAATCGACCAACGCAAGAAGCTACGTTTGGGATTTGGGTAATCGAGATTCGTTGAGAGTGGCTGTTCCCGAAAATTATCGTTTTCAGCAAGGCGGAACTTATGCCGTAACTTTGAAAGCCTATAACGCTATCGGTTGCGAACTTTCGACCACAAAAAATATTGACATCCCAGAAAACGATGGGAAAGTTCCGAACGTTATTACACCAAATAATGATGGAAAAAATGATAACTTTGCAACAGGATTTAAAAATGCAACGCTCGACATTTATAATCGTTATGGAAAATTGATTTTTAACTCCAAAAACTACCAAAACGATTGGGGAAATGGCATTGCATCAGGGACTTATTATTTTGTACTGACCACTCCAACTGGCAACGAATGTAAAGGCTGGGTGACGGTGGTCGATTAAACTTTAATATTATGAAAATCCACAACATTTTATTTTTGAGCTTACTTCTGGTTACAAATGTTTCATTCGCTCAGACACCTCAACAAAAAATTACGATTTCAACTATAAAATCTGGACAAAACCCACTATTAACCATTGGAGACCAAGAGTTTAGAGAAAAGTTTAAAAATAAATCATTACCTGAGTTTTCTCTTTCAGATATTAATGGGAAACTGATATCAAGTAAAGACTTATTAGGCAAAAAAATACACATCAATTTTTGGAGTGTTACCTGTAAATATTGTATTCAAGAGTTTCCCGAATTGGATAGTTTAAAAAAGAAATACGGCAATGAATTTATTTACGTTTCATTTGCTCCCGAAAGCACCGAAAAGGTAAAAGAAGTTATTAAAAAACATCCCCTCAGTTATGTAATAATTGCCGATGCTAAGAAATTCTATGAAGATTTAGGTATAGATGGTTATCCAAAAAACTTCTTTGTAGAAAGAAATGGTATTATTAAATTTGTGACAGATGGCTCATCATTAAAATGGAATAGTAAAACCAAAGAATCGGAATCAAATAATTATAAATATTATGATGAGCTTATGTCTCAATTAAATTAGTTTTAAAATCAACAATTATATACAATCAACAATGAAAAAACTCATCACACTTTTCGCAATTATTTTCGCAGTAAACATTTCATTCGGCCAAAAATATGATAGTTTTGGCGAAAAAATCAAACCAAGCGGAGCAATTCCAACCGCAGAATTAGCCAAAAAGGCTGCTGAAAAAGGCACAGTAGATGCCAAAGTAACTGGTGTAGTGGAATCAGTTTGCCAAGTAAAAGGCTGTTGGATGAAAGTAAAAATGGACGATGGACAAACCATGCGTGTAACCTTTAAAGATTATGGATTCTTTGTACCGAAAGATATTGCAGGAAAAACCATCGTTTTTGAAGGAAATGCTAAAACTAAAACTACTTCGGTTGAAGAACTTCGTCACTACGCCGAAGATGCTGGTAAGAGTAAAGACGAAATCGCAAAAATCACTGAACCTAAAACCGAACTGGCGTTTGAAGCAAATGGTGTTTTAGTGCCTAAGAACTAATTTTCTGAAAAATATAGTTCAAATATTGAGGTCTTCCCATGAAAGGAAGACCTTTTTTATTGAATGCCTTTAAGAAAAGTCATTTTAGTAATTTTTCGTAGCAAATTTTTTAAAAAACTACTATTTTTAGACACGCATTAAAATGTCTAATTTCTTCCTAAACTAACAACATCTAAATGAAAAAAACTTACCTATTTGTCCTTTCTCTTGGCTTGTCGGTTTCTACCTTTGCCCAACGCACGCTCATTCATTGCGGTACTTTGATTGATGGAATAAGTAATTCTCCAAAATCTCAAATGACAATTATTGTTGAGAAAAACCGCATCACTGACGTGCAAAGTGGCTATACAGCAGCACAAGCAAGTGATAAAGTGGTTGATATGAAAACAAAAACTGTTACGCCAGGTTGGATTGATATGCACGTTCATATCGAAAGTGAGACCAGTAAAGACCAGTACATCAAACGCATGAGTTATGGCATGGCAGATATCGCTTTTGAAGCTCAAAAACACGCTAATACCACATTAATGGCTGGTTTTACAACTGTTCGTGACTTAGGTGGAATAGGAGTAAATATTTCACTGCGAAATGCTATCAATAAAGGCTTGGTGATTGGACCGAGAATTTTTACTTCAGGAAAAACAATTGCTACAACTGGTGGACACGGCGACCCGACCAATGGTATTAGTTCTAAATTCACGGTGCCAGATGATGTAACTGATGGAGTTGTGGATAGCCCCGAAGAAGGACGTCAGGCCGTACGTCAACGTTATAAAGATGGGGCAGATTGTATTAAAATTACAGCAACAGGAGGTGTTTTGAGTGTTGCAAAAAATGGAAAAGGCCCCCAGTTTACCGAAAGCGAGATTGAAGCTATTGTTTCAACTGCCAAAGATTACGGATTTATCGTAGCGGCTCACGCACATGGAGCGGAAGGTATGAAACGTGCCATTCGTTCTGGTGTGACAACTATCGAACATGGAACTCTTATGGACGATGAAGCTATTGAATTATTTAAAAAATATGGCACTTATTATGTACCAACAATAATAGCAGGAAAATCAACCTTAGATTCGGTGAAAATTCCAGGGTATTATCACCCATTGATCGTACCTAAGATTTTGGAAACAAGCAAACAATCGGCCATTACTTTTGCAAAAGCTTATAAAGCAGGTGTAAAAGTTGCGTTTGGAACGGATGCGGGAGTTTTTGCTCACGGCTATAATGCCAAAGAATTTATGTATATGGTTGAGGGGGGAATGCCAATGATGGAGGCAATAAAGTCGGCAACAATCGTAAATGCTGGAATTTTGGGTATGAAAGATGAATTGGGTTCAATCGAAAAAGGTAAACTGGCTGATATTGTAGCCATTGATGGAGACCCATTACAAGATGCAAAGGCCATGATGAACGTGGTGCTTGTAATGAAAGAGGGTAAAATTTATAAGCAGAAATAATGACAAGTAAAGCAAAAAAGGTTTCTTTAGAGTTAAAGAAACCTTTTTTGTAAATTTATATGAAAGTTTAAATTTGAAAATAAACTAACCAGTAACCATTTTTCCAATAACCAATTTCCACTTTACTTCGGCATCGTCGGGCGAACCTCAACCTTACTCGGTAAGGTACGAGCAGGCATTTTAATTAAATCCGAAACAATTTGTCCAATATCTTCGGGCTGAATTTTCCACGCATCTTTTTCACTTGGTTCGTGATTATTGAAATGCGTAGCCACCGAACCAGGCATAATCGTAGAAACTTTGATGCCCTCATTTCTCAAATCAAGCATAATTGCTTGCGTAAAACCAACCAATCCAAATTTACTGGCATTATAGCCACTTGCACTTGCAAAGAAGTTTGTACCAGCCAAACTTGCTATACTAATAAAGTATCCTTTTGTCGCTTTCAGAGCTTCTAAAGAGGCTTTGATGCTGTAAAAAACACCAGTTAGATTAATATCAATCATTTCATGCCATTGCTCAGCAGAAAGTGTTTGAATAGGAGCGAAGTGTCCAACGCCAGCATTCGCAATAAAATAATCGAGTCTTCCCCAAGTATTTATAATTTCATTTACAGCATTTTGTTGAGAATCAAAACTTCTAACATCTGATTCAATGCCGATGGCGTAACCTGCTTTTATTTTGTTCAATTCTGCGGCGGCTTCATCGGCTGCTGCTTTTGAGCGGCTTGTGATGGCTACTTTTATGCCATCTTTTATCAGTACTTCTGCTACACCGTAGCCAATTCCTTTTGATCCTCCCGTAATGAGTGCTGTTTTTATTTCTGACATATTTTTATTTTTAGTCGATGGTCGATAGACAACAAGTCCACAGTAAAAACAACAAAGAGTTTTGCTAAATAATTTCTTTTGGAGAATAAAGATTTATCTATTTTTGGCGGAGTGGTTTCAGAAGATATTCCAATCCATTAACTTTAATTTCGTACATCGTAGCCAACAACATTCCAAGTTTTCCATCAGGAAAACCTTTGTTTTGATACCAAATTAAGTAATATTCGGGTAAATCACAGATTAATCGACCTTTGT
This sequence comes from Emticicia sp. W12TSBA100-4, assembly GCF_040253585.1. Classification (NCBI taxonomy): domain Bacteria; kingdom Pseudomonadati; phylum Bacteroidota; class Cytophagia; order Cytophagales; family Leadbetterellaceae; genus Emticicia; species Emticicia sp. W12TSBA100-4. The sequence continues at coordinate 22,988 of NZ_JBELAU010000001.1, forward strand.
ATTTACCAAAAGGCATTTGTATTTTTACTAAATCTTGAAGTATTTGGGAGTTCATAGGATAATGATTTAATAAGCGAAATCACTCCTATTATCAATAAAAGCAACGATTTCAATCTGATTATTATTGATTCTGTAAACCAGCGAGTTATGTTTAGTGATAACGCATTTATGATAGTTTTTAACCACTTTTGAAGGAGGACAAAGTTGGTCGAAGTATTGCAGATTGTCAATTAGTTTTTTTACTTTTTCATCAAGATTGATAGCAATTTCGGAAGGATAATTGTCCAGTAAATACCTTAAAAGTTCAGCATAAGTATCTTTTGCCAATGCCGACCAATAAATATCTTTTGCTTGATTCATTTTCGCTTCAACAATTTATCAATCTCAATTCGCACTTCATCATTAGAAAATTTCAAGCCATTGTCTAATTGTTGCGTACCAATTTCAACCTTATTTTTTTGTTCGGTTGTTAGCGAATGCCACCAATCATCTTTGTTTTTTAGTTCTGTAAAATACTCTTTTACACGAAATAGTACTTCTTCGTCATTGGTATTTGTTACCAATGTATGAAGGTCATTTTTTAGTTCAAGTGTATTGAGTTCCATACAATTAATGTTTTCTATTGCTAATTTAGAAATCTTATTATTGAATAACAACTTTATTTTCCAATTATTTTAGCAAAGAACCAATGCTTCAAAAAGGCATTCAAGCGTTTGTAAGGCATCGGTAGAATAACCTGGATGAGTTTTTGAAGTCTGAACAATCGTACTTCGAGTGGCAGTAAGCCAGCGAAAACGTGAAGCAATTGGTAACATGCCTATTGGGCCACCATCTTTTCCGCCGATGCAAATCTTTTCCCAAGTTTGTAGGTATTTTTCTAAATCTTCAAAGTCGAGTTCTGCACCGAAAGCACTGAGGCGTTGTTTATTGAGAATATATTTTGCCTGTAAAAAACCTTGTTTTTTGCAATAGAGAATAATGCCAACGTTTAGAAATTCTTCACGCTCAACTTTTGGCACAACCCTAATTACGGCATACTCATATAGTTGATTTTCTTGCATTTTCTATCTCTTTTATTACAGAATCTATCATTTTTACTCGTGTTTCGATGAACTGAGCATAAACTTGGCGGCGTTCGTCGGGCGAATCAAGCACCGAATAATCGCTCAACCATTCATCAGGAATCAAGTTTACAACATCGCCGATGAGCTTGGGTGTGAGTGTTGCACAGAATTCTTCAACAACAGCCTCAATCTCAGTCGCTTGTGCCAAAAGAACATGGTCTTTGATGGCCAAAAATGCTCTGTTAGATTGCTCTTCCCAGTTTTCCCAAGAATGATGAAAATAGAGCGAAGCACCGTGATCAATCAACCATAATTCTTTGTGCCACATCAACATATTTGTATTGCGTGGTGTGCGGTCAACGTTGGTCAGAATGTAGTCGAGCAATACAATTTTTGAGGCAATTTTGGGTTCAACGGTCTTGACTATTGGGTCGTAAGTAATTGAGCCAGAAAGATAATGTACGCCTAAATTTAGTCCAACACTCGCTTGCAATAAATCTTGGATTTCTTCGTCAGGTTCGGTTTTACTGAAAGAATCATCGAGCGTAGCAAAGACAATTTCGGGCATTTTTAAACCTAAAGCACGAGCCAGTTCGCCCCCAATCAATTCGGCAATCAGTGCTTTTACACCTTGTCCTGCCCCACGAAATTTGAGTACATATAAAAAACCATCATCAGCCTCAACAATGGCAGGCAACGAACCACCTTCTCGCAAAGGTGTTACGTATCGAGTAATATTTACTGTTCGGAGGTTTTGCATGGAAATTTTGGGTTATCTAACAAAATAAACCCTTTTAATCTTATTATTTTCAATCTGATAAATGGCGACGGCTTCAAAAGGCGTGCTTGTACCCGTAATGTATTCTTTATCAATAACGGTATTGCCTTGAATGATGCGATTTTTTATCTCACAATGAAGATTGGGTGTTTTTTGGAAGTAAGAATCATAAGATTTTCGCATTTCATCTTTCCCCTTACTTCGTAAAGTATTCGGAAAGGTATAAATCTCAACATCATCAGCATAAGGTTCTAAAAAAGCCTCAATATCACGTGCATTATAGCCATTTAACTGTTTTTGGGCTAAAATTTCGGGAGTAATTTCTTTTGTTTGGGCAAACGTTAGGTTTGTCAATAGAAATAGAAAGAAAAAAAGTTTTTTCATGAGCATTATTAGGTTTTATTCTTTCCCAAAAATACTATTCCAAATGATATTATAAACATCAGTTGCCAAAATTTCATTAGACGTAGTCTGATTACTAATCAAAACTGGATAATACTCTTTACCAATATCAAGTGTTCCGTGCGAGCCTTTGATGAGCGTAGCATCGAGCGGAATTACATCCATTCGGTATCTGAAACCTAAGAGTTTTCGAGCCAGTTTGTAAGCGGCACGTAGTTTGATGAATGGATTTTTAGGATTCATAAACATTTCAACTGGGTCGTAGCCAGGTTTGTTATGAATATCTACACTACGAGCGAAATCAGGAGCGAGTTTATCATCCAACCAATAATAGTACGTAAACCAGCTATCAGCTTTTGCCATCAAAACTAAATCTCCTGCACGTTCGTGGTTGATTTTATGCTCACTTTTCTCGGCTTCGTCCATTATCAAAGCAATTCCTTCTACCTTAGATAAAATAGCCTTTATTCGCTCTTTTTGAATTAAATCATTGATATAAACATGGGCAATTTGATGGTCGGCGGCGGCAAATGCTTTTGAAGCACCACCATCAAGAAGTTCGTGTCCATTTTCAACTCTTACCGAAATCAAACCATTTTCACGCAAAATACGATTAATGTGAATTGGATTACTTACGTTGTTAATTCCGTATTCGGAAAGCAGAATTACGTTGGCATTTTTTGCTTCGTAATATTCTACTAATTCTTTTACCAAATCATCAATTTCGTTCAAATCTTTGGCAATTTTATTGAAATCAACGCCAAATTTCTGTAAACAATAATCTAAATGTGGTAAATAAATGAGTGTAAGTGTTGGGTCATTTTCTCTGTCAACTTCTAAGGCAGCATCGGCAATCCATTTTGAACAGTCAATGCTGGTATTTGGCCCCCAAAATTTAAACAGAGGAAAAGTACCAAATTTGGCTTGCAGCTTATCTCGCAAATCAGCAGGGTAGGTGTAGCAATCAGGCTCTTTTTTACCATCAGAATGATATTGCGGGCGAGGCGTTGCAGAAAAATCTGCTGATGAATACATATTATACCACCAAAACATCTTTGATGCTGTAAAATTTGGATTTTTACGTTTGGCTGCTTCCCAAATTTTTTCAGCCCGAACGAGTTTATTCGACTGCTTCCAAAATTTCATTTCGTTGGCTTCACGGTCGTACCAGCCATTACCCACGATACCATGTTCATCTGGATTTTTCCCTGTAACATAACAACTTTGTGAAGTTGTCGTTACAGCAGGAAAAGGTGGTTTGATGTGTGTCAGCTTATTTTTATTGATGAATTGCTGAATAAATGGCGTATGCTCACCGATAACACTTGAGCTAAGTCCAACTATATCTATGACTACTGTTTTTTTCATTTTTGAGTATTTCTACATTTTCATTGCCGTCTGCTTTAGCTGACGGTTTGAGAGATATAAATCAAAATTGGCTTTAGCCAAAATTGTAGGTAGTTTTGGCTAAAGCCGATTTGATATTTATTCAATTATTATCCGTCAGCTAAAGCAGACGGCAATGAATTTTCGAAAATATTACAAAAGTCCTTTCACCCAATTTATTTCTCTAATAATCGACTCATTGAGAGGGGCTTGGAACTCGGTAGGTAAAACACCCCAAGTATAAGTTTCGATTTCGAGGTGATTAGTGAAGGGTTTATTTTTATGAACATTTATTGTATCAACAATATCTGATTGTGTAGAACTCAATACACCGTAGTTTTCTAAAAATAATGGGACATGGAAATGCACTCTCCACGAATGAATGTTTTCGTCAAGACCTTCAATTGCTTCAGTCAAATCTGGGAATTTCTGAAAACTTCCATCTTTCCGCTGTGCTACCACTTGGTGCAAATACGTTGGTTCGTTGTATTGAGCAATCACTTTTAGTTTCTCTTCGGCATCGCTCGCAAAATCAACTTTTAGTGCTGAACTAATTTGTATTTTTCCAACTTTCAATCCCTCGATTCCTAACTTATCAATTACAGTTTGCGGTGCTTCAAAACCTACTGCAAAATGGCAAACATCAAAACACAATTGAATATGTGTTTTGATGGCTTCAACTGCTTTTTCGCTGGAAAATCCTTTGCTCACGAGTTGTTCAATTCCGATTGGAAGCAAGTAATTATTATACCAAGCGATATATTCATCAGAGTTTTCGAGAATTCCGTCTGGCTCAGGCTCAATATCAAGATGAAGTGTTTTTCCTGTAGTAGCTTTTATTTCAATGAGTGATTCTACTACTAAAATCATGTTTCTTGTAGCAATTTTAGTCGCTTCCTCTAAAGACTCGGCAGTTTTCCACCAAAAACGGTAGGAGAGAGGCGACGTAGAAATTCCGCCCTCAGTCAAATGATTTGGTAAAAGTTGAGCCAGTAAACCAAAACTTCTGATAGTATAATTAGTGCGTTCAGACGTTGTCCAATCGGGAGCGTGAACTTGGTCTTTTACAACTACATTATGAAAGCCTCCGTATGGAAAACCATTCATCGTAAAAACATAGCAGTCATTTTCTTCGAGCCAGTTTTTGAAAGTATCAAAATTAGATTTTTCCGATAAATCAATGCTCGCTTGATTAGCCAGTCGTAGGCCAATACCCATCTTTTTGTTCGGACAAACGGCCGCTTTTATTTCAGGAATACTGCTTTGAAGTACCGAAAAATGAGCTGCCCATTCTTCGCCAGGGTGAATATTGCTACAATAAGAGAGGTGTCCGTATGGGGTTTGCATTTTGTTAATAATTTTAAGATAACCACAGAGGCACGGATTACACTGATTTTCACGGATGTGTCTCTAAGTAAATCTATGAAATCCGTGCCTCCGTGGTAAATGTATGTTAATCAAGAGTCACTTTCAATTCATCCACTGCCTGTTTCATTAGCTCAAAATCTACTTCGTGGATTTCTCGGCCTTTGCCCAACTTTTCTAAAATCGTGATAGTAAGTTGTCCGCCTAAGTGTTCCCTAAATTCATTTAGCCCTTCCCACAAATTTAATTTGTCGTTCTCACCGAGTCTTTCGTGGTAAAGCTTGAAACCAAGATTTTTGAGCAAATGAATGATTCTGTTTACTTCTTCTTGTGAAATAAGACCTAAAAGTTGCGAATAGATCGAATCAAGAGCAATTCCGATGGCAACCGCTTCACCGTGGCGAATCTCGAAATTGGTCAAATACTCCAATTTATGAGCTGCCCAGTGTCCAAAATCCAGCGGTCGAGCTGAACCCATTTCAAATGGGTCGCCACTCGAAATATGATTAGTATGCAGTGCTGCCGAACGGAAAATTTGTTCGTGCATTACTTCCATATCACGGTTTGCCATTGCATGAGCGTTAGCTTCGAGCCATTCAAAAAATGGTAAATCTTTTATTAAGGCCACTTTTACCGCTTCCGAAATTCCCGATCGCCAATCACGTTCAGAAAGCGAGGTCAAGAAGTCAGAATCATTGAAAACCGCAACGGGTGGAGAAAATGTGCCGAGAAAGTTTTTCTTTCCTAAGAAATTAACTCCATTTTTTACACCAACACCTGAATCATTTTGCGAAAGAACCGTAGTCGGGATTCTGATGTGTTTTACGCCTCGGTGAGCAATCGTTGAGGCATAGCCAACCATGTCCAAAAATGCTCCTCCACCGATGGCTGCCACAAACGAATGGCGGTCGATGCCGTACTTATTGATGGCCAAAAGTGTTTGGTCTAAATACTGCGTGTCGTTTTTTACGATTTCGCCACCTGGCATTACTAAGATTTCATCAACTAAAATAATATTAGGGTGATTTTTGAAGTAAGATTGAATAGAACTTGCCAATGAAGGATGGTTTTCGGCTACTCCTGCATCAATTAAAAACAAAATTTTCTTTTGAAAACGAGTATCACCAAAATTGGTCAGGAAATCACTAAACTTTTGATTATCAGCTGAAAAAAGCCCTTTCGTAAAAACAATATTAAATGAATACGGAACTTGAAAGGCTTGTTGAATAAGGTTCATTATATTGGGTTATAGAATTTACGATTGACGAACGGTTCGCTGTAGCGATTACGATTTACGAATTGTTTTGTCCCGAAATAAATTTAGAAAAAATGTAAACTACAAATTTGGTTTTTATGCTTAACTAAAAATATATTTTCGAAATATGTGAATTTTTGAGAAAATTCGTCATTCAACATTCGTAAATCGTCATTTTACTTCTAATTAAGTTACTGCAAAAACTTTTGCCAACTTCATCGAAATCGGTAATAAAGATAAAACTGCGATAGCAAGAAAAATGTTGCCCGAAACACTCACCCATGCGGCATCCATGACGATGAGCGAAAGTACTCCTGCTTTCACGGCTTTACCGATATTTGGCCCAATTGGATTTGAAATTGCCGTAATTAAAGGTTTGAATATCAAATAAATATGCAAAATTACGAATCCTGATGTAATTAGTAGATTTCCTAAATTAAAAGAGATAAACAACTGAAAAGTGCTGACCAAAACGTATAAAAATGCCGCAAAATATAGTGTGTTCTTATTTCCGCCGTGTACTTCGCCTCTGCTAATCATCGTGATGGCGGCAATGTAGCAAACTGGTAAAAGTCCGAGCCACCACCATTGTGGAATAGCTGCCTCGATGATGCTCATTCCCAAAATCAAATTTCCACCTCGGCAAAGTCCCATATTGATTGGACCCAGAAACGAATGATGTTTGCCATATTTATCATAAATCAAAGCACAAACGGCTACTGATAAGGCAATAAAGCTACTTGCTAAACTATTAGCCAGTGCTGCAAAGACGCCTAATAATAATAACAAAACGCCGATAATGATTGCATTATTTTTGCTTACCTTTCCACTCGGAATAACTCTCTCTGGACGCTCGATTTTATCCAGTTCTAAATCAAAAATATCATTAAAGACAATGCCTCCACCGTACAAACCAATAGTAGAAAGGCACAAAAAGACAACTTTTGTTGGGTTTATCTCTTCAATCGAAAATGAGAAGGTAGCAATAGCAACGCCGGCCAAAATATCAGCAATAGCTGTGATAATATTGGCTGGTCGGGTAAGTTGTATGTAGGCTTTTAGGTTCAAGGTCGTAATTTGATTTTTGATATTCTGTTCAGTGAATAAAGCGAAGGGTCGCACCCTCACTGTTTAAAGGAACAACGGATTTACGTTAAAGTATATTTAGCGACTTAAGCCGCTAAAGTGGAGTAACCTTCAATTGTTCCCTTAGTCGCCCATTTTAATGGGCGAAATATTGAGTAATTAACTAATTATCAACGAGTTTTTATCCACTCTCGGTATTTGGCCACCACGCAAAACCGTATTTCCATTGAATTTGAGGCTTTGGTCAATTATCTGTGGTGTCTCAAAATCAGCTACATTGATTTGTCCGCTTTGGGCAAAAGCATCAATGGCATTTTGGTACGTTACTAAGCGAATATCTTCGTCAGAAATTCCTTTTATTTTCATTAAAGCTGCTGTTTTTGGCACAGCTAAAGGATCGCTGATACCCCAGTCAGCTGCTGAATTGACCATAATTCTTTCTGAACCATAATTTTTTACGATTTCAACCATACGCTCATTACCCATTTTGGTAAATGGATAAATCGTAAATGCTGCCCAAAAACCTTTTTCAAGCACACTTTCTACGGTTTCTTCATTATTATGGTCGATAATTACCATGCTTGGGTCAATGCCGTGTTCGAGAGCAATGGCCATACTCAATTCAGTTCCTTTCTTTTTATCTCGGTGTGGCGTATGAACTTGCACTGGCAAACCCGCCTCTTTTGATAATTCGAGCTGTAAACGATAGTATTTTTCTTCGGCGGCGGTTTGGTCGTCGAAACCAATTTCTCCTACGCCAACTACGCCTTCTTTGTACAAAAACAAAGGTAAAATTTCCATTACTTGCTCTGCTAAAGCCTCATTATTAGCTTCACGAGAGTTTAAGCCAATCGTACAGTAATGCTTGATTCCAAACTGTGATGAACGAAAACGTTCCCAGCCAACCAAACTGCTAAAATAATCTTTGAAAGAAGCCAAACCTGTGCGTGGTTGACCCAGCCAAAAAGCAGGTTCAATAATGGCTACCACACCTGCATCAATCAAAGCAGTGTAATCGTCGGTGGTTCGGGAGGTCATGTGAATATGTGGGTCGAAGAACCTCATGCCTTTTGTATAATCAGCATAATTCGCCTGTACAGTTTTTGATGTTACGAGTTCTTCAGCTGTGCCTTCAAAGTGCGAAGGATTTTGTGATATTTCAGAATGTTTTTGACACATTTTATTGACTCTATTGTTGTTAATACTCCGTTTCTAAACCTCAAGCATTGACCAGCTAAAAGTTTCGTTTTGTAATTCTTGGTGTTTTTTTAGTTCTTCTTTGGCCGCTGAAAAATCAGTTTCGATACAAACCAAAGTCGCCGCTATTTGGTCATTTTGATTTTGAGATACAAATAGGGTACAAATATCTTCAAAAATTGCTTCATTCATAAATTTACTAACCAATCGCCAAGCCTGAGCAGGAATCGTGCGACCAGCAGCCCAACGTTCATGTGCTAAATATGAAATCGAATTAGCCAGTTCTTGATTAGCTCGTTCGTTTAAACCTTGAATTCGGTGAATAGATTTATCATTGAAAATGCACTTTAAAACCAGTTGATTCCAAGCCAGTTCAGAGAAATATTGCATTGGATAGGGGTTTTGAAAGGCAATAGCATCAAAAACTAAACCGATATTTGACCGCACAGCATCAGTAGCACGCAACATCCAATAATCAGAAAATGCCAAAAAGGGTAGGGCAGATATTAAAGCAACTGCTTCATTATTTTCAGCGGTTTCAAATAATGTGTCAAGGGCTTTCGTGTAGGTTTCTTTGTCCGAACCATCAAATTTTGTGAGGAAGTAAACCCGCACTAATCTGTCCAGTGCCCAATTGTTGATGTCAACATTATTGATAGAATCAGCAGATTCAATGGTCGTTTTACTGATAAATCGTGGTGTTGCTACAAAGGCAGTTTGTAAAGACTGTAAACTGCCAGTACTTTTGGCTTCAATCCAACTAATTTCTTTTGGAGAAGCAAATTCTTTTATTTTTTCGAATATCTGTTCAGAAAAACTCATTTGTTTGGTTAGGCAAAATAACGATTAAAATAATCGTAAATATTTACGATGAAAATTTTGTATGCTATGACGCATGTCACTTTCCGATACAAAACTTACTAAAAATATTGGCTAATAAATCATCGGAAGAGATAGCTCCTGTAATCTCACCGAGATGATGCAACGAAAGACGAATATCTTGTGCTAAAAAGTCACCCGTTATGCCTAAATCTAAACCATTCAATACTTCACTCAATGCTTCGTTGGCTTTGACGAGGTGTTCATAGTGGCGTAAATTCGTGAGCATCGTATCGGCTTGCTTTTTTGTTTTTGCTTTTGCTACAATTGCTGCTTTGAGTTCATCAATGCCGATGTTGTTTTTGGCGGATATTGCTAAACTTTCTACATTTTCTGCTTTCTCGACCAAATCAATCTTATTTCTCACTCGAATAATTTTATCCTCATCAAATTCCGAAATAAAATCTTCATTTGAATCTTGACTATCCGAAAGCAAAAGTACAATTTCTGCTCTTCGCATGGCATCTTTCGAGCGTTCGATGCCAATAGATTCTACAACATCTTTTGTTTCTCTGATTCCTGCGGTGTCAATAAATCTGAATTTTATGCCATCAATAAACAATACATCTTCAATCACATCACGAGTTGTACCTGCAATTTCAGTTACAATCGCTTTTTCTTCATTGAGCAAGATATTCAATAACGTCGATTTTCCAGCATTGGGTGGACCGATTATCGCCACAGGAAGACCTTCTTTTATTACATTCCCAGCATCAAAAGAGTCTATTAAATTTTTCAGAAAATTTTGAATTTTCAATATTAAGGATTTTAAATCGTCTCTTTCGGCAAATTCAACGTCTTCTTCGCCAAAATCTAACTCCAATTCAACCAAACTCGCAAAATGAATCAGTTCTTCACGCAATGCCTTCAGTTGGTTTGAGAAACCTCCACGCATCAAGTTCATGGCAGTTTTATGGGCTGCTTCTGAGTCAGCGGCAATTAAATCAGCAACGGCTTCGGCTTGTACTAAATCAAACTGACCATTCAAGAAAGCACGTTGCGTAAATTCTCCTGCTTGTGCCATTCGGCAACCGTTTTGGAGCAGAAGTTTCAGAATATACCTTATTATATAGTCGCTACCGTGGCACGAAATTTCTACGACATCCTCTTTAGTAAAACTTTTGGGAGTTTTAAAAACCGCTACCAAAACCTCATCGACAATTACGCCGCCATCTCGAATCGTACCGAAATGTATCGTATGCGAATCTACTTTTGTGAGGTCTTTACCCTTGAAAATTTTATTGACAATCTCAAATGTACGCTCGCCCGAAACACGAATAACGCCAATCGCTCCGATACCCTGTGGGGTTGATAACGCACAAATTGTTTCTAATTGAATCATTTATTGTAGTAAAAGAAATCTTTTCTAATCTTTGATTAATCAATCTTACAAATCCTGTAAATCTTTTAATCGTGGTTTTAATTGCTTATTTTTGCAAATCTACCAACTAAAATCCTAAAATCAGTAATTGTGACTAAACAGTCGATAATTTATTTGAAACGATCGACTTTCGGCTCTGTACTTTCGACCTCTGAAATATGTTAAAAGCAAAAACTCTGTGGTATCTCAACGCAATCTTATTGGTGGTTGCTTTATTTATTGCCTATCAAATTTGGTTCGCTCCACGTAAAGATGCATGGAATTTTGTGCCAGACAGTGCTTTTTTGGTTGTCGAAAGTTCCGAAATCCAACAATCCCTTTATTCCAAAACTGACCCAACTCAGCTTGCCGATATTCCTTTTTTTTATGATGCTTTGGCTCAACTAAAAAAGATAGGCGAAAATATTGATAACCAAGAAATTGCTAAAAAGTTCTTTGAAAAGAAACTTATCACTTATTCGCTTCACCGAGAAAACAAGAAAAATCTTGAATACATTATCTATATTCCAGCGGGTACTTTTGGCGATGAATCTTTCTTGAATAATCTTTTAGTACCAGATGCTACCAAACGAAAAGTTTACGGACGCAATTATAAAGGTCTGCGTATCAACGAATTATATGATATAAATAGCCGTTCACTATTCAATTTTTTTGTGCATGATGATTTTTTGATTTGTAGCGGTTCGAAAGTACTACTCGAAGAAGTAGCTAATCGAATAAAGTCAGGTGTATCAATCGAGCGAGTACCATTCAAAGAATCTCGAAAAGGAACTGCCCATATTTATTTCAAAAGCAAGAGTTTGCAAGATGTGGCTGATATTCTTCCGTCGCAATTATCGCCTAATCTGATTGAGTTTTTCGGAAATATCACGCCACGCAATCCTGATATTGTTTTCGAGAAACAAAAACTGCCTAATATTATTTCGGCCTACATTTACTCAAAAGGTACAAATGCCATTCCTTTTTTGGGGATTTTTGCCCGTCAAAAACCACAGCCATTTGCATGTACGGGACTAATTCCCGAAAATACCGCTATCACCATTCGTCTGAGTTTCAAGAATAAGCTTTTGTTAGCACAAGAGTTTAATACTTACATGAAAAACCAAGAACCAGAACTCATGGCCGAAAAAGATAGTGTGAATCGCTTGCTGAATTCCAATCTTAATAGCTTGTATTCGATTCTGAAAGATGAAGTTGTTATGTGTGAAATGGAAACCTCGTCAGACGAACCATCGAAGAAAATCCTACTCATCAAAACCGAAGATTCGGCCGAAGCTCTTAATTTATTTGATGATTTTGCTACTGATGCCGAGAAAATCTCCAGCTATTTCAAATCTCAGCCTTTTACGTACCTCAATAACTACGTAAGAAAAATTGATGTAAGCCAATTGCCCGCCATGTTGTTTGGTTCGGTTTTTAAAGGTTTTTCTGACTGCTACTACACTCAAAAAGATGATTATATCATTCTGGCAAGCGATGACGATGCTATGCGAGAATATCTCAATAACCTCAACACAGGTCAAACTTGGGCAAAATCAAGTATTTACAGAGATTTTATTGCCAAACTTAGTCCACAGTCACAAGTAACAGCTATCATTAGCCCGCAGAGAGTATGGAATAATATTTATTATTCGTTACCCAAAAAATGGCAAGCCTCAACACTCAAACATGAAGTCAGAGTGAAAGATTTACGCTTCATGGCCATCGAAAACTTTGTGATTAATAGTACGTTTGGTACAAAGTTTCTGATAGAAAAAGTCCCACAGACTCAAAAAGCGGCTGTTGTCAATAAATTGTTTTTGCAAGACAGTTTGGTTATCAATAGTCCATTGGCTGGTGTTCCTACAATAATAAAGAATCCAGTCAATGCTGCGGATGAAATTATTGTTCAGCAGGCCGATAGTCAACTGAAATTATTATCAAATACTGCCAAAGAAATCAATGCTATTCCGTTGGGTCAGGCAATAAACACAAATTATTTATTGCCAACCGATTATTTTCAAGATGGACTTTTGCATTATCTGACCACCACCCCAAGCGATTTAGTGGTTTTGAGTCGAGATAATACAAAAGGGATTGTAGCCAGTTCGCCCGAATTATCGCTTGATGGTGGAGTGAAAGCCTTAGCCACCAACGAAACTAAAATCTATGTTGTTGATGCTTCGGGGGCGATATATATAATTAATGAAGAAACGCAAAAAGTTAGCAAGATTAAAACACCTACTCAACTCGGCAGCATAGTTCAGATTCAGCCAGTTAAGTATAAAAACAATGCTTATTTGGCGGTCCTTCAAAAAGATGGCACACTCAATGTATTTTACGAACAAGGTCCAAATCTGAGTGGTTTTCCTAAAGTACCGCTCACGGCCCGACCAATCGGAATGATTGTAGAAGAAGATAATAATAAAAACTCTGTAATTACTTTGCTTTCTGAAATCGGAGAAATCAAGAAAGTAGATATGCTTGGCAATAGCATAATCGACGCCAATATTCAGTTGGAGCGTCCAGATAAAGGAACTGTATTTGAATTATTGTTTGACCAAAACCGCAAAGATTGGTTAGTGGTGCGTCGTACACCAACTTCGATGGTAATTTTCAATAAACAAGGAGCATCGGTGATAAAAATCGAAAGCACAAACTTCATGAAATCTCAATTGAAGTATTTTGATTTAGGAAATGACCTCCGTGTGATTTCAATTTTTGACGGTAAAAACAATACCTTTTTCGACCTAAAAGGAAAAACAATCGGCGATAAACCCTTACCTGCCAGTGCATTACCCGCACTTTCGTATGCCGAAGCCTACAATAAATTATACATATATAACCCAAATAAAACCAAATTTGAGGTTTGGACGGTGAAGTTGAAATAAATACAAAATATTTCTTTATAAAAGTTGTATCTAAAAAATAAAACTTCTACCTTTGCACTCTCATTAAGAAACGGAGTATTCTTCTCTGGTCAAATGAAGTCTCAGCTCATGCGGGAAACCAGTTTGACTATTGACCTGTTGAGTCACAGAGCTTGTCTCTAACACTCATTTGAAACGGTCTCCGAAAGCTTTTGAACATTTACAGGAATCATTGCAAGGTAACAAGGAATTGTCCTGCACCTATTTGGTCCTTACCCATGCGGTTTGCAATGCAAAGTTTAAGTTGGCAGTGGCCAACCTCTGAAAAAAGTAAATAAATTATTGGCTTTAACTTGTAATCGTGCATTATTTTCACGAATTTTGCACCCCAGTTTACGTTGAACTGGCGAAAAGATGAAAGTTTAGGTTAAATTAGCAAAATAAAGCGTAAAATACCATGTCTGGAATTATTGGAAAGAAGGTTGGAATGACAACTATCTTCAACGCAGAAGGTCAAGCAGTACCATGTACTTTGATTGAAGCAGGCCCATGCGTTGTTACTCAAGTTCGTACGGAAGATAAAGATGGCTACACAGCTATTCAGTTAGGTTACGGCGAAAAGAAAGAAAAAAATACAAGCCGCTCGCTTGTAGGTCATTTTAAGAAAGCAGGTACAACACCTAAGCGTAAATTAGTAGAATTCAAAGAATTCGAAAAAGAATATAACCTTGGCGAAACAATTCGTGTAGAAGATGTTTTTGCAGAAGGAGATTTCTTGGACGTGACTGGAAACTCTAAAGGACGTGGTTTTCAAGGGGTTGTTAAGCGTCACGGATTTGCAGGGGTAGGTGGTCAAACACACGGTCAGCACAACAGAGGTCGTCACCCAGGTTCGATTGGTGCTTGTTCGTTCCCATCACGTGTATTCAAAGGTGTTCGTATGGGTGGTCGTATGGGAAATACTCGTACTACAATCCAAAACTTGAAAGTATTAAAAGTACTTACAGAGCAAAACCTTATCGTAGTGAATGGTTCAATCCCAGGAGCGAAAAATTCTTACATTACATTACATAAATAAGATAACCCCCGGCCCTTTAAAGGGGTGTTATAGAAAAAGCTTCCTTAGGGCAGAAGCTATTTAGGTCGAAACTGAACGACATCGAAAAAATACAGTAATAATCAAATGAATTTACCAGTATTAAGCAAAGACGGAAAAGACACAGGTCGTGTAGCTACATTAGCTGACGGTGTTTTCGGAATTGAGCCAAACCAACACGTAGTTTACTTAGATGTAAAACATTATTTGGCTAACCAACGTCAAGGAACGCACAAAGCGAAGCAAAGAGCTGAAATCGCTCGTTCTACTAAGAAAATCGTTCGTCAAAAAGGTTCAGGAGGTGCTCGTCACGGTTCTACCAAATCTCCAACTTTCGTAGGTGGTGGTCGTGTATTCGGACCAGTTCCACGTGATTACGATTTCAAACTCAACAAAAAAATCAAAGTGTTGGCTCGTAAGTCAGTACTTTCTTCAAGAGCAGCAGAAAGCAATATTTCAATCATTGAAAACTTTACTTTCGAAGCACCAAAGACAAAATCATATTTGTCATTCCTCAACGCACTTTCTTTAACTGGCACTAAAACCTTGTTTATCATAGGTGATTATGACAGTAATGTATATTTGTCAGCACGTAACATTCCTAAAACTAAGGTAATAAGTGTTGATGAAGTAAGTACTTACGATTTAATTAACGCTGACAAAGTTTTAATTAGCGAAGGTGCATTGTCGAAAATTGAAACAATATTGAATTAAGACTTATAGTTGCATTGCAGCTTATAAATAATACAAAAATGAGCGTACTCAAAAGACCAATCGTTACCGAAAAATCACAAAAACTTACTACAACAGGTAAATTTGTGTTTGAGGTTGAGTTGAATGCGAACAAAATCGAAATCGCAAAAGCTGTCGAAAAAATGTACGGTGTTACTGTAACAGACGTAAACACTGTTCGCCAAATCGGCAAAAAGAAATCGAGAATGACTCGTAGCAGAGCATCATCAGGTATGACTTCTACTTTCAAGAAAGCAGTAGTAACATTGAAAGATGGTGATTTAATCGATTTCTACGAAAATTTGTAATAAGTGCTAAAAGTAGCCAAGTATTACACAATTTACTAAATTAAAGTATAGCCTTCGGCTGCAAAAGATTAAGTAACAATGGGTATCAAAAAATTAAAACCAAACACACCTGGCCAACGTCATAGAATTGCTCCTGATTTTTCAGACATTACAGCAAGTAAGCCAGAGAAAAGCCTAACCACTACTATCAAGAAAACTGGTGGTAGAAATAGCGAAGGTCACCGTACTGCACGTTATATTGGTGGTGGACACAAACGTAGATATCGTTTGATTGATTTCAAAAGAAATAAAGTAGATATTTCTGCTGAAGTAAAAACTATTGAGTATGACCCAAATCGTACAGCACGTATTGCTTTGGTTCAGTACACTGACGGTGAGAAAGCATACATCATTGCTCCTCAAGGATTGAAAGTTGGACAAACTATCATCGCAGGTTCAAATGTTGCACCAGAGGTTGGTAACTCACTTCCAGTAGGAAATATGCCACTTGGTACAATCATTCACAACATCGAATTACAACCAGGTAAAGGTGCTCAGATGGCACGTAGTGCTGGAGCTTACGCTCAGGTATTAGCAAAAGATAGCAAATATGTTACTTTAAAAATGCCATCTGGTGAAATGAGAATGATACTTGCTACTTGTGTTGCTACAGTAGGAACAGTATCAAACGCAGACCACATGAACGTAACGCTTGGAAAAGCAGGTCGTAAACGTTGGTTAGGGGTTCGTCCAAGAGTAAGAGGTGTTGCAATGAACCCAGTTGACCACCCTATGGGAGGTGGTGAAGGCCGTTCGTCAGGTGGTCACCCACGTTCACGTAACGGTTTATTAGCGAAAGGTAAGAAAACTCGTGATACGACAAAGCCTTCATCGAAGCTTATCATTTCAAGAAGAAATAAATAATAATCAAGCAGTTTAATGGCTTTTTGATTTAGAAATAGACAGAGAGTTCAAAACTTAACCGTAGCGAGAAATCGCTCAGAATAATAAAAAATGGCACGTTCACTTAAAAAAGGACCATACATTGATTTTCGCCTCGACAAGAAAGTTGTTGATATGAATAACTCAGGCAAAAAGTCAGTTATCAAAACGTGGTCACGTCGCTCAATGATTTCTCCAGATTTTATCGGGCACACCTTCGCAGTACATAACGGAAATAAATTTATTCCTGTTTATGTAACTGATAACATGGTAGGACACAAACTTGGTGAGTTTTCACCAACTCGTAACTTCCGTGGTCACGTAGCAAAAAAAGATAAAGGTAAAAGATAATAATTACAATGAAGAATGAAGAATGAAGAATGTAGAATGTAAAATGAAGTGTGAATACCGAAATGTAAACATAATTCTTAACTCTTAATTCTTAATTCTAAATTCATAATTCTACATTTCAAGAATAATGGAAGCAGTAGCAAAACTTAATGATTACCCTACCTCGCCTCGTAAGGCAAGATTAGTGATTGACCTTATTAGAGGGAAAAAGGTAAGTCAGGCTTTAGGCATTTTGAGCTTTCAGCCACAACACGCCGCACCAGTGGTTAAGAAAGTCTTATTATCGGCAGTTGCTAACTGGCAACAAAAGAATGAAGACTTGAAAATCGAAGACGCAGAATTGTACGTAAAGTCAATTTTCGTTGATGGTGGACGTATGTTGAAACGCATGAGACCAGCTCCACAAGGACGTGGATACCGTGTTCGTAAGCGTTCTCACCATCTTACAATTGTAGTTGATAGTGCAAATTAATTAAATCAAATAGCAAACGATACACTACTCGTATTGCTTAATAAAGTAAATTACCAATGGGACAAAAAGTAAATCCGGTAGGTCTAAGACTTGGTTATATCAGAGGATGGGATTCTAACTGGTATGGTGGAAAAACTTTCGCTGAGAAATTAGTTGAAGACCAAGAAATCCGTAAATACGTTTCAGCTCGTATTCCAAAAGGTGCTATCTCGAAAGTAGTTATCGAGCGTACTTTAAAACGCATTACACTTACAATCCATACAGCCCGTCCAGGTGTTGTTATCGGTAAAGGTGGAAATGAGGTTGATAAAATCAAGGAGGAGCTTAAAAAATTAACGGGCAAAGATGTTCAGATTAATATCTACGAAATCAAACGTCCAGAACTCGACGCTAAATTAGTGGGTGAATCAATCGCTCAACAACTCGAAGCTCGTATTTCTTACCGTCGTGCCATGAAACAAGCTATCCAAGCTGCGGTTCGTGTAGGTGCACAAGGTATCAAAGTAAAGTTAGGTGGTCGTTTAGCAGGAGCTGAGATGGCACGTAACGAAATGTACAAAGAAGGACGTATTCCTTTGCATACACTTCGTGCAGACATCGACTATGCTATCTCTGAAGCCCTTACTGTGTACGGAAAAATCGGTATTAAAGTATGGATTTTCAAAGGTGAAGTTTACGGTAAGCGTGACTTGACTCCAGCAGGTGGTGGTACTTCTCAATCAAATAACGAGAGAGGTGGTGCAGAAGCACAAGCTGGCGGACGTGGTGGTCGTGATGACCGCAGAGGCGGAGGCCGTGACGACCGCAGAGGTGGTGGTCGTGATGACAACAGAGGTGGTGGCCGTAACAACAGTAATAACCGTGGTGGTGGTGCTGGTGGCAATCGCAACAATAATAACAATAGAGGTACAGGTCCAAATAAGAGATAAGCACCTAACTTAGTTTCAAGTTTACTTCTCGAAAACTTTTGGTGTATTCATTGAAACTTTAGGAAAATTTAACTTGAAACTAAGCACTCAGTGCTGAAAATATAACATCGTCATGTTACAACCAAGAAGAACCAAATTTCGTAAGCAACAAAAAGGCAGAATTAAAGGTCTCGCCACTCGTGGACACGAGATAGCTTTCGGAACATTCGCTATCAAATCTTTAGAGCCAGGTTTCATTACCTCTCGCCAGATTGAAGCAGCACGTATCGGTGTTACCCGTGCAATGAAACGTGAAGGTCAAGTGTGGATTCGTATTTTTCCAGACAAGCCAATCACTAAAAAACCTCTCGAGGTACGTATGGGTAAGGGTAAAGGTGCACCTGAATATTGGGTAGCCAGTGTTAAACCAGGTACAATTTTATTCGAAGCAACTGGAGTACCAGTAGAAGTAGCAACAGAAGCATTACGTTTAGCTGCTCAAAAACTTCCAGTTCAAACAAAATTTATAGTTCGTAGAGACTATCAAGAAGGAGCTGAATAATAACAATAGTTCTGAGTGCTGAGTTTTGAATGCGGTCGAAGGTATAAATTCCTAATTCCTAATTCCTAATTCCTGACTCAGTTAAGTTCAAATAATAAAATGAAACAGTCAGAAATCAAAGCATTGTCACTTGAGCAGTTAGAGCAAAATATCGCTGTTGAGAAAGATAGAATCTTGAAATTACAGTTTGCTCACGCCATTACACCCATCGAAAATCCGATGCGTATTCGTCAGTCTCGTAGATTGATAGCTCAATTGTTGACTGAATTGAACGCAAGATAAATTATAGCAATCCCTGTTAACAGCAGGATATCAAGTATCTGAACAATGGAAAGAAATCTCAGAAAAGAGCGTATCGGAACGGTAGTAAGCAACAAGATGGATAAATCAGGTGTTGTAGCTGTGGTTCGTAAATTGAAACATCCGAAGTACGGAAAGTTTATGCTCAAAACCAAGAAGTTTATGTTCCATGACGAGAACAATGAAGTTGGTATCGGTGATACCGTTAAAATTCAGGAGACTCGTCCATTGAGCAAAAACAAAAATTGGAGATTAGTAGAAATCGTAGAAAAAGCGAAATAATAGCCCCAATTTTGTTCTCCTTAGCTGGAGAAAGCTATTAACCAAATTACCCCTTGAGCAGGGTCGAATCCGACTTAGGGGTCTTAACTATTCATAAGACAATGTTACAGCAAGAATCAAGAGCAGGTGTTGCCGACAACAGTGGTGCAAAAGAAGTGCTTGTTATCCGTGTATTGGGTGGCACACGTAAACGTTATGCATCAATCGGTGATAAAGTTGTCGTAACGGTGAAATCAGCCCTTTCATCTTCAAACATGAAGAAAGGAACTGTATCAAAGGCTGTTGTTGTGAGAACTACTAAGGAAGTTCGTCGCAAAGATGGTACTTACATTCGTTTTGAAGACAACGCAGTCGTATTATTAAACAATCAAGATGAGCCACGTGGCACTCGTATTTTCGGACCTGTTGCTCGCGAATTGCGTGAGAAACAATTCATGAAAATCGTTTCTTTGGCTCCAGAAGTTCTTTAATTTGAATGATAAGTGGTGTAAGCCAAACTATTTTCAAATTCTAAAATTTCCAAATTTTCAAATTCAAAGTAATGGAAAGAAAATTCAATAAGCAGCAGAAACAACACGTTCGCACTGGCGATACTGTTGAAGTGATTGCAGGCAATGCTAAAGGAAAGCGTGGCGTAATCAGTGAAGTGATTACATCAAAACAACGTGTAGTTGTTGATGGTGTAAACATCATGAAAAAACACGTAAAACCTTCTGCTCAATCTCCTCAAGGCGAAATCCGTGAGTTTGCAGCCCCTATTCACATCAGTAACGTTATGTTAGTTGATCCAGCTACTGGTAAACCAACACGTACTGGTCGTAAAGAAAACGACAAAGGAAAGTTACAAAGATTTTCTAAGGAAACTGGAAAATTCATTTAATCAATTACCATTTGGCATTAGCTTCTGCCGAAGCTTTTATCAATAAATATGAGGGTCGGAAATCCTCCTATTAAAAATCTAATGGCACGTTTAAGAGACAAATACACCAAAGAGATTGTTCCTGCTTTGAAAGAAAAGTTTGGATACAAATCAGTGATGCAAGTTCCAGCATTGAAAAAGATTGTAGTGAACCGTGGGGTTGGAGCTGCAACTGGGGACAAGAAATTAATTGACAGTAGTTTGGAAGAAATCACTACAATTACTGGTCAAAAAGCAGTAGCTACACTTTCAAAGAAAGCCGTATCAAACTTTAAACTACGTGAAAATATGCCAATCGGTGTAAAAGTAACTTTACGTGGTGATAAAATGTACGAATTCTTAGACCGTTTGACTGCCATTGCTCTTCCACGTGTACGTGACTTCAAAGGTATTAGCGATAAAGGCTTTGACGGACGTGGAAACTATACCTTCGGTGTGAAGGAGCAAATCATCTTCCCTGAAATCTCGATTGATAAAATCTCTAAGATTCAAGGTATGGATATTACATTCGTTACCACAGCAGGAACAGATGCTGAAGCATACGAATTATTAAAAGCAATGGGAATGCCTTTTGCAAGCATCAAGAAATAATATTAAGATTTCGATATTTATAATTCAGTCATACAATGGCAAAAGAATCAATAAAAGCAAGAGATAGAAAAAAAGCAGCTTGTGTTGCTAAATACGCTGCAAAGCGTGCTGCTTTGAAAGAAGCAGGCGACCTAATTGGCTTAGACAAACTACCTCGCAACGCTTCACCTGTACGTTTACACAATCGTTGTCAATTGACAGGCCGTCCGAGAGGATATATGCGTAAGTTCGGTATCAATCGTGTTACTTTCCGTGAAATGGCAAGTAAAGGATTAATCCCAGGAGTTACAAAAGCATCTTGGTAATATTGTAAAAGTACTTATTTCGATGTAAATATTTAAAGTTGTTTTATAACTTTATAAAGAATATTTATTCTTCTTGATAATTACTTGCTCAATAATTACTTTTTCTAAAAAACATTTTCTAATTTTGCAGCCCAGTTAAGAAAGTCGTGCTCACGATACTGCTTAACGCTGGCTTAGGTATCCAAAATTAAATATCAAAAATGATTACAACGGATCCAATAGCAGACTTCCTTACCAGAATCAGAAATGCCATCAAGGCACGTCATAGAGTGGTAGAAATTCCTGCTTCGAACATCAAAAAAGCGATTACTCAAGTACTTTACGATAAAGGCTTTATTCAAAGTTATAAATTCGAAGAAGTTGCTCCTCAAGGAGTAATCAAAATTGCATTGAAGTACAATCCAGTTACGAAACAATCTGCAATCGTAGAATTGAAAAGAGTTTCAAAACCAGGTTTACGTAAATATGCTGGTACAACTGATATTCCACGTGTATTAAATGGTTTGGGTATTGCTATCGTTTCTACATCGAAAGGTGTAATGACTGATAAAGAAGCTCGTGCCTTGAAAGTAGGTGGTGAAGTATTGTGCTACGTATATTAATACGATGCTTATCATTGACCTTATGTGTATTCAATACACCTTAATGTCTTCACTCAAGTAAATAATTTGTTGACCGCTCCTAATAACTCGTGCCAACGAAAGTGTTTTGAAGCCTTAAACTATTCAATAAAATGTCAAGAATTGGTAAAAAACCAGTTGCCCTTCCAAGTGGAGTAAGTATTTCAGTAGATGCACAAAATGTTGTTACTGTAAAAGGACCAAAGGGTACACTCACTCAGAAAGTTGACCAAGATATCACTGTTTCTGTTGAAGAAAACGAGTTGAAAGTTGAGAGACCAACTGAACAAAAAAGACACAAAGCCCTTCACGGTTTATATCGCTCATTAATCAATAACATGGTTATCGGCGTTAGCACTGGCTATAAAGCTGAAATGGAAATCGTCGGTGTTGGTTACAAGGCTGCCAATAATGGTAATGTCCTTGATTTAAGCTTAGGTTTCTCGCACAATGTTTACTTTGTAGTTCCTTCAGAATTGAAAGTTACAACTGCGATGGAAAAAGGTAAAAACCCGATGGTAACGCTTGAAGGTACAGATAAGCAACTCGTAGGCTTAGTAGCTTCAAAAATCAAGTCACTTCGTAAAGTTGAGCCATACAAAGGTAAAGGTATTAGATTTGTTGGTGAAATTATTCGTCGTAAGGCTGGTAAAACATCTGGTAAGAAGAAATAATCATTAGACACAAGACGTAGGAGAAACAAGAACGATTAATTATCAAACTTGCTGCTCTGAAAATCACAAAATAGCAAATACAATGTCAAGTGTAAAAACTGATAGAAGACAAAAAATTAAGTGGAGTATCCGTAACAAAATCTCTGGTACAACCGAGAGACCACGTTTGTCGGTATTCCGTTCAAATACTGCCATCTACGCTCAATTAATTGACGACTCTAAAGGTGAAACTTTAGCGGCTGTTTCAACAACCGAATTAGGTTTGAAAGGTGTGAAAATCGACAATTCAAAAGAAGTTGGTAAAAAAATAGCTGAAAAAGCGACCGAAAAAGGAATCCTTGCCTGTGTATTCGATCGTAATGGCTATTTGTATCATGGTAACATCAAAGCTGTGGCTGAAGGAGCCAGAGAAGGCGGTTTGAAATTCTAATCTTGAAATTCTGAATCAATGAACAAAGCAAAAGTAAACGAGGCAGAACTCAAAGAAAGAGTAGTCGCCATCAATCGTGTAGCAAAAGTAGTAAAAGGTGGACGTCGTTTTAGCTTCTCAGCTATCGTTGTATTGGGCGATGGTAAAGGAGTAGTAGGACAAGGTTTAGGTAAAGCAAATGAAGTAACGGATGCAATTGCAAAAGCTATTGAAGATGCTAAGAAAAACTTAGTTACTGTTCCTGTAATCAACGACACAGTACCTCATGAAATTCATGGTAAATTCTCAGGTGGTTTAGTTTTCGTTAAACCAGCAGCTCCTGGTACAGGTATTATTGCTGGTGGTGCGATGCGTGCCGTTTTGGAAGCAGCCGGAATTCATAATGTATTGGCTAAATCTAAAGGTTCATCAAACCCTCACAACGTAGTTAAAGCAACTATCGACGCTCTTAGTCAAATGAGAGCTCCGCATTCAGTAGCTTTCCAACGTAGTGTAAAAATGACTAAAGTATTCAACGGATAATTGCTCTGAGCTTTAAGTTTACTAATCATACTTATTGGTATGAAAGTCAACTTAAAGCTTGTTGCATGTAGCTAATAAAAAAATGGCAAAGGTAAAAATTACTCAAGTAAGAAGTATCATTGGAAGACCAGAAGTTCAAAAGCGTACAATCGCTGCTTTAGGACTTGGAAAACTCAATCGTACTGTTGAAAAAGAACTAAACCCTGCAATGCAAGGAATGATTAATTCGGTGAAACACCTATTAGTTATTGAGGAAGCATAAGCAGTAAAGATTTAAGAATAAATGATTACAAATTAAAGATTGATGATGTTTAACATATCACAATCGCTAATTATTAATCAACAGTCTTTAATTTCTTTTTCTATTAGGCATAGCCGAGTAAATCTGAAGGTCAGATTTGCGTATTATTAACCCGATTAAATTAATCGAATTACAATGAAATTAGAATCTCTAAAACCTAATAAAGGTTCAGTTAAAGCAAATGACAGAGTAGGTCGTGGACACGGTTCTGGTGGTGGTGGTACTGCTAAACGTGGTCACAAAGGTGCTAAATCTCGTTCAGGTTACAGCCAAAAACGTGGTTTTGAAGGTGGTCAAATGCCTTTACAACGTCGTGTTCCTAAGTTTGGTTTCAAAAATATCAATCGTGTTGAATACAAAGCTATCAATTTGGACACAATCCAAGCATTATTTGATAAAACTGGTATCGCTAACATTGATTTAGGTGTATTATATAACAACGGTCTTATCTCAAAATCTGATTTAGTTAAAGTATTAGGTCGTGGAGAATTGACTGCAGCAGTTAATCTACGTGCAAATGCTTTCTCTGCTTCAGCAATTGCAGCAATTGAGAAAGTAGGTGGTTCTGCAACAGTAGATGCAACTTTTAATAAGGAAGTTGTTGCTGTTGAACAAGTAGTTACAGAAGTTGTAGCTGAAGAAAAACCAAAGAAAGCAACAAAAAAAAAAGCTGAGGGCGACGATTTAAAATTAATCGAAGGAGTTGGTCCGAAAATTGCGGATTTGTTAATTAATGCAGGAATAGTTACATTTGCAGATTTAGCAGCAACTCCAGTTGAGAAAGTTTCTGAAATCCTTGATGCAGCAGGTTCAAAATTTGCGATGCATAACCCAGCTACTTGGGCTGACCAGGCCGCTTTGGCTCGTGATGGCAAGTGGGATGAGTTGAAGGAATTGCAAGATAAACTCAATGCAGGTAAAGCTGAGTAATTTCACTAAAACGCCTTGTTTTTCCTATCAAAATGAACAAATTCATTACGACACTCCGAAACATTTGGTCAATAGAGGAACTGAGAAAGAGAATTCTCCAGACTATATTGATTATCTTAATTTTTAGAATTGGTTCACACGTGGTTTTACCAGGTGTAGATGTAGCAAAATTAAAAGACCTTACAGAATCTAATGGTTTGTTGGGTTTGTTAAATACACTCGTCGGTGGAGCTTTCCAAAATGCCTCGGTTATGGCACTTGGTATTATGCCTTATATTTCGGCATCCATCGCTATCCAATTGCTTACGCTTGCTCTACCATATTTTAGTAAATTACAAAAAGAAGGAGAGTCAGGTCGTAGAAAATTGAATCAGATTACTCGTTGGTTGACAATTATTGTAGCTGCAGCACAAGCATTAACTTATGTAAGGGCTACTATTCCAACTGATGCGATTACAATCAGTCAAGGGTTATTTTACGTTAGTTCAGTAATATTAATCGTTTCTGGTACTGTAATGTGTATGTGGTTAGGTGAGAGAATGACCGAGAAAGGAGTTGGTAATGGTATTTCAATGATGATTATGATTGGTATCGTTTCAAGATTTCCAGGAGCAATTATCGGCGAAGCTCAAGCAAGAGGTGGAAATGGGCAAATCCTTTTCTTTGTACTCGAATTAGTAGCTTTATTCTTAGTTGTTTTGTTTGCGGTTGCGATTACACAAGCTACAAGAAGAATACCCGTTCAATATGCTAAACAAATCGTTGGTAATAAAGTAGTAACTGGACAACGTCAGTACTTACCATTGAAATTGAACATTGCAGGTGTAATGCCAATTATCTTTGGACAAGCATTAATGTTTATTCCAGGTTTGGTACTAACATATTTGGCTGAAAGTACAAAAAGTGATACATTCCAGAATTGGGCAATTATTATGAACAACCCAGCTTCTTGGCAGTATTGTATCATTTATGCAGTCTTGATTATTGGTTTTACATTTTTCTACACTGCTATCTCGATTAACCCTAATCAAATTGCAGATGATATGAAACGTGGTGGTGGTTTTATTCCCGGTGTTAAACCTGGTCAACCAACATCTGATTTCGTTGCCAATATTTTAGACAGAATTACATTACCTGGTGGTGTTCTCTTAGCTGTGATTGCAATTTTACCTGCTTTCGCTGGCTTATTGGGTATGACTCAAGGCTTTGCTTCTTTCTTTGGTGGAACTTCATTGTTGATTCTCGTAGGTGTAGTTTTAGATACACTACAACAAATCGAAAGTTATTTATTAATGAAGCGTTATGAAGGTTTGATGCAGTCAGGTCGTATTCAAGGTCGTCAGATTGACGCTAATGTTCCTGCCTAAATAAAACGACAACGCAGTCATGAGTAAAAAAGATAAAATAATTTATCTAAAGTCTGAAGAAGAATTAGAGATTATTAGAGAAAATGGCCAAATTTTAGGCAAAGCTCATGCTGAAGTTGCTAAATTAATTGAGCCGGGTGTTACCACAAAAGCCCTTGATAAAGTTGCTTTTGAGTACATACAAGATAATGCAGCTCAACCATCTTTTTTGAATTATAATGGTTTTCCAGCAAGTTTATGTATATCAGTAAATGATGTCGTAGTTCATGGAATCCCAAGTAATAGAGTTTTAAAAGATGGCGATATAGTTTCGATTGATTGCGGAGTATATAAGAAAGGATTTCACGCAGATAGTGCTTATACTTATACTATCGGAGAAGTTCAGAATGAAGTGCTTGATTTGCTTAAACACACATATCGCTCACTGTTCAAAGGTATCGAACAAGCAAGAGTTGGTAATAGAGTAGGAGATGTGAGTTTTGCTGTTCAGAATTATGCCGAATCACATCACTATGGTGTTGTGAGAGAATTAGTTGGTCATGGAGTTGGTAAGTATTTACACGAGTCCCCTGAAGTTCCAAACTTTGGCAAGCGTGGAAATGGCCCCAAACTTCTTGAAGGAATGGTAATCGCTATCGAGCCTATGATTACTTTGGGAAGAAGAGGCGTTGTTCAAGAAAATGACAATTGGACAATCCGTACTGAAGACCGCAAGCAAGCAGCTCATTATGAGCATACGGTGGTTGTGAGAAAAGGTAAAGCTGAAATCTTAACTACCTTTCAATTCATCGAAGAGGTTTTAGCAAAGAAAAATTTAGTAATTGCATAGTACAAATACACAAAGATTTTGATACAATTTCAAAGTCAGCATATTAAATTAAATGGCAAAACAATCAAATATCGAAGTTGACGGCATCATTACTGAAGCTCTTTCAAATGCCATGTTTCGTGTGCGTTTAGAGAATCAGCATGAGTTAATCGCTCATATTTCGGGCAAAATGAGAATGAATTATATTCGTATTTTGCCAGGTGATAAGGTAAGACTGGAAATGTCCCCTTATGATTTAACAAAAGCTCGTATTACGTATCGTTATAAATAATGCTGAATGAGCGAATGAGTGAACAAACGAATAATTAAGATATTCATCAACTCACACATTTACTACTTCAATAATTCAAAAAAAAATGAAAGTAAAAGCGTCGGTTAAGAAGCGTAGTGCTGAATGTAAAGTTATCCGTAGAAAGGGTAAAATTTACGTTATTAACAAAAAGAATCCTAAGTTTAAACAAAGACAAGGCTAATTTCTATGAGGATTGCAGGTGTTGATATCCCAGACAAAAAAAGAGGCGAAATCGCCCTTACGTACATCTACGGTATTGGCCGTAGTGCCTCACAAAAAATTCTAACAAAAGCTAATATCAGTTTTGATAAAAAAGCTGGCGAATGGAATGACAGTGAAGCTAATGCCATCCGTGGTATCATTACGGAAGAAATGACTGTTGAAGGTCAGTTGCGTTCAGAAGTACAACTTGCTATCAAACGTTTGATGGACATTGGTTGTTACCGTGGTGTTCGTCACCGTAAAGGTTTACCACTTCGTGGACAACGTACCAAAAACAACTCACGTACCCGTAAAGGTAAGCGTAAGACAGTTGCTAACAAGAAGAAAGCGACTAAGTAATCACCCCAACCCTTAGTGGGTTATAAATTTGGGTTCTCTATTTTATTGGGGAAGAGAATCGAACAGAGTACAGGTTTTTCTGTACTGCCAATCATTTAACAATGTTTTGTCACAATGGCACAAGCAAAAAGAAAAGATAAAGCAAAAAAGAGAATTGTGATCGTAGAGCCAGTAGGCCAAGTTCACATTAGAGCTTCTTTCAATAACATCATTATTTCTGTTACAAACAGCCAAGGTCAAGTTATTTCTTGGGGTTCAGCAGGTAAAATGGGTTTCAAAGGTTCAAAGAAAAATACACCTTATGCTGCACAAATGGCAGCTCAGAGTTGTGCTCAAGTAGCTTACGAAGCAGGAATGCGTAAAGCTGAAGTTTTTGTAAAAGGACCAGGTTCCGGACGTGAGTCGGCCATCCGTACTATTCAAAACTCAGGTATCGAAGTTACTACAATTACTGACGTTACGCCACTTCCACACAATGGATGTCGTCCGCCTAAGCGTAGAAGAGTTTAATAGATGACAAAAGAATGTAAGCAATAATCGTAAATTTAGTGCTTTGGCAGTTAGATTTTACGTTTAAAGTTTTCATTCTTTTGTTGCATTAGTATATAATAATTTTCAATAGTTCTCGTTTTAAGACGGGAAAAGAAATAGAAAGCAGATTATTGCTATTTTGATTTTCAAAATGATTGATAGTTTGGACATTGGGGCTAATCAATCTCTATTTCATTTTAACAACCAATAAAAAATGGCAAGATACACAGGTCCAAAAGTTAGGATTTCAAGAAAGTTTGGTGAACCAGTAATGGGGCCAAGCAAAGCATTAAGTAAAAAGGCATATCCTCCAGGCCAACATGGCAAAGGTCGTAAAAGCAAAAAATCTGAATACGGTCAACAATTAATTGAAAAACAAAAGGTAAAATATACTTATGGTATATTGGAGCGTCAGTTTGCACGTTTCTTCCACCTTGCTTCTGTTAAAGAAGGACGTACGGGTGACAACCTATTGAAACTTTGTGAAGGTCGTCTTGACAACACAGTTTATCGTTTAGGAATTGCTCCAACACGTCGTGCTGCACGTCAGTTAGTTACACACTGCCATATCACAGTTGATGGAACTGTTTTAAATGTTCCTTCGTTGATTTTAAAACCAGGTCAGATTGTTGGTGTACGTGAGAAATCAAAAGCTCTTGTTGCCATTTCTGATAGCTTAAAAGCACGTAACGCAAAACGTTACAACTGGTTAGAGTGGGATGCTACTGAAATGGTTGGTAAATTTATCAGCTACCCAGAGCGTGACCAAATCCCTGAAAACTTCAACGAGCAGGCTATCGTCGAGTTATATAACAAATAATATTTGTACAGTGGTTGTGCCATTACTGTTAAAAACAGTAGTGGCACAGCTACGTTTTTTTATTGGTGGTATAGCTAACCACCTTTTAGTTAACGAAAACAAACACACTGCATACGTATGTCAATATTAGCATTTCAAATGCCTGACAAGGTTGTCATGGAAAAAGCTGACGACTTCCATGGCTTTTTCGAGTTTAAACCACTCGAAAGAGGGTATGGTGTGACCATCGGAAACGCACTTCGTCGTATTTTGTTGTCTTCTTTGGAAGGTTACGCAATTACTTCGGTTAGATTCCCGGGGGTATTACACGAATTTTCGAGCATTGATGGGGTTGTTGATGATGTCACTGAAATCATCCTTAACCTTAAAATGGTTCGTTTCAAAAAAGTTTCTGACTATGTAGACAACAAATTTACAGTTAGAATCAAAAACCAAAGTGTTTTGACTGCGGGTGACCTCGGGAAATTTACACAAAGTTTTCAAATCTTAAACCCTGATTTGGTTATCGCTCGTATGGACGACCAAAAAGAATTGGAGATTGAAATCATTGTTGATAAAGGACGTGGTTATGTGGCTGCTGACGAACAAAAACAAAACGATTTACCAATTGGATTTATTTCGATTGATTCAATCTTTACACCAATCAAAAATGTTAAATATAGCATTGAGAATACCCGTGTAGAACAAAGAACTGACTACGAAAAACTCTTACTTGAAATCAAAACGGATGGTTCAATCCACCCTGAGCGTGCTTTACAAGAGTCTGCTCATATTTTGATTCAACACTTCTTGAAGTTTACGGACGAAAACATGGTATTTGATACCAAGAAAGATGACGAAGACAATATTGTTGATGAAGAATTCTTACATATGCGTAAGCTATTGAAGACTTCGTTGCAAGATTTAGACTTGTCGGTACGTGCGTACAACTGTTTGAAATCTGCGGATATTCGTACTCTCGGCGATTTGGCAAGACTTGAAGTAGCTGATATGATGAAATTCCGTAACTTCGGTAAGAAGTCATTAACGGAGTTGGAGCAATTAGTTGCTGACAAAGGCTTACACTTCGGTATGGATGTATTGAAATACAAGTTAGACGAAGATTGATATAATAATGCTTAATGTTTGATGGTTAATGTTTAATTATGTTGTTTCTGATATTTATAATTAAACATCAACCATTTATCATTAACCATTAATAATAAGTTATCGAACCGCAGTTATCGAGTAAATTAATTAACAATCGTGATAGGTGGAATTGCCAAGACTGCGTAGGCATTTTTGACCGTTACTTACGAAACAAATACAATGAGACACGGAAACAAAATCAACCATTTAGGTAGAACTCACTCGCACAGAGATGCGTTGTTGAAAAATTTAGCGATTTCTTTAATCCAATACAAGCGTATTGAAACAACTTTGGCTAAAGCTAAAGAATTGCGTAAATATGTTGAGCCTTTGATTACGAAATCAAAAAATGACAGCACTCACTCTCGTAGAACTGTTTTCTCTTACCTACAAGACAAAGAAGCTATCAAAACATTGTTTGGTGAAATTGCTGAGAAAGTGGCTAACCGTAACGGTGGTTATACTCGTATCATCAAATTAGGAACACGTTTTGGTGATAACGCTGAAGTAGCTTTGATTGAATTGGTTGACTATAACGAAGCATTATTGACTTCGGTAGAAGAAAAATCTACTAAAACACGTCGTAGCCGTCGTGGTGGTAAGAAAACTGAAGGAGCTGTTGAAGCTGTCACAGTTGAAACTGCTGCTGTTGATGAATCATCAGCTGAGGTTGTAGAAGAAACACCTGCTGCCGAAGTAGTAGCGGAAGCTGCTCCTGCCGTAGAAGAAGCTCCAGAGGCACCAGCTGCTGAAGGTGAAGAAACGAAAGAAGCTTAATTGCTCGTAAAGTTTTAGCGAAAAAACCTCAAACGAAAGTTTGAGGTTTTTTTTATGGGCTTTACAACCTTTTAATAATACTTTCAGTCAAAGGATATAGTAATGAATTCTATAATCTCAAAATGTATGAAATATATTTATATCGTACTTATTTTTTGTAATGTGTTTCACTTGACTTTTGGACAGGGAGAGGTTGAAATGAGTGTAGATGGAGATTTCTCTCGATGTAATATTTTAGATGTAAAAATAGATAAAAGTAATAACCGTATTCTGACTGGTAATTATAGTAATGACTTAGGAGAAATAAGGTCATTGTATATTAACCAAGTCAAATATAACTTGCCAAGTGCATCTGGCTTTTTCTGTATTAAATTAAACGAAAAAAAAGAGGTAGTTTGGCTTAAAACTATTCAGAGAAAGACTGCTTCAAGGTATAGTTTTGCTTACTCGGTGCTTGATGATAGCAGTAATGTGTATGTAATAGGGAAATTGCAGCAAGTATTGCAGTTTGATGAAAATACGACTCTTGATAGTCCGACAGGAGATATTTTTGTGGCAAAATATGCGAGTGATGGAAAACTAAAGTGGGCTAAGAAATATGTCGGTAGTAGCGATGAGGCGTCGTTCAGACCAAAAATTGACAAAGATGGAAATTTATATATTTTAGGGAGATACCAAAAAAGTTTGGAAGTTGGAGGAAAGGAAGTTTTAAAAGCAGTTGGACAGAACCCAGAACCATATTTATTGAAATTGGATAGAAATGGTAATTTTATTTGGGCAAAAGGATTTGATGAAAAATTAGAAGTAAACTTAGTTACAGTAAATAAGAATAATAATATTTTTTTATCAGGTAATTTTACAGGGAGCGTCATATTGAATGACAATATTAAACTGCAATCAGCAGGCTATAAAGATATTTTCTATGCTAAATTTGACCCAAATGGGCAAGTTTTGTGGGCAAAAGCAATCGGAAGTAGTCAAAGGGACAATAGTAATGCGATAGAGGCAGATGATTTTGGAAATATTTATTTGGCGGGTGTAGTTTCAAATGAAGCTAAGTTTGACACCTTGCAAGTGAGTTTAAAATCAGAGTTGAATGAAAATATATTTATCACTAAAATTGAAGGTAATAAAGGAAAAATCGAATGGGTGAGAAATATGACTTATGGGGGGAATCTTTTTGATGTGTATCAATATGGTGATGCAGTTAGATTTCTAAAGTTAAATAATGCAGGAGAGCCTTATTTTATTGGAATTGTTATGGATTATTTGAATATAGGTGAGGATATTAAGTTTAAGGGTAACTATTTTAAGGGAATACAGTATATGGTCAAGTATAGTACAGAAGGTAAATTACTATATGCTTCAGATTCTCCTGCTTCTGTTGGAGATGGGTTAACAATTTGGAATTCGATGGCTTTCACTTCACAAAACGAAATTCTAATATCAAGCTTTAAAGATGGTTTTACACGCAGAACTACATATACAACGTCATCCTTGCTAAAAAAGATGGAATTAAATAGCAATAGCTGTAGTAATGATATATTTCCAATTGAGCGAGATAATTCTAATATTTTAAGTATTGCTAAATCTGTTGTAGATAATAAAAACTTCAATTATCAATGGTATAAAAATGGTGAGGCAATTTTAAATGGAACACAAGCATCGTTTCAAACAAAAGAGCCAGGCTATTACAGCTTGAAGTTGATAAATAAGACTAACTCGGCTTGTGAAGTTAGTTCGTCGAATAGTATTCCTATTTTTCAAACAGTGGATAATTACCCGCCAATATTATCAGCCAGTTCATTCAATCCTAATACAATTGTGTTAAACTCAATAGTACCTAAAACTGAATGGTTTTTAGATGGGGAGTTATTAGTTGGAGTAAATAATAATTATTCTCATACATATAGCTTAGAGGGAACTTACAAAGCAAAACAATATTTTGATAATGGAATCGTGAAGGAATCGAATGAGCTTGTTATAAAAGATGGTTTAGTCCTTAATGTTACTAAAGCAGTAACCTATGATGATGGCGATATTTGTAAGCCGATGCCAAACCTGATTGCTACTATTAATAATCAAGTTTTTCCAAACAATGATTTAAGGTATCAATGGTATCAGAATGGTTTGGCTGTCAAAGATTCAACTTTTAAGCATTTTAGAGCGGTTACTTCTGGTGAATACCATGCTATTATTTTTGTAGTTTCACGTAATCAAGCTTATTCAACGGGTAAATACAAAATCGTAATAGAAGATTTTCCAAAATCATTACCGATTACTAAAATAGAAGATGTATGTGGAGCGAAAGCATTATTGAAAGTTGATGATTCATTTATTCAGCGATATGGTTTTCAAAGTATTATTTGGAGAGTTGATGATAAAGTAATTGCAGAAGCTACACAACCATTTTATAATGCCAACAAAAGTGGATATTATACATTTTCGGTACAATATAAAGAACCCAATACAGGAAAAACATGCACTTACAATTCATTTACTACATTTGAGAAGAAAAATGATTTTAAACTCAATTTAGGCTATGCTTTTGCGGGTTCTGGGTGTGTGGTTGACTCATTTAAGGTTTTTACAGAGCAAAATCCCAGATATTCTTATACATGGACAAAGAATGATGTTCCAATCGAAAAACAGACTTCGAGCGAGATTTTTATTAAAGATAAAGCTCGCTACAAAGCTATTGTAAAAAGAAATGATGGTTGTATCAATGAAACTGATGAAATATCGCTAAAGGGTTGTACGTCTGACGAATATGAAAAATTTCTATTGATAAATCCCCCTTTGATAGTAGCCGATAAAAAATCAATTTATCCAAATGAAAAAGCCGTACTAAGTGTCGAAAGCTGCTCAAATGTAAATTTGCAATGGCTGAAAGATTCAAAACAACTATCTGGAGCAACTCAGAAAACATTAGAGGTAAATGAAACGGGAAATTATATGTTGCAGCTTGAGAAATTTGGTTGTGTTGCCACTACTAATGCCGTCAGAATAAGTGTTGAAACCATACTCGCCGTAGGGGAAGAGAACCCCAATTTCAATATTGAAGTTTATCCAAATCCGACCGAAGAAAGACTGTTTGTCTCAATTCCTTCGCAAATAAATATGCCCATTGAAGTGAAAATGACCGATATTTCGGGTAAATTGATGGGGAATTATGATTTTTTAGCATCGAATAGTCAGTCTATTGATTTAAAAACCTTTCAAGCGGGTATATATTTTTTGGTGTTTGAGATGCAAGGAAAGCGAGTGGTGAAAAAAGTCATAAAAAATAATTAAAACCATTACAACCTTTTTCAAAATTAACAGTCAGTACATAAAAGAAGCAAAAATGGTTCGACTATTCTCCATATTATTGGTATTTATGTTTGTGTTTTCTTGCGATGTAGCAAGAGAAGATAGCGTAGCGAATCCAGTAGTTTTTGATGAAAACACATCGAATGTTTTC
The DNA here is from genome assembly GCF_040253585.1 of Emticicia sp. W12TSBA100-4. Taxonomy (NCBI): domain Bacteria; kingdom Pseudomonadati; phylum Bacteroidota; class Cytophagia; order Cytophagales; family Leadbetterellaceae; genus Emticicia; species Emticicia sp. W12TSBA100-4. The sequence continues at coordinate 57,622 of NZ_JBELAU010000001.1, forward strand.
TATACGTTGGCCGAATCTAATTTGAGCATTGACCCAACGGCTTTTGACAAGTTGAAGTCGGCCAGTTCGTTGGTAGTAAGTCAATTGCCAGTAAGTGGAGAAGCGAAGTTTATCAGAAATGGCTTTGTATTTTATCGTGCAAATAATTCTACGGCTACAAATGATGCTTTCGTTATAAGTGGAAAGGTGGCCAATGGGAGCTCGGTAAGCGAAGAAATAAAGATAAATTTTGTGCAGAATCAAGCAAATTTGCCATGTTATGCAGGAACACTCGGAGATAAGGCAACAACCGAAACTGGAAAATCAGCCGAAATAAACGTGATGGACAATGACAAAACGTGTAGCCTGATTGGTGAAAACTCTTTGAGAATTGAGATTCAACCCACTAACGGAAAAGCTGAGATTATTGACCGAAAAGTAGTTTATACACCAAACCCTGATTTTATAGGCGAAGATATTTTTTTCTATCGAATAGGTATCAATAATAACAAAAATCCAGTAGCTCCCGTAGAGGTAAGTGTCTCAGAATCAAAGGATTGTACGAACGGAATGACCGATGATATAGTCAATGTTTTGAGCTATTCACCTAATACAGATTTAGCTTTAGATGTTTTGCAGAATGATAAAATTTGTACGATTTATCAACAAGCAACACTGAAAATTATTACAAATCCAATAATTGGAACACTTAGAATTGGGAAAAATAATGCGGATAAATCGGTGATTTACTATCAATCAGGTACTATTCCGAAAGGAATTCAGACTTTTGAATATGGACTTTATCGAGCCGAAAAAGTATTTATAAAAGCGAAAGTAACAATCAATTTTAATTAAATTCATATAGCCTACACTATTACCCAGCTTTTGTGCAGTCAAACGACCGTGAATTATTAGAAGGGTGCCTCCGACGAGATTCTAAGGCACAAGCGGCACTTTATCATCAGTATAAAGGTCGCTTTTTTGGTATTTGCCGCCGTTATGCCCAAAGTCGTGAAGACGCTGAAGATTTACTTCAAGATGCATTCGTAAAGATATTTTTAAATCTAAATGAGCTGCGAAGTGCCGAACAAATGAGTGCTTGGATTAGGCGAGTTGTCGTGAATGTGTGCATAGATTACTATCATAAAAAGGTAAGTTTGACAAATATTGAGGAAATACCAGATATTCCAACAGGAAATTGGGAAAACGATAATGTGATAAGTCAGATGAGTAATCAAGAATTATTGATGGCTGTGAATGAATTGCCCGATGGGGCGAGAGTAGTTTTCAATTTGTTTGTGATTGATGGTTTTTCGCACCAAGAAATTAGTGAGAAACTCAATATTACTGAAGGAACATCGAAATCTCAATTATTTTTTGCCAAGAAAATTCTCAGGAAAAAACTCGAAGAAATGGGAGTAAGGGCGTGATGATTAATGTTTAATGAAAATAAGTTACCAGTTACACAGTAACAAATAACTATTTACAAATGGAAAATTTTGAAGATAACATAGAAAAAGAATACCACGAGCGTTTTCAGGATTTTGAAGAAATGCCTGATGATGCGGTTTGGAATAAAATTCAGGAGAGAATTACCCCCGAACCCGAAAGACGTCCGATTGTTTTTTGGTGGAATAACTATCGCTCAATGGGAATTGCAGCGAGTATTTTGCTCGGTTTATTGGGAGGAGGATATTTATTCTCAACTTTTTTTGATATTACTAAATCACAATCTACTAAAATCACTAAATCTACACCAGTTGGGGAGAAAAAACAAACTACTCAAGCTACACAACTTTTAACTAAAAATAGCACGCTAATAAACGCAACATCTGAAAAAACTAATGAAGCGGGAAATGCTGCTGAAAAACAGGTAAAAACAATAATTACGACGCCTGAAACGAGAGAACGTTTCATTGCAAGTAAAACTTTTAATGAAAATGAACCAACCATTAATGAACCAAAAGTTGAAGAACTAAAAAAAGAAACCTTTTCATTTGAAACTTTAGCCAAACAAGAGCAAGTAGATCAAGGTTTTGAATCAAAAACACAAAATCAGACCATAATAAATGGCTCAGAACTTGTTTCTTCTAACCCAAATTCTCCACAAAATACTACAAAGACTACCGAAGAAAGAACTACAATAAGCACTGAGAAATCTAAGTTATTTAGTGATCAATTTGCTTTTTTAATGCCAAAAAATACTGATATTCAGTCAGTTAATAAAGTTTTAAATGTACCAGTGTTACCTCAAAGCGAAGCAGTTTTTGCATTTGAAGAACCACGTCGAGACCGTTTAGTATTTATTCCACCAACCGAAATTTATGCAAATGTTAGTCCAATGCTGAGTTATTATGTTTTTTCGCCGAATAGAGCCGATAATTTTGTGGTAAAAGATTTCAATAGTTCGTCTAATAGACTAAGTTTTGCAGCTCAATTGGGAGTTGTTTATCCATTAGGTAAGAAACTCGATATTCGTACAGGGCTTAGTTTTATGGCAGGAAAATCAAATTTTAGTTATGGATTAACAAATAATAGCCAGAAAGTGGTGAAAGTGATTGATGAATTAAATATTGAAGTACAACCCGTAAATAGTATAAATATTGAGCAAAAAAACTGGCAATATGTAGAGCTACAAAGTGATTTGTTGTATTCCGTGAAGAAGCTTCACGCTGTTTCAGTGGGTTTTAGAGCGGGTGTTCAGACCTCGGCTTTGAATAAACCAGTCTTTAATGGTCGAATCGGCTATCGTATCAGTAAGCCAGTCAACAATAGGGTTGCTTTGTGGCTTGAACCTTCGGTTGTGATTTCACTTTCTTCTCAAGAATCTATTGATAATCATTTCATGTATCATACTACGGGATTCGGGTTGAATATGGGCGTGAGTTTATTGCGGCAAGATTAAAAAAACGAAAACCTGTGAAGACTTCCTTCACAGGTTTTTATTAGAAACTTATTCAATTCTTAATTGCCAGATTTAACCCTGCTTTGCTCAGCTTCAGTTGCTGTGCTACGGCGACGAGCTGCTTTTACATTCTGATTACCAAATTTATATGTAAACGTCAAGCGTGCAGAACGGCTATCCCAGCGGTTGCTGAGGTTCATTTTTACGCCTGCAAAGTCAGTCTTTCCTACAAACTTATTAGTCAAGAAAATATCGTTGATGTTTAATCTCAAGTTAGCCTTTTTGTTCCAAAAACTCTTCTGTAAGCCTGCATTTACTGCATATTGGGCATTCCCACGCATCATACCATATACGTTTGGCGAATTATACCACATTGAAATTTCAGCCGTCAAATTTTTGGGTAATTTTAAACTATGGTTTGTATAACCATTGTAGGCCACTTGTCCAACATTGAGGTTTTGTTCCAATAATTGTCCTGAATATCTATTATAGAAAACCGAGATATTATTTTGTGCTGTCCACCATTTTGTAATCGGAATCGGTACACTGAAGTTGACATTAATGTTTTCAAATTTAGCGATATTCTCACGTGTGGCAAAAGTAATTTTCTCAGGGTCAATTCCTTGAATATTATTATATTTCTTGATTTTAGCCAAAACCTCAGGGTCATTGATCGCATTCTTGATAACCTCGATCATAAAATCGTTTGTTACGCTATACCCAATGCTCGTTACGAAGGCTTGTTTGAAAGAGTGTGTTAGCTCAAATGAATTGGTGTATTGCGGTTTTAAATAGCCATTACCGAGTTGATAAGTATATGGATCAAGGAAATAAACAAATGGGTTAAGCGACTCATAATCAGGGCGTTCGATACGGCGGCTGTATGAATATGAAATCTGATTATCTTTATTAATCGTCTGATTCAAGAATACACTTGGGAATAATTGAGCGTAGTTACGTTCACGTTTTTCGTCCAGAGTAACTGATTTTCCTACAGAATGCGTATGTTCCATACGTAAACCTGCTTGAATATTAAATTTCTTGCTCAATTCTTTACTAAAGTTTGCGTAAGCTGCATTGATGTTTTCGTTATAAATGAAGTAGTTTGTGCGTCCTTTATCAACTTCTCCATTCTGAAAAAAACGAATATCATTGTCAGATTTTACCCAGCTACTTTTTGCTCCAAACTCTAATTTAGCTTTACTTTTTGGCAACGGATGCACATAATCAGCCTTTAACGCAATGATATTATACTGATTTGGTGTATTGCTCGTAATATTAAGCGGTGCGTTTGATTCTACTTCTTTTAGGTCGATATACTTATAAAATCTCGACACCATTCCTCGCTCAATGCCTAAGTTTTGGTAAGTCGAATAATCAACATCGGCTGTTAGTTCTTTACCTGTCGAATCAAAAGTATGCTTAAAGTTAGCGTTTAAGGTCACGTTTTTCCAAGTTCTCAACGTACTTGCGGTAGTAACCAAACTCGAATCTGGCACATTATTACCAGAACGTTTGATATAAGTAGTGTTTATATTTGGCGAGTTTGGTTTATTTTGCCACGAACCAACACTTCCATTGACCAAAACACCCAATGTTGTTTTCTTAGTTGCATAAAAATCTGTTCCAACTTTGTAACTAAAATTTTGATTGGCGTTATAACGATAAGCATATTGCTCGAAGATCTTGCCACCTAAATCACGAACAAAAACGTTATTATTGAAGCGTTGATTATCTGAAAAAGTAAGATTAGCAAAAGTATTGAATTTCCCTTGGCGATTATTGAGATTCAAGCTTGTATTATATTTGGGCATAATACCAGGTTTTACTGTTTCAACTTTACTAAAATCTTCGTTTAAACCTTTCGATAAATAAGGAGGAAAACTGGCCGAAAATCCCGCCGAGATGCTTCCATTTGTACCAAAATTCTTGTTTTTCTTAGTCACGATATTGATTACGGCTTTTCCAGCGGCATCATAGCGAGACGATGGATTTGAGATGATTTCAATCTTTTCGATTTGGTCGCTATTCATGTTTTTGAGCTGGTTAGTCAAATCACTCTGCGACATATACGTAGGTTTTCCGTCCATGATAACCAACACTCCTTGCTTGCCTTTTACGCTGATATTGTCATTATTATCGACTGTTACACCTGGTGATTTTTGCAAAACCTCTAAAACTGTACTTCCAGTGGCCACAATGCTACCTTCAACGTTTACAATTAGTTTATCGGCTGCTTGCTCGATGAATGGTTTTTTTGCCGTGACGGTTACTTCTTTGAGATTCTGTGTATCTAAATTCAACTGAATTGTCGAAAGCTTTACTTCCAGATTTTCATTATTTAAGATGATTTTTGGCGAGAAATATCTCTTATAACCCACCATCGAAATCGATACGATGTATTGAGCATCGTTGCCAACTGCTATTTGTTCAAAACTAAATTTTCCATCTAAATCACTCACAGCACCTTTGGCAAGCGTTGAGTCTTTGGCTTTTAGTAATAAAACATTGGCGAAGGGGAGGGCTTGTTTTTTCTCGTCGAAGAGGCTTCCCGAAATTTTACCTTTGTATGAAACTCCGTTAGTTTGGGCAAAGGTGAACACGCTCGCAAATGCGAGTAGCATTGTAAGTAATAACTTTTTCATTTTTGTAATTGTTAAGTAATAGCTTTTTTCGTTTTTCTTTGGTTTTCGGTTAGACGTGTCGTCAGACCTTTTGTGAATTCAATTATTAGATGCAAAAAATATCTTGCGAGTTACAATCTCTGAGAGTTTTGATAAACTACCCTAAAAGTTTTGAGGCAGTTTTTACGCTTTTCAATTGAATGTTGTTTGCTTTTTCATAATTTCTGTGACAAATATATCGGTACTTTGTAATACAAGGTAATTGTTATTACATAAGTGGTTTTTATTTTAGGATGAACGGTCTATCGCTCTAAAAGTAGCTTTTGAGTAGTAGATGCAATTCTGAAAAGAAGCGTTGCGTGGATTCTTAAAATTATTTAATATTATTCTTTTGTTTCTGCTACAAACTCTAAAATATCACCAGGTTGGCAGTTTAGGGCGTCGCAGATGGCTTCTAAGGTCGAAAAACGAACTGCTTTGGCCTTTCCAGTTTTTAAAATAGAAAGGTTGGGGAGCGTAATATCAACTTTTTCGGCGAGTTCGGATAGTTGCATTTTCCGTCGTGCAAGCATCACATCAAGGTTTACTACTATGGGCATCTTTCTAAACTGTTAATTCGTTTTCTTCTTGAAGCTCTACGCCTCGTTTATATACCTGTGAAAGTGCTAATACTAAAAACCCCATAAAAAAACTATTTTGGTAATAAAATATAATGCTAATTGTCTGAAATTTCATGAAGCCGAAATCTTTTATTACTTGATTTACATAGCCTGATAAAAAATATCCATGTAGTAGATTTAATACTCCACCAATGAGAAGGCACAAACCAATATTTCTAATTCGATTAGCATTTTCGATGTAAAAGGACTTATTGGGATTAATCGAATTGAAAACTTCTTTCAATAAATATGCAATAATTATATATAAAGCAAAGGTCAAAAGATTATGAATTATAATGAAGATTGCAATTTTATCATCAGCTTTGATGTGTAACAAACCAGCTTCTTTGTTTTTTTCTAAATAATAAGTTGGCGAAATTTTATCACCGTTTTTGTATTTATAATCTTTTGCAATGTCCCAATCTGCTTTGATACTTATGTACTTTCCTTGCAAATTTAGGAGTTTTCCATCTTTTTGAGGAATTTCGGTCTTTTTTAATAATGATAAAATAATAATAAAAAATATTGATACCACAGAGAGAAAAAAATGAATATTGACAATTGCTTGCGTAATATTGAAGATTGAGTATTTTTTCATGATAGTAAATGTTAAACAGTTAATTCATTTTCTTCTTGTAATTCAACACCACGCTTAAAGATTTGGGCAATAATATAGACAATGCCCGCCATAAAGAAATATTCTCCGTGATTGAAATGATTGACCAAATCAATATCAGTACGCTTAGAAATAAAATCGAAGTAACCATTGCCAATTTCTGCCATTATCCAAAGGCCAAATAAATAGTAACTTATATTTTGAATTTTGGTAGCAACCTCGTCAGTAAAAGGATTTTTTAGTTTGAGTTTATGCAGAAAATCAAATAAATAATACCAAATATGAGCTTTTAATGCCACGAAGGCAATGACCAACGATTTTGCAAAATAGAAATAAATAAGGTTTTGACTACGTAGCTCAAAAATACTTTTATTAGCCAAATACATTTTTTTTGCAAATTCAGGATTTGAAAAACTAATGATAAATGAAATAAGTTGACTGCCGCATTCAATCGAAAAACCGATAGCTCCGATGAGGGCCAAGTATTTGATAATTTCTAAGATTGTTTTGGTTTGCGTTTTCATAAAAATGTATATAAAAATGTGATTGATAGCACAAATGTAAAATTTATTTATTGATAAACAATAAATAAATAATGTTTTTTATTAAATATATATTGATAAGCAGAGGTTTTCGAGTATAGAGATATTTCTCAATTGAAAGGAAATTGAGTAGAAGAATGAATTAGAAAGACTAAATATTGATTTGTATAAGTACTACTGTACCAGATTCAGTAACTAAATCGGTCGTTTCAACTCTAATTTTATTGGCGTAGCTTTGGTTGAATAATTCGATACGTTGATTGGTGATAGACGTACCAAAAGACTTGTGCAATATATCTTGATTGTACTGAATCTCGTGAGCTTTAGTGCGGCCAATACCATTATCAACTATACTAATTTCGAGGCATCTTTCGTCGGTTTGAGATACTTTTATGGTTAAAATTTTTTCGTTTTTTTCGTTTTTTTCGCTGTTTCGCAAGCCGTGAATAATGGCATTTTCTACAAATGGTTGAAGCAGGAGAGGAGGAATCATAATAGAATCAAGGTCTATTTCTTCATCAATGTTTATCGAATAAAAGAAATTTGATTCAAAACGCCCTAATTCCACATCAATATAAAGGTTGATTGCTTCAATTTCATTGCTGAGTGAAATGGTATTTTCTTTAGAATAACTTAGAATTGTACGAAGCAATTTCGAGAATTTTGCGAGATAATTTTTGGCTTTTTCCTTTTGGTCAGAAAGTACAAAGTATCTAACCGTATTGAGGGAGTTGAACACAAAATGTGGATTCATTTGACTACGCAAAGCCATCATTTCTACTTCGATTGCTTTCTTTTCGAGAGCATTTTTGGCTTGGCGTTCATCACCGATTTTTTTTGCAATTGCCAATGCAAAGACAATGATTTCGAGTAAAATTGCAAACGGAAGCGTAAATAAGTGATTGAAGACTCCGTACCAAACTTGTTGGTTGAGCAGCCCAGCTTTAAGCCATGCAGTAAGCCCAAAAATAATTAAGATTCCATTGCTTAATACTACATATTTGACCATCGAAGATTCTACTTTTCGTGCTGTGAAAATCAAAATTCCGATATAAATAATGAGCAGAGGAATGCGAGTAATGATAAAAAGTTTTGCTTGAAGCCCCGAGTCGTTTGTTAGAATTAGCCATAAAAATATGCTAATTCCATAGAATATAAAGACTTTATTGGTGTTAATAATAAACCTATAAAGCTTATGATGATTTTTCCGAAGGTCTAATAGTTCTGCAACAAATACCAAATAGGCTGCAAAACCAAGCCACATAACTGCTTCGCCACCGTGAACTTTAATGAGTGGAACTGTTCCAACAACTTTGCCAACATAAGTAAATGCCCGACTTTTGATTAGAGTAAAAACAAAAGCAGAAAATACATAAAAAAGGTAATATTTATAGAGTTTTTCGCTGCGATTTCGGTAGTAGATCAATAAAATTATGATGAATATTACACCCAATCCACCTTGATAAAAAGCCCGTATTTGAAGCTCGTTGAGGTTATGGTTATAATATTGATTGAGCCAAAGACTATGCTGTTTTTCGGTCTTTAGATAATATGAAGTTCGGAGGCTTTTTTGAGGAAAAAGCCTCAAAAAAGGTAATAAGCCTTGATAATGACTGGACTTGATATAAATTTCAATAGTTCCTTTGCCCTTTATTGAAAAATTATCAACTCCGACTACTTGGTTTTCATTCATTCCCCAAGTGGAAATGAATTCTCCATTTGTTATTTTATTGACTAATTTTTTATTTTCAAAAACATAATATTCGCTGATTTCGTTGTCAGGGTTTCGGATAAAAATTTGCTGAGTTTTATCTGTTGGATTTTCAATGAAAAAATGAATCCATAGAACTGTATTTTTTGGTATTTTGAAATCAGTAGTGAGCGTTTGCCAATTTTTTTCGTTTTTTATCTGCTCAATTGTTTGTTTTGGATTGCTAACAAATACTTCACTTTTCTGATGAATAGAAGCGTTTTTGTCATCGTTTAGCCGCAAAGTATCGGCCTTTGCCCACGCTTGGTTGGCAAAAAGGAAAATAATTTGCAGTAATATAAAAGCAAATCTATTCATCGAAAATCTACAACTGACATTGTATCGAAACCTCGACAAGCGTACCAGTCAGGAGGTCAAACGTTGATACACTAAGTTTATTTTGATAATGTTGATTGTGTACTTCAATACGCTTAGTTGTAATTTCGATGCCAAGCGATTGGTGCATGACTTCTCTTTTTTGGTTGAGTTCTCCCGATTTTTTACGCCCAATTCCGTTATCTTCAATCAATATTACGACCACATCATTGTTTTTCTGCAATATACTTATTTTTAGGCTTTTTTCTCTTTTTTCACTATTTCTTAGCCCGTGTATAATCGCATTTTCGATGTACGGTTGTAAGATAAGTGGCGGAATTTGAATTGAATCCGTTTCTATTTCATCATCTACTTCTATTGAATAATCGAAGTTTGAATCGAATCTACCTAATTCTATTTCTAAATAAAGTTTGATGGCATCAAGTTCGTTGCTCAATGAAATGGTGTTTTCCTTAGAATAAGTCAGAATTGTGCGAAGTAATTTAGCGAATTTTGAAAGGTAATCTTTTGCTTTATCTTTCTGGTCTGAAATTACGAAGTATCGAACCGAGTTGAGTGAGTTAAAGATAAAGTGTGGATTCATTTGGCTGCGTAGTGCCATCATTTCAATCTCTATCATTTGTTTCTCAATATTTTCTTTTTGGCGACGCTCCTGTTCAAGTTTTGTGGCAATAGCAAAAGCAAAGATTAGCATCTCAATTAGCACTGCAAAAGGCATCGTAAAAACAACATCAAGCCAAGGTATTTTAAATACAGAAGCCAATGGCCCAAACCGTAAATAGGCCATAAAAAGTAGAAACAATAAAGAAATATTACCAAACACGATGTAATTTATCAAGGAGTGGTTGATTTTAAAATTAAGCCAAAATAAAATTCCAACTAAATAAGGGAATAGTATTACCCCCGAAAAAATGAAGAGTTTTTCATGTAGTTCGATACTATGGCTTAATAATAGTAGGGCGGGGTCTAATAAACCATAAAAAGCGATGAGTACGGCTAATACTTTGATTGTTTTAGTAAAAGTTGGGTAGTTCTTAGCTAAATCGAGTAATTCAACTAAAAAAAATAAATACGCTAAAGTTCCAAGCATTTGGAAACATTCGGGTATATGAAGGTAGGATATAAAACTAAACGAGTGAGGTGTTTGAAAATTAATCCAGTTATGAAGAATAATTTTTGAGAGCAATAAAGAGAAATTACTTAGACCGTAAATCGTATAAAATGCCAATAGTTTGCTACGATATTTGATGAGTAGAATACTCGAAAAGATACTTACAAACCCCAATGCTCCAAGAATTACCAAAGTTGAGTTATTTTCTTTTTTATACTTTTCAGATAAATGAAATAAATACCTTTCAAAAATGTCTTTTTTATATAAGATGAATTTATTGGAAGGTATGTGCTGAAAATTATTTAGTGCAGACACCAATGGTGATATATGCGAAATAGATTGCAGATAGAAGGTTTTCGTTTGCTTTTTTGGAATTTTTATGGTAGTATAAGAATGAATACCATCGGTTTCCCAGTCAGAAATCATGAGTGAACTGAACTGAAAATTATAACCAGAGCCTATTTCATGAAGTTTCACAACATCATTACTCGCTATATAAAGGTAATACGTTTCAGACGTATCAGTATCGTTAGAAATCAAAAATACTTGCTTAACCGATTCTGATAAATGAATGGAGTCTTTCAGGCTACTATGTAGGAATACTGTTTTCTGAGCCATTAATGAAATTGGCTGCAAAATAAAAATCAGAAAAAAGAGAGTATTCCTAAACATTCGTACTTAGCATTGTATCTGTGAAAGAAGCGAGGTAAACTATTTATTGACAGAGACTCAAACTTCGCTGTTGGTAATCACTCATTAACGCTGTAAATTTTTCCATTTGTTCATATTGTTCTAAACCTTTTACTTTTTCTTTGAGTTTTTTTGCTTCATCTCTATAATTTGCCCAAAGTTGGCGTTGTTTGGTATTGCAATTAAGTTTTTTGTTGAGTTCTCGGCGTTCATCAGCCGTAATACCTTCTCGGTTTAGCTCAATCTGAATTTTTCGAGCTTCGATTCGGAGGTCAATATCTAAAGTTTTGTACATAAAATCGCCGTTCATGGCCATTTCAAAAGTCGAACGAGTGATTTCTGAAGCATCATTTAGCAAAGCAGCATTGCTCATGTTTTCCATAGTTTTTTTCTGCAATTCTTTCTCAATTTGGGCTTTTTCTTTCAACAACGCTTTTAGTTGAGCATCTTCTTCGTTTTCGAGTTCTTGAGATAAATTTTCGTCAATGGCAGTGTTATTTTCTTTGTGGCTTTCTTGTACTTTTTGAAGCATAATGTCACCCATTGGTTTGTAGCCAGCTCCCGAAAATGTATGTTTTTTAGGATAGAACTCCACGATTCGACAGCCATATTGAAGATTGTCCGCTTTCAGAATCTGCATAACTAAATACACATGATTATTTCGTTTGTTATAAACCCAACCCATACCGCCCATGCCAGTAGCAGCAAAAGTACTTTTGATAGGTGCAAACTGACCACTTGCTTCGCCCAAATCTTTCAAATAGATATGTACTTTTCCTTCTTCCGAATTAAACTCATAGACATCGGCAGTTACGGCAGGAGCTTCATTATTGGCGGAGGTAATAAATGCACCTTTCGGAAAAGTTTTGGTCTTGATTTTCTTAGCCGAAGTCCAGAATATTTCACCTTGCATATAGGCATCAAAGCGTGCCATTGTGGTGGTTTGTGTGCCATCACCTGCCGTCATTCCCATCACGATTTTGCCCATGTCGGGCGTATCGACATACATTCGTTGGTTCATGCTTGGCAAAATTGCCCAATAGTGAAGGTTTTCTACGCCTTCCATGCTTTCGGTGCCTGTTTCCCATTGGCGGAGTAACTCTTTTGGAATTCCGACCACTCCATTGGTCATGTTGATGTATTGATGAATGAGGCCACTTTCGCCTTCGCCATCAGAACAATAAACCACTAAATAATGCGTGGTTTTATAGGTATCGCCTTCTTTCGGAATTGGGTCGGGTTTGAGATTAAACGAGGGTTTCGTAAAATCAATTTCTTTGAAACCCTTTGAAATATCCAAAATTTCGATGTCTTGGGCTTGTAATTTTCCAAGAAATAGGAGAGCGGCAAGAAGGCAGAATATCTTTTTCATGGCTATTTATTTGCATTTGTTTAAAACTTCTTGTGCCAATTTTTTTGCAATCGAGAGATTTTCTTCGTCGTTTGTGCTAATATCTACTACAATTTGGAACGTGATTTTGCCAACCAGTACCGTCAATTCTTTGTCTTTGATACGCCACGAAGCAGCTTCGCCAATGCCCGAAACTTCTTTAAAAATTATATCATCTGCTGAAAGTTCTTTGGCCATATTGGTAGCAGTTTCGGTGGTTTTGGCATCATAACCTTTTTCTTTTAAGGTTTCTCCTGCTTTTTTAAAAGCTGCTTCTTTTTCGGCCGCACTCGCATTTCGATAAAAAGCCTTGAAACTTTCGAGAGGTGTAGCTTTGCCAGTAATCATAAAAAGGTCGCTGCCAAGCCATCTTAAACCGATACGATTAGGCGTTGGTACATCCATATCTCGGCCCATTAATTTCATTTTTTGGCTACGTCCGCTTTCCCAAGTATATTCGTAAGTATCTTTATCGTGTTTTTTTGCTTCGGGGCGGAAATTGTAATTTTTCTTAGCCTTCGACATATCGCCAGTGTAGTGTTTCTGGATTACTTCGAGCGGAAGTAATTGGTCCATTTTACTTTGATAACTCAAAATACAAGTTGAAACATCGGCAACTGGTGTCGTAATTGCTTCACTTTTATCGTTTTCATTAGTGCTTCCATTTGATTTACTGCATGACAGAAACGAGGTAGCAACCAAAGCAATAAGTATTTTTTCATAGTTTTTAATCGTTTATTTAGGTAAATCAAAAGAGCAAGTGGCTTTAATCACAAGTAAGCTGTTTGAGTTGGTCTTCATAGGCTTTTCGTTGAATAGCCGTATATACCGAACAATCTTTAATAATTTCGGTCAAGGCTTTTTTGAAGGCTTCACAATTGGCTTTATTGCTTGGGTCTTTGCTCCAAGTCGTCAAAACCTTTTCATATTCGGCAGCCGCTTTTTCGCAGTTGTTGGCCGCCAATGGGTTTAATGCTCCATCTTTTCCGCAGGCTATAGTTGATAAAAGTGCTAATGCAATAATTAGTTTTTTCATGGATTTTAAAATTGAGTGAGAAATTGATGCTTACTTGGTTGTGTAAGTAAAATTAATCTTCATTTCACAGGTTTTTTGGTTCGGAATCGTCACGTAAATATCCGCAACGCCAGTTATTTGCACAGGACTAAGCACATTGACCGTATAAAAAGTCTTGAAAGCCGTTTGGGTATCGTTTAAAATAGCTATCCGATAAGTATTTTCGGCCAAAGTGAGCCACTTGGAGTTGGGCAGTAAATCGGTCGGTTTGAAAGGCTTACTAAACACTTTATTGCCACTTTTGATGCTTGCCATATTATCGGTCTGAGTATCCATTAGACTCGGACAATTCTTCAAGATAGGTTTTTCTGTTTTTGCTATCCAATTGCCATCTTTTGGCTGAATCGTTTTATCGAAAGGTGAAATTATTCCTCCTTTGGCAATGTTTGGCTCGCCTTTTCCTCCGAAATATTCATGCAATTCACGTGGACTACGTTTTTTGTCTGGATAATGGACATCTTGCCCTTGTTTGTTTTTGAGAAATGTCATGATACCTTTATCTCTCTCAAAAACGCCCAAGTAGCCCAGCATTCCATCTACATCTTTATAGCTATATTGTGTCTGATAAAATTTACAACCTCCATCAATTTTGCAATAGGCGATAGTTACTTGTGCTTGGGTGTTTATTCCGTAGAATAACCCCAAAAGCATTATGAAAACCTTTTTCATGATTTTTTGATAAGTTGTCTTGAAATGCGTCAGTATTTCATGCTGAAAGTGCAGTTTTTTAAACTTGCTTTTTTATCAATGAAATTGGTAAATTCAGCACTCATTTCACCTTGAATCTCTTTGTTTTTAATATATTTAGTTATCTTGAATGTGCCACTTTCGGCAAAAACAGGACTATTATTTATTGTAAAAGCTAAGTTTCCACTGAGGTTTTCTTCTTTGGCAGGGATGCCAAATGAGTAAGTTTTGTTTAGTTCGAGTTTTGTTTCATTAAATTGTAGAGAAAGTACATTGGCATCATCTATTTGTCCAATGACTGTAATCAAGGCAAAAGGCCCTCCGAAATCAATTGTTTTGGCTTCCCATGCTTTTCCGTCGAGGGTGGCTTTCATCGAGCCTGATACTTTTGAACTGCCACTGCTCGTATTGTCGGGTTCGGGGTTTTCAGATTTACTGCATGAAGCTGAAACGAGGGCAATTATGCTCAGTAAAATGAGTTTTTTGATTGTTTTCATGGTTTATTGGATTTTTATTCTTCGTATGTAATTAAAATTTTACATGGTTTACTTCTGATTTCCGAACTGGCAGTGCCTGATAGATTTCTGAGCGAAATGGTTGTATTTGTGATATATACATCAAATTCATAGCCGAATAAATCGTTGCCATCTTTTACCCAAAAATTGGTTGCGTATTCTACCAATGCTTCAACTTTGAGAATTTTACTCGGAGTTATATCGTGTGTAAGACTAATTTCTCCACTCGGAAAACCACTATTGGCAGATGTCGTACAGCCGCTGGTTAGTTTTTTTAGTTTTATGGCTGGGGCATCAGAGCCGAGTTTAGTGAAGCCGTTTACTTCCAATTTGGTGGTAGGAGCGGTTGTTCCGACTCCAATATTTCCATTTTTATTTATCTTTAATGCAGATACAAAGTTTGAGATACCGGCAGTTTCAAATAGGAAACCATCGTTTCCTATAAAATGAAAGTTTTCTGAAAGATTTTTTGTTATTGACCCAAATGTTACACCTTGCACCGAAAAATTCAACGTTATGGGTGGTGAAAGAGAATTTGAATTAAATGCAAGACTATTTTGAAGTGATGAAATAGTTGGTGAATAAGTTGTTAAACTTAAATTACCATTGAATCTTATCCTACTTGGTTCTACGCTAATGCCTTGACCGTATAAATTAGACAATGTTAAAATAAATGCTAAGATTTTAAAAATGACTTTCATGATTCTAAAGATTTAAAGTTTAACAAATTCAACTCTACGATTATTGGCTTTGCCTTGTGGCGTGGTGTTTGGATCAGATGGCTGTGTTTCACCTTTGCCATCGGTTTCCATGCGAGTGGCTTCGATGCCAAATTCGGCTGAAAGTGCATTTTTTACCGAAGCCGCACGACGTTTCGATAAATCAAGATTTTTGGCATCATCGCCATCGGAATCTGTATGACCTATGATTTTTACTTTTACAGCAGGGTTTTCTTTCAAAACTGTTCCAATTTCTTTCAAAACTCCGTAAGATTCGGGTTTGATTTTATCAGAATTTACATCAAATAAAATCCCACGAGTAACGAGTTTTCCTTCGGTGATAAGTTTATTTCGGGTATCGGGAGCACCTTCGGCGATGCGTAGATTGGTGATAAAATTTGCTCCTGCAAACAAATTATTATTGAAAAGCATCGAATATTTTAAGGTGGGGTCGAATGCTCTGGGTAAATCCCAAACTTTAGTTTCGTTTACGTAAAGTCGGATACGAGTTTTTTGTCGCCAGATTGAAACTCGATTCACTTCTCCATCTTTCCAACTAAACGGAATTGTATTTTCGAGTATTTTCTCATTATTTTTATCAAAAACCCATGCGGAACTCGTACTTCCCCCTTGGTCGGGCATTGGGTGTATATCAAAGCCTACTTGTGGGTCTGTGCTAAAATTGGCATCAAAAGTAGGTTTTCTTTTACTGATTTCAGGAAAGAAAACCATCAATCCCGACATATTTTGAGAAACATCCTCACTAATCATCATGTCAAATTCCATCGTGAAATTCTCGGGCAATTGATTCACAAAATCAGGGAAGAATAGCCCACGGTCACTGGCTTTGAGCCACTTGCCTTTTTGCCCGTCAATCGTCATAATTTCACCGCCTGCATTCGTATTCCATTTTGCTGGAAAATCGCCAACGGCATCTTGCTCAAAATCTTCGACGGCAACCACTTTTTCACCAGGAATGAAATCAAACTTAGAATACGATTTCATACTTGACTTAGGCTGTGAAGTACTTGATTCTGAACTTGATTTGCTTGCTGGTTTCGTATTATTTTTATTGTTTGTTACAGATTCTTCGGCTTCTTCGGTTTCCTCCGATTCTTCGTTTTCTGTTTTCTTAGAAGAAGTCTTTTTAGTTGTTTTTTCTTCTTTTTCTGGCTTTTCTTTTTTCTTGAAGATATTCCCGATTCCTTCCTCAACTTTGTCGAGACCTTTATCAAGCGTGCGGTCAATGGCACCATTGGTGCGGTCTTGGGCTTTGCGTTTGGCTACTTCTTTAGGGTTAATGATTTGGGCATTAACAAAGAAAGAAATAAAAAGACATGAAACAATGAATAAGATTCTCATGATTGGCTTTTTTGATTAATAAGCCAAAACTATAAGCTATTCGGATGCAGTAATAATGTTACTTAGTAGATGGCAGAAGCGGTTAGCCATTGGTAGATTTGAGTGAGTAATTGGTAAGGAGCGTATTTTTACTTGGTTAGTTCGTTGATAACTTCTTCTTTTCTGGCCCGTGAAATTGGAATTTCGGCGTTATCAATCATTAAAATATAGCCACCGTCGGCTTTTACGTATTTTTTTACGTGATTTTTGGCAATAATGTGTGAGTTATGTACCCGAATGAAAGGTAAATCCGATAGAGTTTCTTCAATTTCTTTTAAGGTTCGGCTCACGAGCATCATGGGTGCGTTTTGTAGAAAAATCTTTGTGTAATTACTATCTGATTCACAACGAATGATTTTTTCGACTTCCACAAACTCAAAACCTTCTAAAGTTGGCAAGGCAATTCGTTTTACTGCTGTTTGTCCCGACTTGAAAACTTCCAGCAAATGCTCAAAATTACTGTTTTGGGTGCTTTTTTTACTTTTATTCTCCAATTTTCGTACGCTATTGATTAATTCAACTTCATCAACTGGTTTTAATAAATAGTCAAAAGCACTAAATTTAAAGGCTTTGATTGCGTATTGGTCGTAAGCGGTTACAAAAATTATGTCAAAATTGATAGGTGCGAGGCGATTGAGTAATTCAAAGCCATTCATAAATGGCATATCAATATCGAGAAAAATGAGGTCAACTTGATTAGAACGAAGGAATAGAAGTGCTTCGGCTGGGTGATTGAACGAAGCAATGACTTGAACCTGCGGGCAGTCTTCGGACAGAAGAATTTCGAGACTTTTGGTAGCGTGTGGCTCGTCGTCTATAATAACTGTTCTAATCATTTGATATTTTTATAGAAGACAAAAATAGGAATAAACTGATTATGTCTCAATTTTTTAAGGTTAAATTTGGTTTTATACTTTTTAGAAACAAAACTTAGCACTGAGAGTTTTTGTTATCTTTGCATTAATCCTCCGTGGCACTCTGTGAGTGTCACGGATAGTGCAGACAGCAAGATAAAAGTATGATAATTCTGTCTATGACACTCACAGCGTAACATTAACAATAAATGCAATTTGAACCTAACAGAATATACCACATTTATAATAGAGGCAATAATCGGCAAAAGATTTTTTTTAGTCGAGAAAACTATCTCCATTTTTTGAGAAAAATTAGAGATAAAATAAAACCTCATTGCGAAATTCTTGCTTATTGTCTGATGCCAAATCATTTTCATTTGATGGTTTTAACTAATGAAAATTCGGCAAAGAAAATATTAGTTGGTCAGGATGAAAGAAATGTGCTTTCAGAAGCTATTAGACTGATATTGAGTAGTTACACGCAATCAATTAACAAACAAGAAGGACGAACAGGGTCGTTATTTACACAAAACACAAATGCCAAAGAATTAGCCGCAATTGAAATTGATTTTGAAATAACTCAAACCTGTTTTAATTACATTCATCAAAATCCTTATGTTGCATTACTTGTAGATAAAATAGAAGATTGGGAGTTTTCATCTTTCAAAGATTATATTGGTTTGAGAAACGGAACTTTATGTAATCAGAAATTAACTAAAGAGATTTTAAATATTGATGAAAAAGCATTTTATTAAAAGTCTTATGAAGTTTTAAATAAAGATAAGTTAGCAAATATTTGGTTACAAAGATAGCTTTCCGTGGCACGGATAACATAGACATAAAATATAGAAATAAGAATACAAAGATAGCAATTTAACCTTATCCGTGACACGCACAGCGTGCCACGGGGCTCAACAAATAATGAAACTCATAAAAGTAGCAGCAGGTACGCTCAACCAAACGCCTTTGGCTTGGGAGCAGAACCAAAAAAATATTATTGATTGTATCAAAGAAGCCGATAAACAGGATATTAGCTTGTTATGTCTGCCCGAGTTGTGCATTACTGGCTATGGCTGCGAAGATGCCTTTTACTCATGGGATTTGGTCGAACAAGCCAAAGAAAGTCTTCTCGAAATCGTGCAGCACACTTCAGGAATGATTGTCTCGGTAGGTTTGCCGATTCGTTTCAACAACAAAATTTATAACACGGCTTGCCTGATTGCCAATAAAAAAATCTTGGGTTTTGTCTGCAAACAACATTTGCCTAACTACGGAGTATTTTACGAAGACCGTTGGTTTCATCGTTGGCAGGCTGGCGTGCGAGATGAAATCGAAATTGATGAGTTCAAATATCCAATCGGAGATTTAGTTTTTGAATTGAGTGGTGTTCGCATTGGTTTCGAGATTTGTGAAGATGCCTGGGTAGCTAACCGTCCAGGTCGGACGATGTTCGATAGGGGAGTAGATATTATTCTGAACCCAAGTGCGAGTCCGTTTTCGTTTTCAAAATTCGTAACCCGTGAGCGTTTCGTTATCGACGGAAGTCGCTCATTTTCATGTAGTTATATCTATACAAACTTACTTGGTAACGAATCGGGTCGCTTAATTTTTGATGGCGATGCCATGATTGCTTCTGACGGAAATCTCTTGGTTTCTTCGCCACGTTTCGGTTATGCCGATTTTTATGTAACCAGTGCTGTTATTGATGTAGAAGCTCCGAAAGTTAATCATTCACAAGTAAAATCGCCAATTACACAAGGAAACTGGAAAGTTCAAAGCTTATTTGATTTTCCTGAAATAAAACCAGTTGCTCTGCAAACCGCCGAACTCGAAAAATTTGAGCGAGGTGGATTTCTGAAAGAAGAAGAATTTGCTCGTGCCGTAAGTTTGGCATTGTTCGATTATCTCCGTAAATCTCGTTCGCAAGGTTTCACGGTTTCGCTGTCGGGTGGAGCAGATTCTTGTGCGTGCGTAGCCTTGTGTGGCTTGATGATTCGCTTGGCCGATGAAAGTATTGGTTTAGAGGCTTTCAAGAAAAAACTTTCGTTCATTAAGAAAATACAGGATTGCACAACGGTCGAGGAAATTGCCGAAAAAATGATTCACAGCATTTATCAAGGCACAGAAAATAGTTCGAGCGATACTTATGAATCGGCTGAAAGTTTGGCAAAAAATATCGGTGCAACTTTCTACAATGTTAATATCAATGGACTTGTTGAAACTTACAAGGATTTAATCGAGCAACAAATCGGACGAAATCTTACGTGGGAAACTGACGATTTACCACTCCAAAACATTCAAGCTCGTGTGCGGGCCCCAAGCGTTTGGTTGCTCACAAACTTGCACAACCATTTATTGATTGCCACCTCAAACCGTTCAGAAGTGGCTGTTGGCTATTGCACGATGGACGGTGATACGGCAGGAAGTATTAATCCGATTGCAGGAATTGATAAGTTTTGGCTCAAAAAATGGTTAGTTTGGCTCGAAACTGTTGGTTGTGATGTAAAAGGAAAGCACATTAAGATTGAAGGTTTGAAGAAAGTAAATAACCTTCAACCAACAGCCGAACTTCGTCCGTTGGAGACAAAACAAACCGATGAGAAAGATTTGATGCCTTATGAAGTGCTAAACTCAATTGAGGGTGTGGCTATCCGAGACAAAAAGCCACCGTTGGAGTGTTTGTTATTTATGGAAGCTCAATATGCAGGTCGATACGACCAAGCAACTTTAGCCAATTGGGTAGAAAAATTCTTTAGAATGTGGAGCCGAAATCAATGGAAGCGTGAGCGTTATGCACCAAGCTTTCACTTAGATAGCTACAATCTCGACCCACGTGGCTGGTGCCGATTCCCGATTTTATCAGGTGGATTTGAAAAAGAACTGGCTGATATGCGAGAATATCTCGAAAAAGGGGACCGCCGAAAATCAAGGGGAAGAATTGGGTTTTGATACCTTTTTTGATAGTCAGAATCGTAGTAAACTGATTGCTACGATTCTGACTATTGTAGTTTTATTGACTTGGAGGGATAGAAAGTTGTTCTAATTCTTCGATTGTCCAAGGGTCAGTTTTGCTTGTGTGTTGTTCTCTGATTTTCTTCACATCAGCTACCTGCACAACCGCCGATTGTCGTCCTTTGCCAACTCGTACTGAAGTACCAACAAATTCGTAGCGAATATAGCTAACCACAGCCGCAACCCATTCATCAGAATTATCATTCATGGCAAGCATTACACTCGGATAGTTCTTACCTTCTATTGGCCCTTTCAAGCCATTCATTAAAATTCTTATCGCAATGTCTTTATCTGCATTAAGGTGCTTTGCTCCTCTCAATGCTGGAGCTGCATTCGTTGGTAAGCCTTTTCCATCTGCACCATGGCAAGCCGAACAAATAGATTTATAAATTTCGCCACCTGATAATATTAGTTTGCGTTCGGAAGGACTAAAGCCAGCGAGTTTTATACCATAAATTTTTGCATCCTCATTTTTGTCAATACTCTTTTTTACGCTCGTAATCATTTGATTATTGGCATTTTGACTCAAAATTTCTTGCACAATTTGTTTAGCCAATGCACTTTTATTTGAACCCAATGATAGCAAAATTTGCGTTTTTACATCATAATTTTCGTCGTTAGTCATTTTGCCAATAGTGGCTATCATGGCTTGGTCGTTTTGTTTTAAATAGATTTCCGAAATCCAGATGGCTGTTTTTCTTACTTGTGGGTCGGCATCTTTTAAGGCCGTATAAATAGTCGGTTTATCAATACCATTTAAGCCTTCGAGCGTCCATAGAGCGTGAATTCTTCCGAGTGCTGATGTATTATTTTTGCCCAAAGCCATTGCTTTTAATGTAGGAATTACCGTCTTATCTCCCAAAATAATGAGTTGTTTTTGTGCATTATCTCTCCACCAGCCATTAGGATGGTCTAAATACGTCAATAAAGATTTTGCTGGAACATCCAACATTTTAGGCTGAGGCCCACGTTTAAAATCATCGTGTACTAAACGCCATATTCTACCTCGTTGATTGACCTTTGCAATGCCATAATAGTCGATTTTATTTCTGAGGAAAGACCCTTTCGGTGTCCAATTCGATTCTTGAATAATACCTCGGTTCATATCAACAATATACAAACATCCATCTGGACCAGTATAAGTATTTGTTGGACGGAAATAAAAATCAGTACTGGCAATAAATTCTTTTTTGTCGTAAGCGTTTTCGAGTTGGGTTTTACCTTGATTATTAATGACCTTCGCACGGCGAATGATACGAGCCACTGGTTCGTTGATGAGATAATCGCCCACCAAATCGGTAGGAAGGCGGTCGCCTCTAAAAATAGATTGTCCGTTGGCGGCTGTAAAGTGATTTAATGTACTATCTGGATTTAAGCGAGGCTTGCCTCCTTGTACATCGGGAGTAGAAATTATTGGCCAAATACGGTTGAATTTTTCTTCACTATACGCATCTGAGAATTCTAATTGGCCATATTTGGGATTGATTTGAAAACCAGAACCTGCATTTTCGCCACCTGCACGACTAAAAAATAGTCTTCCGTAATTATCGTGCGTAAGTCCCCATTGACCATTCGAGCCACTTGGCATAGAATCGGGCTTTAACACACCATTTACATATCGGAAACGAACGGCATCATAAGTCTGATAAATATAATTATCAAGATTCCAGTCTAAGCCGCTTCTTTGATGTTCCAGATTTCCGCCTGCTACTTTTCCTAAAATATAGGCAGGTTTCTTTACATCAGCTATGCCATCGCCATTCGTATCTTTATAGCTGTAAATATCATAAGTATCGGTTTCATTTACCAAAAGTTCGTGATTAACGCACAAAATCATCCGTGGTAAAAGTAAGTCTTTGATAAAAACAGAACTTTTATCCATTTTTCCATCATTATCGGTATCTTCTAAAAGCATTACCCGACTTCTTTTTTCTTTTGTGCCTGTACCATCAGCGTCTTGCGTGTAGGTTTCCATTTGAGCCACGTACATTCTGGCGTTACCATCCCATGCAATTGCTACTGGTTCTTTTATCATTGGTTCGCTGGCGACTAACTCCATGTGATAGCCCTCAGGAACATGAAATGCCAAGCGGCTTTGTTCTGGCGTAAGAACGGCGGGAGTGAGTGATTGAAGGCTATCAATTTTTGAGAATTGAATGTTACCATGAAATGTCTCCGAAAATTGCTGATTCTTGGCAAAGTACGTAAGTCCGAAGAAGGCCAATAGTCCGAATAGTAAGTAATTAAGTTTCATGAGTCAAAGGCTGAATAGATGAGGAATTGTATAATAGATGGATGAATATTTGGTATATTTCTAAGACAAATATAGACAAAATTATACGATAAGATTAGACTGCTCTATTAAATTTATGGACTAATTTATCAGATATTTTCCAATCAATGATGGGCATCAATAATTTTGGGAAAAACCTCAACTTTAATATTAAATGAAGTGATTTTAGACTTTGGAGAATCTGAAAAATGCGTAGCTGCAAAAACTGCTAATCGCAGTAAGTAAATGCCAAATGGCATGACTTTGATAAAATGAGTGTGGGTCGCAGTTGATTTTCTGCACATCTAAAGTTCGAATCTTAACAGCCAAAAACATGAGGATAAAACCTGAAATCGCTAAAATAAAGGATTTATGTTTTCGGAATTGAAAATAGTGGATGCCGATGCTTATAAGTAATAGTAAAATCATGGCAGGTAATAATTTACTGCTTGAAATCATGAGTGAAATCGGCAGAAAAGCAACGATGACTACCAATAAACCACCAACCCAAAGTTTTTTTGTGGTTGCTGAAAAGTCAAATTTATACAAAAGATGATAAAAACCAATACCCAATAAGGTGATAGAGATGCTGTAAGTGCCGTTCATATCAACTCTTTGCCCTAAATACGTAAGCGAAGCATGAAAAAATGCACTTCCAAAACTTAAATAAATAAAGCAAACACCCATCAAAGCCGATAATAACGGAAATTTTTCAAGTCTATTTTGCGTGAAGTCGGTCTTGTTATTGAAATCATGGTTTGCAATTTGCAGAAGCAAAATTCCAAAAAAGAAATACGCCAAATTAGAATAAGTATTCATCGACTGATGAAAAAACTTTTCTGTATCATTAAACTCACAATATTCGACTGTCAGGGCTGATTTACTAATCGTCATTCCATTCCAAACGCTTCCACTCAGCCAAGTATTTAAGCATGCCCAAACCACTATCATTCCGAGCGTAAAAATGAGAGCATTTGCCAGAAATCGAACAAATATTGGTTTGGGCATGAGGAGTATTTTTTAGGACAAATTTCGACTACTAAACAAAAATTAATTCTCAAAATCAGTTTCGAGTAATTGTTTTTCGTTGAATAATCCATCGCCCGCAGGCTTTTTATTCCTTAATTTTTTGATGTCGCTTGCCGAAATATTTTTCCCTTCTTTTGCCAAGGCATTTTGCGTGTATCTGATAATATCGGCGATGTCTTCATCACTTAAATCCTTATTATTAGCCAATCCCGGCATTTCGTTATTGAGCTGGTATAATTTCCCGTTTACTGTGATTGGGCCGCTCAGACCATGCAAAATAATTGCTGCCAAGCGTTTCATTGAGCCATCAATATATTCTGAACCCTTCAATGGAGGAGCTAAATCCTGAATACCTTTTCCATCCGCTCCGTGGCAGGAGGCACAAATCGAACGGAATAATTGTAAACCTTTGGTTCGGTTATCTACTGCATTTTTTTCTTTAACAAAAATAGGGTTTGGTTCTTTTTTTTCGGTGTTTTTGATGGCTATTGTCAAATTATTTTTCAACACAGCACTTGGGTTTTGGGTATCAATATATACCTGCTCTTTTCCTGAAAGACTACTCACAATTGCTTCTTGAATGACTCGTTTATCGGAATACTTTTTCTCAATTTGTGCGAGTATTGGTAAAAAACTATTATCGCCTATTTTGAGCCAAGAGTTCAACGAAAATGCCAAATAAAGGTCAATCATTTCGTTGTTTTGGGCCAAAAGTTGAGTACTGATAGTTTTCATTTTTGCAGCAGTTTGTGCTGTTGCAAAACGTTCCGAAAGTCCCAAAGCATGAGCAATTGTTTCTGCTTGTTTTGATTTTGTTAAAACGTCAGAAACAATTCCGAAAGTCAAGGCATTCATACCATCTAACACATAAAGTGCATGAATAGCCGTCGAATATTCATTAGTAATTTGAGTAAGAGCAACCAAATCTTTGACGATTGTGTTGTCTTTTTTCTGAATCAATATCTGTTGAACTCTATCTCTTACCCAGCCATTTGGATGGCTTAATAACGCAACCAAATCTTTAGAAGTAGCCTTTGCAAAGTCAGGAATTGAATGCAGTTTAGTGGTTTTATTGACCACTTTCAAGATACGCCCAGCGTTTTGCAAAGTATCTAATTTCTTATTTGCCAACTGTTCGGCAAGATATTGAGAAATATACGCTTTGTGTTGAATAATACCTCGGTGCATATCTACGATATACATTGCACCATCTGGCCCATTAAACAAGTTGACAGGGCGGAAGCCTTCGTCGGTTGATGCAATAAACTCTTTGCCATCAATTGCTTGATTAGCAGCAGTTTGAGTATTACTAAAGTTTAAAGTATTCCGCTTAATAAGGTTAGCTTCTGGCACACAAACAAAGGCATTTTGATTGTAAGCACTCGGAAAAGCCCCACCTCTATAAATCAATGGTCCGCACGAAGCCGTTACTTCTGTCAAGTACCCTCGTGCATCTAAAACGCCTTTTTGGTAGCCACGATTGACCGAAGTTGCATGAATCGGATATACTTTATTTGATGTAAGGCGTTGTGCTTCCGAAGCCGAAGGTTTGAAAAACTTATTTCTAATGGCTTTATTGGGTAAAACATAATCGCCTTGTAGCTGCACACTGTTATTATTGTAGTAGAGTCGTCCGAAGTTGTCTTTCGTGATACCCCATTGCCCACGATACGAAGTTGGTTCTTTTATCCATTTTCCATTGCGTAGCTGATACCTAAAATTATAATTGGCGTTATAAATCCAGTTGTCAACGTTCATCATTAAGCCATTTGAGGTGTGTTCCACATTGCCTCCTTCGGCATAAATTGGGTCAACGAGTGTTTTTTTGCCGGGCTTGTCATTTTTGATTTCAACAAACCAAAGTTTTGGGCCATCGGTGTATAAAAGCCCACCATAGACATGAGCCAAAGCACGTGGCAATGTAAGTTTATCAAGAAATGTTTTCGAGTGGTCAATCACACCATCTTTATCTCTATCTTCTAAAATCGAAATTCTGCCGTTTGGTTCATCTTCACCGATACCTTCCAGATTGGGCATGTATCCAATCATTTCTACGACCCACATTCTTCCTTTATTATCAAAGTCCATACTTACGGGAGCTTTAAAGAGTTTTTCGGAAGCAATCACGCTCAGCTCAAAGCCATCTTCAATCTGGTAGCCTTCAAGCGAAATTTTCGGTTCGTTAAAGTCAATAAACTTAAAGCCCGCAATAGTAATAGAAAGAGTTAATAATAAGCCAAATACGATTCTAAATGGTCTTGTTGTTGTCATTTTTATTAGGGTTTTTAATTGAAAAAACATTTAGTTCATGAAAAAGTTTTTCATGCTCACACCTTTTTTCAAGGATTATGCAATTTACAATTTTTTAAAGCTTTTTGTTTAAGCTTATTGTGGAAGTGATTTGTTTTGGCAAAAAAATGCACAAAAAAAGCGTACATTTCATCAGAAATGCACGCTTTTTATATCTCAAAACACTAAGTCTTATGCTTCAGCTACTACGCTAACTGCAACTTTGTGTTTAACTTCTTTGTGAAGGTCAAGGATTGCTGAGAAATCACCAACGAATTTCACATCATCCATCGTAATTTTCTTACGGTCGATGTCAAATCCTTTTTCTTTCAAGTAATCAGAAACTTGAGTGTTAGTCACACGTCCGAAGATTTTACCGCTTTCGCCAGTTTTCATCGGAATCGTGATTACCATGTCACCAATTTCTTCTGCCATTGTCAAAGCAGCAGTTTTGATTTTTTCTGCTTTGTGAGCAGCTTGTTTAAGATTTTCAGCTAAAATCTTACGGTTCGACTCAGTAGCTAACTGAGCAAAACCTTGCGGAATTAGATAATTACGACCGTATCCTGGTTTTACAGAAATCAAATCGTTTTTATATCCAAGACCAGCAATATCAGTTTTTAATATTATGTCCATTTTTTTAAAACAAATTAAAAATTAAGAATGTAGAATTGAGAATGCAAGAAACATAAAATTGAGAATTACCTCTCATATCTCATATCTCATATCTCATATCTTATTTAAGTCCGTCAGCTACGAATGGCATCAAAGCTAAGTGTCTTGCACGTTTGATGGCAACTGATACTTTACGTTGGAATTTAAGGCTGTTTCCAGTCAAACGACGAGGAAGGATTTTTCCTTGTTCGTTTACAAACTTCAATAAAAAGTTTGCATCTTTATAATCAACATATTTAATACCTGCTTTTTTGAAGCGGCAATATTTTTTGCGAGCCTGATCTTTTCTATCCACAGGGTCGTTTACGAGTGACATTGCGTTGTTTCTCATCTTAGTTTTCAGTTTCTGCTTCTTTCGGAGCTGTTTCTACATTTTTTCTGCCAATTTGTCCTTTGCTACGGCGGTCGCTGTAATCAATAGCATATTTGTCTAATTTCGTAGTCAAATAACGCATTACACGCTCATCACGTTTGTAGTCAGTTTCCAAAGTTGCTACTGTCGTAGGGGCAGCTTTAAACTGAATTAATTGATAATATCCCGTATTCTTATTCTGGATGCTGTAAGCCAATTTACGAAGTCCCCAATGTTCTTCGTGAACGATTTCTGCACCTGAATCAGTTAATGTTTTTTTGAATTTGTCGACAGCTTCCTTTATCTGAGTTTCAGATAAAACGGGAGTTAGAATGAAAACCGTCTCATACTGGTTTTGAAACATACTAAAACAGTGTTAAATGATAAAATTTATTTTTCTCAAAATGAGGGTGCAAAGGTAAGAAAAATAATATAGAATGTAAAGTGCAGGATTGAAAATTTTAAATTTATTTTCAAGAAACAGTCTGAAAGTCAAGTTTTTAACTATCAACCCCAGACTTTGGGAGGTCTTTCAGTTGTTCATATTTACCAGTTTCAAAGTTGATTTTGAAGCAAAATGTGCTTATTCCGTTGGTAACTACTAAAAAAGGGCATCGCATCGTGAGATTATAACGAGAAGCCTGCTCAATTACAGCCCGATTGATGGGTACATCGGCCGCTTTGCATTCAACCAATAGAAAAGGGTTCCCTTCATTATCAAACACAACAATATCAGTACGTTTTTGTAATTTATTATAAGATAGCCCACCTTCGAGCCGCAAAAGACTTTTTGAGTAGTTGTAATGATTTAATAATAAATTAATGAAATGCTGCCGTACCCACTCTTCGGGTGTAAGCAACAAATATTTCTTGCGAATTGCATCAAAAATATAAGTTTTTCCGTCCGTTTCTTTCATTTTATAAACGTAGCTTGGAAGGTTGAGTTGGTGCATGCTAAAGAAAAGTTTTGGT
Organism: Emticicia sp. W12TSBA100-4; assembly: GCF_040253585.1. Classification (NCBI taxonomy): domain Bacteria; kingdom Pseudomonadati; phylum Bacteroidota; class Cytophagia; order Cytophagales; family Leadbetterellaceae; genus Emticicia; species Emticicia sp. W12TSBA100-4. The sequence goes on from NZ_JBELAU010000001.1 coordinate 86,076, forward strand.
ACGTTGGAACTATTGTTGTAATTTTTGGGTTGGGTACTCTAATATCCTGTAATGAACGTTACAGGATTTCACAACAAATTTATAGCAATTAAATTATGCAGACAAAAGAAGAAATCGTAAAAAACTGGTTGCCTCGCTACACTGGCACTCCGCTCGAAGAATTTAGACCTTATATATTATTGACCAATTTTGGCAATTATGTAGAAATGTTTGCCGAGAAATTCGGAGTAGAAGTAAAAGGTCGTGACCGAGCTATGCAAACTGCATCCGCAGGAAATATCACTATTATCAATTTCGGAATGGGCAGTGCAGTAGCTGCAACCGTGATGGATTTGCTGACGGCCGTGATGCCAAAGGCGGTTCTTTTCTTAGGCAAAGTGGGTGGTTTAAAAAAATCAACCAAACTCGGAGATTTGATATTACCAATTGCAGCTATTAGAGGCGAAGGAACAAGTAATGATTATGCTCGCCCTGAAATTCCAGCGTTGCCATCGTTTCGCTTACAAAGAGCTGTTAGTTCGATGATTAAAAAGCACGAATTAGACTATCAAACTGGCACAGTTTATACAACTAACCGTCGAGTATGGGAACACGATGAGGCTTTCAAAGATTACTTGCGTGAACTTCGTGCAATGGCCATTGATATGGAAACTGCTACGATTTTTATAGTAGGTTTTGTCAATGCTATTCCTCACGGAGCATTATTATTGGTATCTGATAACCCAATGATCCCAGATGGTGTGAAAACCGAAGAAAGTGATAAGAAAGTAACAGGAGCTTTTGTAGAAAGACATTTACAAATCGGAATTGATTCGTTGAACGAATTGGCAAACTCAGGAGAGTCAGTGAAACACTTGAGATTTGAGTAAGTATTAATTAAGAATTATTCAAATGACGACGGGGTCGCCCGTGCGTTTACGAATAAACGCTTGATTATGAGATTCCCAAAATCCAGTAACTAATTTTCCAGTAACCAAAAATAACACATGGAATGATTTGGCATAAGTATTTAGTCGAAATCATACCACGTGTTTAAAAAGAAAGACTTCTTTAGTTATTGAATTTTTTTGCTTGTCGTCTTGAAACAATGATTTTATCGCCAGTTGTTAAAAGTGCAATGTGTTCTTCGCCGTTGCGTTCGATTTGTTGAAGATACTGTAAATTGAGCATAAATTTTCGGTGGACACGAGCAAACTGCCCTTTGGCTATCAATTGGGTTTCATGAATTTTGAGCGTGCGAGAAGAAACTACTTTTTTGCCACATTTTAAATGAAACTCCGTATAGTTTTCGAGACTACTTAAATACACCACTTCTTCGGGGCGGATGCAGGTTTTTCCGTGGTCAAACCAAATGAGTTGAGGGTCGCAAAAGTTCGGTTTTGTAAAGAAAGTTTTCATGGCTTTTTGGTTTGTAATTGATACAGCAAAGTTGCCAAGAAAGAAATTATGATGGTAGTTGCATTTAGTATTTGGTAGGTTTGGTGGATATTTGGTAGGTTTGAGTTATTATTTGGCGGTACTTTTTTTTATTGAGTGGTATTTTTACGCTATCGGAATACGTATAACTACCTTAGTACCTTCCGCTGTTTTTTTCTTCGATATTTTATCTTCAATCTGGACATCAATCATATAATCATTGGTTTTACTCAGTAAATCAATGCGTTCTTCATTGATACTCATGCCCATTGACTGATGTTTAGGCGTATTTTTCTTCAATAAAGAGGCTTTTTCTCGTCCGATTCCGTTATCTTCAATTTCAATTTTTATAAATACTGAGTTTTCGTTTTGTACTTTTAAAGTCAAAATCCTGAAACCATCTTTATTCATTAGCCCGTGTTTGATAGCGTTTTCGATGTAAGGCTGCAAAAGCATTGGCGGAATCATTATTTCATCAGTCTTTATCTTTGGGTCAAACTCAAAATTAAATAAAAAGTTTTCTTCAAAACGACGTTTTTCAAGACTGATGTAGAGCAGCATGATTTCGAGTTCGTCTTTTAGTGTAATTAATTGTTCTTTAGAATATTGTAGTGTTGCCCGCATGAGTGTCGAAAAATCGGTCAGATATTCTGATGCCTCGGTTGGGCGGTGCGTCAGAATATAACTTTTGATAGAGTTTAGACTATTAAAAACAAAATGCGGGTTTATTTGAGAGCGTAACGTTCGCAACTCCGATTCCATGATTGATTTTTGTAGTGATTTTTGCTCTTTCTGCACATTATAACTTCTGATTCCGATAGCTACCGAGAAAAAGAAAATTTCGAGCAATGTACCAGCTGCAAACAAAAGACTTGGGTCGATTCGGAGCAGCACCAGTTGAGATTTATCGAAATAGTGCGTCAGAAAACCCGCTAAGCCGCCAATCATTAGAAATGTACTACCGATTTGGATATTCCGAGCTACTCGCCCTTTTGCTCTAAATATCATAAACAAAAGAACGATATTAAGTACAGGGAAAATATCCTGAAAAAACCAGTACATTTCTGTACTCCAATCCAGACGTTTAAGTACGAATAAAACAAAAATATCTCCCAACAAAAAGATTGATAAACTGATAATTACCCAACGGAAAATCTTTGCAAGTAATGGAAAATGGTTTTTGAGTTCGAGAAATTCAAAAATGAATAGAAAGTAAAAAATATGCGTCAGCAAAACATAAATATTACTGTTTCCTGTAAACTTTAAAAACTGTAATTGGTTGAAAATCAGATGAATGTACGGCGAATGTTCATATTCCCAAAGATTAAAAAGTCCGATTGAAATAGTATAAGCAGCATAGTAGAGATAGTAAACTTGGCGGTCGAGCAGATAAAACATAAATACAAACAAGGCCACAAAAAGCAAAACCGAAATCAGAAACCCGTAAGCAATCAGATAAATGTATTCGTTATAAAAAGCATTAAGTTTGTGCAGATTTGCCGTTGCCCGATTACACAAAACTATTTGAATCGAAAAGTCTTCTCGTGGATAATCATTGATTTTTGCATAAAATTGATTCTTACTTTTGGGTAGAAAACGCACAGGAATATACTGGTCATCGGAACGAAATGGGCGTTGATTTTTACTGAATTTTTCTTGTGCTTCACTAATTTTTATGAGTTTATTTTGCCGTACAATATATAATAATGTAGCTTGATGAAAACCTGTGGTGAGCAGTAAATCAAGTGTATCATTACTTAAATTTTCAACCTCAAATCTAAGCCAATAATTATATTTATAGCCTTTTATCAGGCTTTTTTGAATGGAAAAATTAGTTAATCGTCGAAATTTTTGTTGCGGAATTTCTTGTAATGTCATATTTGCTGATGAATCAACAAAAAGCGATGCTTCTGAAGAAAAATGAACAAAAGCATCTTTTTTGAGCTGCCCTCGTAATTGTATTTGTGAAAACCCAGATAAACAATTAAAAAGTATATACAAGAGCGTGCAGAAGATTCGGAATGAAACTTCTTTGCTGAATAGCCACTGAATATGATACTTTAAGTGTTTCAAAATCTCAAATTGGTAAATTAATTTCTACGGTTGTTCCTTCCGAAATTCCCTTGTTTGAATTTTTATCAATGATTTTTATCGAAATATGCAAGTCGTTGGTTACTCCCAAAAGCTGTACTCGTTCATCATTGATACTCATACCCATTGACTGGTGTTTAAGCGTATTTTTTCGCTGTAACGATGCTTGTTCTCGCCCAATTCCATTATCATCAATTGTTATTAAAAGTTCTTCTTTCGTTTTTTGTTTAATGCTTAAATTCAATATTCTGTCGTCGTTTTTGCTCATCAATCCATGTTTGATAGCATTTTCGAGATAGGGCTGAAAAAGCATTGGCGGAATCAGTATTTCATCGGTATCAATGCTTTCGTCTATTGAAAAATTAAAAGTAAATCCATTTTCAAAACGGAGATTTTCGAGCTTTACGTAGAGTAAAGTCGTTTCGAGTTCTTCGCTCAATGTTATAAATTTTACTTTTGATTGTTGCAAAATTGCTCGTATTAAAGTCGAAAAATCGGTCAAATATTCTGAGGCTTCGAGTTGGCGGTCTTTCAGAATATAGGCTTTAATCGAATTGAGACTATTGAAAATAAAATGGGGATTAATTTGTGAGCGTAAAGTTCGTAATTCTGATTCTTTGATTGAGCGAATTAGTTGATTGCGATTACGTTGTGAAAGCCAAGTTTTGTAGGCCAGAGCCATCGAAAAACAAAAAATTTCAACTAAAACGGCATAATTTAGGCCAAAACTCGGAGCGAGTCGCATCAAAACATTATCCGATGGCTTGATTTGCAAAAGTTGCTCCAGAAAACCAATCAAAGCTCCGAAAAGCAGCACCGTACTCCCGATTTGAATGTAGCGAATAAAAGGCCCTTTAAGCCTGTAAAGCTGAATTGTGCCATATATGCCAAAAATGGCAATAATTGGTTGAGTGGCAATCCAGAGTAGGCCACCCAGGGAGTAATTTTGTAAGATAAAATTAATGAAAGTGTCAATAATCAATAAGCCAACGAGTACTTTGATATAAAAGACCAAAACTCTGCTAAACTTTGGGGCAATTTTGGGCAAATCAAGAAATTCGTAGTGAAATAAATAATAAAAAATATTGGTAATTAGTAAATAAGTATTGTTGTTGGCAGAAAACTTTAAGATGGGTAAGTGACTGAAAATCAATTGAATATAAGGCGAATGTTCGACTGCCCAAAAAGCAAAAAGCACTAAAAAAAATAAATAAAAGCCGTAGTATAGATAGTAGCGTTTTCGCTCAACAAAAAACATAATGAACATATAAGTTGCCACAAAAAGCAAAATTGATATGTATATACCATCATGCACAAAGTAAATGTATTCATCATCAAATGCCCTTATTTTATCTTCATATTCGGCGGCATAGCTTACCAGTTTGGGGGTAAGTTTGAAATAAAGCTGAGGATGCTCCGTAACTTTCACCAGCAGCTCATAACTTTGTTTTGGCTCAAATTTCAAGGGCAAATAGGATTCATCAAATTTATAAGGACGCTCGTTCGGACGTAAGGTTTGATTCGTCGATTGGAGTTTGGTGTAATTCTTTCCAACTTTTCTGAACACATCAACACTTTTATGTACGCCGGTTGTAAATAAAGCATCAATGATGCTGTCAGTAGGATTATTAACCGTAAATTTTAACCAAAAATTGTAGCGATAATATTCGGTAGAAAGCTTCTGAAAAGAGAAGGTGTTTAGTGGTTTAAAGTTCTTATTATCAATATTTTGTAATAAAAGTTTACTTGTAGAATCTATGAAAAGTAAAGTATTTGATTGTAAAGAAACCCGACCATTATTATTCAAATTTTGAGAAAGATTTATTGGTACAGTTTTTTGTGCAAAACTGTGATTTAGGCTAAAAAACCAGCAAAATATGAGGAGTTTTCTCAACTGCAAGTAAGTATTAAGTCAAAATTTTACACACTAAATATTTTGTAATTAATTGATAATAAAGCATATAATTCTCAATTCTCAATTCTCAATTCTCAATTCTTATCCCTATCTCACCAAATCCATCAACTTGATTCTATTAGCTCTCGAAACCTGCAATGTTGCTCCGTTATTCATTACCACGTAGCCACCTTCACCTTTGACATATTTCTTTATATAAGCCATATTGACCAAGTACGATTGATGGATTCTGACAAATGGATGATTAGAGAGCAGAGCCTCTAAATCTTTGAGCGTTCGAGAAATCAGAATTTTTTCTTTGTTAGTCATGTAAATTCTTGAATAGTTTCCGTCGGCTTCGGCATAGATAATATCAGTGATTGAAATAAACTCCAGTCCTTCGGGAGTTGGCACAGCCACATTTGGTTTATGGTGAATACCACCTCTCATATTGGCCAAAAGGAGTTCCAAATTTTGCAAATCAACTTGCTTGTGTTGTTTCTGACGAACCTTATCTACGGCCCGAACGAGTTTTTCTTTTGATACGGGTTTTAGTAGATAGTCAATCGCACAAAACTCAAAGGCTGTCAGAGCAAAGGCATCATAAGCCGTACAGAAAATGACCTCAAAATTTATTTTCGGAATTTTTAATAAGAAATCAAAACCATTGATTTGAGGCATGCTGATGTCCAGAAAAATCATATCAGGAATCAACGTTTCAAGTACATTAAGTGCCTTTTCGGCAGATTGGCATTTAGCTAAAACCTTTACATCGGGGCAGTAAGTTTGTAGTTCAATTTCAAGGGAATCTAAGCACCCTTTTTCGTCGTCAATCAGAATGGCGGTTAGCATATTTTTATTTTTTTTTCGAGAAAGTGAAGCTACAAAAAAAAACTGAATTTATAAATATCTATAGAAATTGAGCAAACTTTTTATGCTCGGTTGAAGTTGTATAAGTTATAAAAGTACCTATAATTGCAAAATAGTATAATAATCAGAAAACTGTGTATTAAATTATTGTTGTTATAACAAATATTTTTTGGTGACTGATAGTTTTTGCAGTTTTTTTATTAATATTGTCACCGAATTAACAAAATTATTCATCAGCGAAATTCAATAATACAAACAGGCGGTACTCCGCTGGGCGGCAACCGCATAATCTTAAATGTTTCTTATGGCTGGTACAGCAGAAATAATACTTGACGGTAAATCTTACCAATATCCCACCATCGAGGGTACAGAAGGCGAAAAAGCAATTGACATTGCAAAACTTCGTGACGAGACAGGCTATATTACTATTGATAGCGGTTACAAAAACACAGGTGCTACAAAAAGTGCCATTACGTTTTTGGACGGTGAAAAAGGAATATTGCATTATCGTGGATACTCGATTGAAGACCTTGCTGAAAAGGCTAATTTTTTAGAAGTTGCTTATTTGTTAATCTATGGCGAATTGCCAACTACTGAGCAATACAACAAATTTGAAAACGATATTCGTACGCATACTATTGTGAACGAAGATATGCGTCGAATTTTCAATGGTTTCCCAGTAAATGCACACCCAATGGGCGTTATGTCGTCGTTGGTAAGTGCTATGAGTGGTTTCTACCCAGATTCGTATGATGATAAAGCTCCAGACCGTACTGAGACGCACATCATTCGTTTGTTGGCTAAATTCCCAACTTTGGCTACTTGGTGCTACAAAAAATCGCACGGACACCCGATCAATTATCCAAAAAATTCTTTGGATTATTGCTCAAACTTCTTGCACATGATGTTTTCACTGCCAGTTGAAGACTATCACGTTGACCCAATCGTTTCGGCAGCATTAAATAAATTATTGATTCTTCATGCTGACCACGAACAAAACTGCTCAACTTCGACAGTGCGTTTGGTTGGTTCTTCAAAAGCAAATATTTATTCGTCAATTTCGGCTGGTATTTCGGCACTTTGGGGGCCACTTCATGGTGGAGCAAACCAAGAGGTAATCGAGATGCTTGAAGAAATCAAGGCTGATGGCGGCGATGTAATGAAGTTTGTAAACAAAGCAAAAGATAAAAACTCAGGTTTCCGCTTGATGGGCTTCGGACACCGTGTTTACAAGAACTTCGACCCACGTGCCAGAATCATTAAAAAAGCAGCTGATGATATTTTGGGTAAATTAGGCGTAAACGACCCAGTTCTTGAAATTGCTAAAGGCTTAGAAGAAGCAGCTTTACACGATGATTATTTCGTTTCAAGAAAGTTATATCCAAACGTTGACTTCTACTCTGGTATTATCTACCGTGCGTTGGGTATTCCGACGAATATGTTTACGGTAATGTTTGCTTTGGGGCGTCTTCCAGGCTGGATTGCTCAATGGAAAGAAATGAGAGCTAACAAAGAGCCAATCGGTCGTCCACGTCAGATTTACACTGGTGCTACTGACCGTCCATTTGTGCCAATGGCAGAGCGTTGATTCTGTGATTAGTTATTGTTTGACTGGTTATTAGTATTTGATAATCAATTGATTATGATTTTATATAAAAAATGGGAAGCAGAAATGCTTCCCATTTTTGTGTTTTAATTCTGGGCTAAAATAATTTATTGCCGACGGTACTAAAATGACATCAAAATACGGCTTTAGCCAAATACAAGTTTTGGCTGAAGCCATATTGTCTTCTTTATTGTATTCGTCCGTCAGCTAAAGCAAACGGCAATGAATTTGTATTTTATTAAAGAATACTCGAGATTTATTTCCTCGCCAAAATCTTCTGCATATATTTTCCCAGAATATCAAATTCAAGATTTACTATACTTCCTACACTCAACTGATGGAAATTGGTATGTTCCCAAGTATATGGAATGATAGCCACACTAAAACCATTATCTTTTGAGTTTACAACTGTCAAACTCACGCCATTGACACAAATAGAGCCTTTCTCTACCGTAATATTATTGTTTGCTGCCTCGTACTCAAACGAAATTAACCAGCTTCCATTTTGGTCTTCGATGGCCGTACATACGCCTGTTTGGTCAACGTGACCTTGTACGATATGCCCATCAAATCGGCCATTGGCAGGCATGCAACGCTCTAAATTTACTTTATCACCAAGTTTTAGTTTACCTAAATTTGTCTTTTTGAGGGTTTCATCAATTGCGGTTACTTTATAAAAAGTTGACTCCAACTCAACAACTGTCAAACAAACCCCATTGTGCGATACACTTTGGTCGATTTTTAATTCATGAGCAATGCTTGATTCAAACGTAAAAGTAAGGTTTGTTCCTTCGGTGTGAATATCTACTAATTTGGCCGTAGCCTCTACGATTCCTGTAAACATAATTATCTAATTTTTGAGCTGCGAATAACGGAAATTAAGGTCGGAAAAAGAACAGTTTTTTGCTAAATTTACTAACTTAGCGTAAGGATTAGTTCTATGTATTTAATAACAAACAAATCAAGCAAATATGTTTAAAAACAAAGTTTTTTTAGTAATAATAGTACTCGGGATTATCGGAATTATGTTTTATTCATTGAGTGGGTCAGAAAACTATGCCGATACTGTAAAAAAACAACGTGATACTTTCCTGAAAAATTTGACGAGTGAAGATGATTCTCCGATAGCCTCACTTAAAGATTTTTCGGGAATAAAATATTTTGAAGCTGATAAAAATTTTATCATTGATGCTGAATTTAAGATCGAAAGTGCAGGACAAGGAATGATTTTAATGACTGATAGCTCGCAAACAGAAATTAAAAAAGCAGGAACTGCTACATTTTCTGTCAATGGAAAGACCTTTACTGTAAATGTTTTTGATGAAGGAGAACATTTTTTATTTCCGTTCCGAGATTTAACGAGTGGCAAAGAAACTTACGGCGGCGGCCGCTTTATCAATATTCCAAAAGAAAGTCTAAACGATGATAAATTAGAAATAGACTTCAATAATGCTCATAATTTTTATTGTGCTTATAACGAGAGTTACATCTGTCCAATTCCTCCAAAAGAGAATTTTATTGATGCCGAAATAAGGGCAGGAGAGAAGAAGTATAAAGAGTAAATTTGTCTTTTAGACAGCGATTGAAATCACTGTCTAACAGAACAAAGGAATTGTATTCATATAAATTACGGACTTCAAGTCCGTAACTGAAAATTATTCCTTTGTTCTGTTAGACACCCATTTCAATGGGTGATTTTGATAAAATACAAACAACATTTGCTGTAAATTATAAGAAAATGAAACGGAACTACATTGCGTTGCATATTCATTTGATTTGGACAACTAAAAATCGAGAACCTTTACTGACTAATAAGGTTCGTTATCCTTTACTTGACCATATTCGTGAAAATGCAGTAATTAAAGGCATAAAAATTAGAATAATTAATGGTGTAGAAGACCATTTGCATTGTCTAATAAGTCTTAGTCCAACACAATGTGTGGCAGATGTGATTAAACAAATTAAAGGAGAGTCTTCTCGATGGTTAAACGAACAAAGTTTGCTAAATACACATTTTGAGTGGCAAGATGGTTACGGTGCAATTGCCGTGAGTCCACAATTATTTGGAAAAGTAAATCAATATATTTTCAATCAAGAATCTCATCACGCTTTCAATTCTTTGGAAGATGAATTGAAAATGTTTGAGGAGTATTCGGAGGAGGATGAGTCAGATTAATTTTAGCATAATGTATTCCGTAATTTTTCGGTGATTGAAATCACCGACTGAGGGAACGAAGGATTGATGTCTTATTTTACTTTTCGGACTTAAGTCCGAAAATAATGCAAAGTATATTATTCCTTTGTTCCTTTGGTCTGCGAATTTATTCGCTGTAATAAAACCCAATTGATTCTAAAACAAACCAAAATTCATCAAACCAAACCATAGAAATCTATGAAAAAACACTTCATCAAAACCTTAATATTTCTAATAATTAGTTCGTTGGCGTTTTCGCAAGAACTTAAAACCATCGAAGCCTTTACGGCTGGAATGGAAAAAAAAGAAGGTTTCTTGACCTTTTACTGGAATGCCAAAGAAAATAAAATTTGGCTCGAAATTGATAAATTCGAAACAGAATTGCTCTATTATCCTTCACTTGCCCAAGGAGTTGGCTCAAATGATATTGGCCTTGACCGTGGTCGCTTAGGGCAAGAACACGTCGTAAAGTTTCAACGTACAGGCAATAAAGTATTGATGGTTGAACCAAATTATTCTTACCGAGCCATTTCAAACGACCCACTCGAACGCCGAGCAGTTGAGGAATCTTTTGCCAAATCGGTGCATTTTGGTTTTGATGTAAAAGCCGAAAGTAATGGTAAAGTTTTGGTCGATTTAACCCCTTTCCTATTGCAAGATGCCGTTGGTGCTGCCCAAGACATTGCTCGTACTCGACAAGGAACTTACCGTTTTGATGCTTCCAAAAGTACGGTTTATTTACCACATTGCAAAAGCTTTCCGAAAAATACGGAGTTTGAAATGACCATTACGCTTACAGGCGAAAATGCAGGACAATATCTCCGTGATGTTGTGCCAACGGCTTCAATCGTAACCATGAATCAGCATCATTCGTTTGTAGAATTGCCCGATTTGTCAAAATATGAGTTCAAGGCCAGAGAATACGACCCACGCATTGGTTACAATGGTATCGAATATTTTGATTATGCCACACCAATCAGTGAGCCGATTGTAAAAAGATACATTTCTCGCCATCGTTTGCAGAAAAAAGACCCAACATCCATGATTAGTGAGGCCGTCAAGCCAATTATCTATTACATGGACCCAGGTGCTCCCGAACCCATCCGTTCGGCATTGATGGAAGGTGGTGCTTGGTGGAATCAGGCTTACGAAGCGGCTGGTTATAAAGATGCTTTTCAAGTGAAACTGTTACCTGCTGATGCTGACCCGATGGATATTCGCTATAATCTCATTCAATGGGTGCATCGCAGTACACGAGGATGGTCGTATGGAGCGAGCATCATCGACCCAAGAACTGGCGAGATTTTAAAAGGAAAGGTTACGCTCGGTTCGTTGCGTGTACGTCAAGACTTTTTGATTGCACAAGGATTCTTGGGTAATTATGAAACAGATTCGTCAAAAGTAAAAGAAATCATGCAAATGTCGCTCGACCGTTTGAAGCAGTTGGCAGCTCATGAAATCGGACACACATTGGGTTTGCCGCATAATTATATTTCAAGTATTGCTGGCCGTGCTTCGGTGATGGATTATCCGCATCCTTTGGTTGATTATGCCAATGGTAAATTCGACCTTTCTCGAGCTTATTCTATGGGAATTGGTGATTATGATAAAGCGTCTATCATTTGGGGCTACCAAGATTTTCCTCCTAATGTGAATGAAAAAGCTGAGCTGGAGAAAATTGTGCAAAATACACTTCGTAAAGGCTTACGTTTCTTGACCGACCAAGATGCTCGCCCCGAAGGCTCGGTGAGCCCGACCACGCACTTGTGGGACAATGGTGCAGATGCCACTACCGAATTGAAAAGAGTAATGGAGTTGCGTAGAATTGCCTTAAAAGAATTTACGGAAAAGAAAATCACGAAGGCAACACCAATGGCCAATTTGGAAGAAGTTTTGGTGCCAATGTATATGTATCATCGTTTTCAGGTAGAAGCTACTGTAAAAGTTTTGGGCGGAGCAGATTATAATTACGCTTTGCGTGGCGATGGACAAATGGTTTACGAACCTGTACCGGCTGCCAAACAGCGTGAAGCATTTAATGCTTTGATGGCTACACTAACGCCTCAGTTTTTGGCCGTTCCTGAACATATTTTGAAGATGATTCCTCCACGTGCTTTCAGATATGATGCAAATCCAAGAGAAACTTTCAAACGTCATACTGGCCTTGCATTCGACCCACTTGCTCCTGCTGAAGCCGCTGCTGGACTGACTTTAAGAATGATTTTAAACCCAGAACGTTGTTCGAGATTGGTTAGTCAAAGAGTATTGAACGCTGATTTGCCGACTTTTTCGGAAATAACGAAAGAAATGACTAAAAGGTTATGGAGAAAGCCAGGGATGGGTGAAAATACATACTATGCACAAATTGATAGAATGGTAGCTATGCAGTATCTTGACCATCTAATGAAATTAGCAAATAATAAAGAAACCGCAACTGAGGTAAGAATGAATGCCTATGCTGCCATTAATGATATAAAGATGTTAGGTGAAAGTTTTTTCAATGATGCTGGTTTTTCAAGATTGACTCTATTAAAAATCAAGCAATTTGAAGAAAACCCAGAAGCTGTAATTTCATCAAATGCACTTACGCCACCCGATGGTCAGCCGATTGAATCTGGTTATGATTGGTTGGGAACTGAGTGTGAATGGTAACTCCCGACAGGGAAAAGGCTTTCAAAATAAACTTTTGAAAGCCTTTTTTATTCTTACCGTGGACTGTTAACTTACTATTTTACCTAATTTCCTTTTTAGCAATGTCACCTAATTCTTGCCAAGTTAACTCAAACGAGATTGTTCCTACGGCGTAAGCTGCTGCTTCATAAGGGTTGTATAAAAACTGTAAGCCATTTTTGGTTACAGCAATGTTAGCTGGTAAAAAGAACGGATTCCCCCAGAAATAATCTTCCTTGTTGTATTCAAAATCATTGTCTTTGGCAAACTCTTTTTGAGTTTTCTCAAATTTCAACTCTGCAATTTTCTTCAAAGCAGTCGTATCCGAAACCATGTCGGTAAGTTTTAACAAGTCACCAGTTTGGGCATTGAAATTCAGATAAGTGATGTTAGAATTTCCGTGAGCCCCACCAGTAAACGAATAAACTTGGTAATAAATAGAAATCACTTTTGGAGAAATCATGAGCGTGTCACCCGACCCTTCATAGTCCCAACCCATAAGTGGCATATCATCATTTTCGGCTGCTAAAGACTCAAATTCTTTCATAAAACCTTTAGCAAGCGATTCGAGTGAACCTGTTTTTGTAGTTTGCACCGTATCATCTATGCTAAAAGTTTGGTCTTTTACCATTTGTTCAATCTGAGCATTGATTTTGCTAATTACAGCTTCATTTCCACCCACAAGTTTAGGATATTTTACGCTAAAACTTGTAATGACGGTATCGCCATCTTTCGTGATTTTTGGTGGAGTTTTAAGGCTATAAGTTACGCTATCAACTTTTATTTCGGCTGAGGCTGTATCAGTAGTGGTAGTTTCTTTTTTACTCTGACAAGACGCTAAAGCGATTATTGAAGCAAATAATAGGAGGAGTTTTTTCATTGATTTTTGTTTTAGAAATTTGAATTTCAAAGATATTATCTTTCAAACGAATTTCTATTTTTTGAGGAATAAATGTAAAATAAAAGGAGTTTCAAATTAGTATTGAAACTCCTTCAATTGGTATAATTTATTGAATCCAATTACTCAGGTGTGTTATACAAAGCCACATTTGAGATGATTGGTTTTGCAAATGCTTCATCAAACACAATGCGGAGTTCTTTGGCGGTTGTTGTCGGGAAATAAACAATTCTTTTATGCCCGATAGTTGTTGCAAAAGTTAGGTTTTTCCACTCTCCATTGAGTTTTGCCTGTACATAGAATTTTTTCACTCTCTGCCCATAACGAATATCTTCTTGTACTACAAAGCAGTTGAAAGTTTGCGGCTTTGTAAGCGTAATATCGTAGGTATCTTTACTGAAATCTTTTTTGAAATTACCAGCAGTTAAAAGATTATTTTTGAAATAATTATCTCTCATCTTCTTGAAATCCATCAAGGCTTTTTCATCGTTTTCATGAATCAGGCCACGATTATCAACTGGAATATTCAATAAGAGATTTGAACCACGCCCCACCGATTTATTCCAAATATTCATCAATTCTTTGTCGGTTTTTACTTTATTATCTTCGTTTTTATGGTAAAACCAACCTGGACGAATCGAAACATCACATTCGGCAGGAATCCAATGAGTTCCTTTTTCATCACCAACATTTAAGTGTGCCGGTTTGTCATAAGCAGGAAAGAGTTTATCTCCATTGATGGTTGCCCAGCAAGTTTCGCCCGCAAAACCATTTTCGTTTCCAACCCAACGAATATCAGGGCCAGCATCGCTAAAAATCAAAGCATGTGGTTGATAGGTTTTTACGGTTTTGTTAAACAAAGGAAAATCATACACTTGGCGTTTGCCATTTGGCCCTTCGCCGTTTGCTCCATCGAACCAAACCTCAAATAAATCGCCATACTGAGTCGTGATTTCTTTGAGCATATTTACATATACTTGGTTGTATTCGGGTGTACCATAAGTTGGATGATTTCTGTCCCACGGAGAAATATAAAGTCCCATTTTTAGGCCATATTCTTTGCAAGCGGCTGAAAGTTCTTTCAAAACATCTCCTTTACCATCTTTCCATTTCGACTCTCTAACGGTGTGTGTCGAATATTTACTTGGGTATAACGCAAAACCATCGTGGTGCTTAGCTGTCAAAATAATGCCTTTCATACCTGCTGCTTTGCAGATTCTTGCCCATTGACGGCAGTCGAGTTGGGTTGGGTTAAAAATCTCTTCTTTTTCGGTGCCATCGCCCCATTCTTTATCAGTAAACGCATTTGGACCAAAGTGAATGAAAGCGTAATATTCCATATTATGCCATTTTACTTGATCGGCTGATGGGGTTACTCCGTAAGGTTTAGGGGTTTGGGCAAAAGAAAAACTGGTGATGAAGAGTAAAAGGAGGATTCTTTTCATTTGAATAATAAATTGGATAAGGTTTAAGAGTACAAAAATAGAAAATACGATTAATAATCTGCTAATAATATCTTAATTCGATTGACACATAAAACTTTCAGAAATTGTCCTATTTTTGTGGAATAAAACTATGACAAAACCTCAGTATAATGAAAAAAAGTATTCTATTCTTCCTCATGTCTTTCATGACACTCAACTTATTCGCTCAGAAAAAAACACCAATCACCATTGCTTCTTACAACCTAAGATACAATACTCAAAATGACGGAATTAATGCTTGGCCAAATAGAAAAGAATTGGTAAAAGGACTGATTCGTTTTCATGAGTTTGATATTTTCGGTATTCAAGAAGGCTTGCGTGGACAACTTGATGATATTGCCGAAATGGGCGATTTTGCATTTCTTGGCAATGGCCGTGACGATGGCAAGCAAGGCGGAGAACATTCTTCGATTTTTTACCGTAAATCTCGCTTTAAAGTTTTAGAATCGGGTGATTTTTGGTTGAGCGAAACCCCTGATGTGCCAGGCAAAGGTTGGGATGCCACTTGCTGCAATCGTATCTGTTCATGGATAAAATTCAAAGATTTAATGACCAAAAAGAGCTTTTATGTCTTCAATGTGCATTTTGACCACCAAGGGGTTGTTGCACGCCGTGAATCAGGAAAGCTGATGGTGAAGAAAATTCAAGAAATTGCTAAAGATGCAACCGTAATTCTAACAGGAGATTTTAATTCTACGCCCGAAACTGAGCAGATTCAGCACATTCAAACGCTATTGAGCGATTCTAAACAAGTTTCACAAACGCCAGCTTATGGCCCTGAAGGAACATTTAACGGTTTTAAATTTGATGCCCCATTAAAGAATCGAATTGACTATATTTTTACGAGTAAGCAAGTAACTGTATTAAAATACGGTGTTTTGACTGATTCATTTGAGCAACGCTATCCATCTGACCATCAGCCAGTTGTGGTGAAGGTGGTGTTGAATTAGAAAACTTTTGAATAAAAAATCATTGCCGTCAGTTTCAACTGACGGCAATGAAAGCGAAGACGATTTAGTTTTTATTTCACCCTAATTTCCCAATAAATAATCCCATCGGCTTCTACAATTTGTGAAAAGCCATTGTTGCGTAGCACACGCTGCGAAGAAAAGTTTCTTTTTTCGGTATTAGCCAAAAGTTTTCTCACATCGGGTTGTTTTTTTGCCCATTTGAGCATTTCGCTAACTGCTTCGGTCATGTAGCCTTTTCGTCTAAACTCAAAGTGTGTTCCGTAGCTGATTTCGATTTCGCCATCAATGTTGGGTTCGCCTTTGAAACACACATCACCTACCATTCTGTTGCTTTCTTTCAAAATTATTGTCCAAAGGGTAGAAAAAAGGTAGTTTTGAGTCTCGTCCGCTACATTCGGTATAATGCCGTAGTCGAGGGCTTCACGGAGTTCGGGAGATATACTTCTCGGAGATTTTTCGAGATTAAGTTCTTCTTCTAAAGAATTATCAGACTTGCCATATTTAAGCAGTTGCTCGTAAGTTAAAGGGCGAAGAATCAAACGTTCAGTTTCTATCATTGCTTTACATCAATCTTCACGAATCACATCAACTTCAACGCCCACTTTATGCTCGCCTGAACTAAAAATAATTCCTTTGAGTGGAGCAACATCGGCATAATCTCGACCATAAGCAGTGATTATGTGTTTATCGCTCGGAATTAGGTTATTGGTTGGGTCAAATTCGCACCAACCCATTTCTGGAATATAAACCGAAATCCAAGCGTGTGAGGCATCTGAGCCTTGCAATTTGGGCTTTCCTTTTGGCGGAATTGTTTCGATATAGCCACTCACGTAGCGAGCCGCCAAACCAACACTTCTCAAGCAAGCAATGGCCAAATGGGAAAAGTCTTGACAAACACCTTTACGTTCTTTCAGAACAGTTTTAAGAGGAGTATTAACACTCGTAAAACCTGATTTGAATTGGAATTCGTGGAAAATTTTGGCAGAAAGTTTACTTACACCCTCAAAAAGTGGCGTACTCGGCGAAAGACAAGTTTCGGCAAAAGCCTTAATTTCATCGTCCCATTTGATAAACTGACTGGGCAGTTGGTATTGCAAAACCTCAATTTTTAGAGCATTATCATTCTGAAATCTCAATTTAGCTTCTTCGCAAGTTATTGAGCTGATTGTAACTGTAGTTTTCGGCAAAATCTCAATCTCACTTGATGCAATAACTTTCAATACTTTATGCGACTCGTGCAAAGAAAAATAATGCTGTGTATTACCAAAAAAATCTGTGCGGTCATAAACTTTTATTGGCTGAGGCTCAATCGTTAAATCAAAGTTGTGGCATAGCTGAGTGGGCAAAGTCAGAGGTTCTAAACAAAGCACACTTTGGTAATTATCAACAGGATTTACATAAGTATAGACCGTTTGGTGTCGTAGCTTATATTTCATCTGAATTTATTTTTTCAATGGTATCTAAAAACGAATGTTGTATGACCGAATGATTGAAGTATAAGCTTGCAAGATTGCCCGTAACGTTAGAAATCAAGTCGAAAACCTGTTCTAAGGTCTTGTCGAGTTCTGTACGATAGTGCGTATCTTCATCTGCTTTTATCATGCTTTCGGCATCAAAAAGTTTTACGAGTGTGCTGGCTTCTAAAACAGTACGTTCGGCAATGTTTAGTCGATTCGAGTCAATGTTTTTTGGTAATTTCGATAAACAATTCGATAAGGCATCAAGCAAAGACGCCAACGTATAAGGCAAGTTTGTTTCTAAGAAAACCATATTTAGCACCGCCACCAAGCTCCAATGTGATTTATAAATATGCCGATACTGAGCCAATAAATGATGGTTTTCTAAAACAGCTTCCATCAAAACGGCTTCTACGACGTCTTTATTTTTAAAGCTGAAAGCAGACCTAAGTACCGATACGTGTGATAAAATTCGCTCAATATTTTTACCAGCTTCGAACAAGTAAAAACCACTATCACGTGGAAGCGTCTCGAAGATATTACCATAAAAAGCGAAAAGTCGGGTATAAAGTTTATCTAAACTATGACTTACTTGGTTGATACTGTGCGAATCTTTGAGCGATTGCAGATTGTCTTCAATTAGGTTTAAAATTCGGCGAGTTTCCACGTTCCACTTATCGCTCACTTGATTTGAAGTACGCAGAAAAGATTGAATATTGTATGCCACTGAACCAACTTTTTTTGTATCGTTGATTAAACTAAATAATTCAGGCTCAGGGTTTTCCAATATCGAATCATCTTCTTCATCGGTAAAACCAGGGTAAGTCCAAGTTAAGTGTGTGATTGACTTAAACAAAACTACCAGGTATTCTTGCTGTTTTTTGCCTTTATCGTTCACGTTTTCGTTGAGGCGGTCAAGTACAATCCTCAAGAAACTTGTCAAAGCCATTGTTCGCTCAAATAAGCGTCCGACCCAAAATAAATTCTCGGCATTTCTACTCGTAAGCGAGTTATTGTGCTGATTACTTGACGTTTTTCGCACAACTATGCGTTCGTAATGCTCAGTTGGTGTATCAGTAACAATCCAAGTGTCTTTCGATAATCCACCCAATTGATTAGAGATTACAAACTTGTCTTTTACGGGCGAGCTACGAGTGAGTCCGCCTTGCATGACTTTATAGTCATTGCCATCCGATACTAAAAAGGTACGGATTGCTGCAAAACGAGGCACTAATTTTCCATCAATCAACGAAGGGGTTGTAGAAAGACTTACTTCTTCTTGAGCCACAAAATCTTTCGGACTTTGCAGAATCATCTTACGAAGTCTTTCTAATTCTTCTTTACTCATTTGCCTTCCGTAGAGCGATTTAAAACCTTGCTTACGATTGGCTTTTTTGATGATTAGTCGGTGCAAATTGTTGAGAACGAAGTTCAATTCTTTGGTTTGTCCGCACCACCAAGTTGCTACCGAATTCATCTGTAATGGTTCATCGAGCAGAAATTTACAGGCATTTTGCATAAAAGCCAGCAAACCGTAGTTTTCGACAACACTTGCACCTGGTGGATTTACAACTGCCACATTGCCCATTCGCATAACTTGCAGCAAACCTGGGACTCCCAAAAGCGAATTTTGTCGGAGTTCGAGAGGGTCACACCATTCGTCATCCACACGTCGGATAATCACATCCACACGCTCCAAGCCATCGATTGATTTTAGCCAAACAAAGCCATCTCTCACCAATAAATCACTGCCTTGTACGAGCGTGTAACCTAAATAGGAAGAAAGATAAACATGCTCGAAGTAAGTTTCGTTGCCCGCACCAGGGGTTAAGAATACAACATTAGGGTTTTCGTTAGAAAGATTGCCAAGTGTTGCAACTGTCTGTTGTAAATGATTGAAATAGGGCGAAAGCCTGTTTCTGTAAATGTTTTTATTAAGTTCGGGGAAAACCTTTGCCATAACGGTGCGGTTTTCAAGAGCATAACCCGAACCCGAAGGCGATTGAGTTCTGTTATCCAGCAGCCACATTTTGCCATCTGGTCCACGAGCCATGTCGCAAGCATAAATCAATAGTTGATTTTGAAGTTTTTGCTTGACATCAAAGCAAGGTTGCAGGAAGCCTGAATTATCGAAAACCAATTCGGCTGGAATGATATTCTTTTTTATCAATAATTGCGGCCCGTAAATATCTTTCAGAATCAAATCAAGCAAAGTAGCTCTTTGTTTAAGCCCTTTTTCGATATTTTGCCACTCTTTCTGATGAATCAAAAACGGAATCGGGTCGAGTTTCCACGCACGATTTCCGCCATTATCCGCATTATAAACATTATAAGTTACACCATTTTCTTTGAGCTTATTGATGATTTCTTGGTTACGAAGCTCTAATTCTTCCATACCAATTGACTCCAAAGTGTCGAAAAGGCTTCGCCAATGAGGTTTTACCTGACCATTATGGTCAATAACTTCATCATAGGAGTTGATTGTTTTTTTATATGAATTGAGCAGGCTCAAAGATAAATTTTCTGTCATTTACTACTTTTAAAGGTCATTCACAAAATAATGCTTTTTAAGTGGAAAAAACCAATAAATTCTTGAATTAAACGAATAAAATGCTTAATGATGGTTTTGAGTATTTGTACTTAGTAAATACTTTTTTTTAATTTCCCCTCCTTTTTTCAAGGAGGGGTGGCAAAATTCTGACGAAGTCGAATTTTGACGGGGTGGTTAAAGGCTGTTGATGCTTCTTTGTCATAAATTCAATGCCTATACCCACCCCGCCGACTGCGTCAGGCACCCCTCCTTAAAAAGGAGGGGAAACTATTTGTGCACAATATAATTTAGCAACTAATAATTTAGAACCCCTACAATATTTCTATTTTTTAGCTTTCCAAAAATGCCTTAAATCTAAGGTATTTGGATATTCTGGATTTACTAATTCAATCGGCGTATCGGGCTTGAGGTCAGTTTTTGTTTGAGCTACAAATCTCGAAACCGTTGGCGTATCGAAAATCGGTGCAGTTTGTTCAATCGTACTCGAAGGCGTATGCCCAAAATCCCAGAAGCGGCTAATTTTCCGAGATTCTGCCTCGTAACTATTCACAGGATAAGTATCAAAACTTCGTCCGCCTGGATGAGCCACAAAATAAGTACAACCACCAATAATTCGGTTATTCCAAGTGTCAACAATATCAAAAACTAAAGGGGCATCAACGCCAATATTAGGGTGCAATGCTGATGGTGGATTCCACGCTTTATATCGGATTCCTGCCACATATTCGCCTTTTATTCCTGTGCTTCTTAGCGGAATTCGACAGCCTTTGCAGAGCAAAATATGGCGTTCTGGAACAATTCCAGAAACTTTTACTTGTAATCTTTCGAGTGATGAATCAACAAAACGAGCTGTTCCAGAATTGGATAGTTCTTCGCCCAAAACGTGCCACGGTTCAATTCCAAGTCTGATTTCAAGTTGAATATTATCGACTGTAATTCCGCCATGAAAAGGAAAACGAAACTCAAAAAATGGGTCAAACCACGAAATATCGAAGTCATAACCCGCATCTTTTAGGTCGTTTACGACATCAATCATATCTAAATATGCAAAATGCGGTAGCAAGAATTTATCATGCAGTTCTGTTCCCCATCTGATGAGTTTTTTCTTGTAAGGTTTCTTCCAAAATTTCGCTACCAACGCACGAACCAAGAGGTTTTGAACCAAATTCATGTGTTTGTGAGGTGGCATATCGAATGCCCGCAATTCCAAAATTCCGAGACGACCTGTTGATGAATCGGGTGAGTATAATTTATCGATGCAGAACTCCGTTCGGTGGGTATTTCCTGTAATATCTGTCAATAAATTTCTGAAAATACGGTCAACCATCCAAAAAGGTACTTCTTTGTCTTCGGGAATTTGCTCAAAAGCAATTTCCATTTCATAAAGGCGTTCGTCTCGGCCTTCGTCAATGCGTGGAGCTTGGCTCGTCGGCCCGATAAATGGCCCCGCAAAAAGATAACTCAATGCTGGGTGATGCTGCCAATAAGTAATTAAGCTTTGCAATAAATCTGGTCGGCGAAGTAGCGGACTATCTTCGGGTTTTGATGCCCCGATTGTTACGTGGTTTCCTCCGCCTGTACCTGTATGTCGGCCATCAACCATAAATTTTTCTGTACCAAGACGAGCAAAAAAAGCTTCTTCGTAAAGAGCAGTTGTATTATCGACAATTTCTTGCCAAGATTTCGCAGGATGCACGTTTACCTCAATAACCCCAGGGTCGGGCGTTACCATCATTTTTTCGATGCGATAATCAGATTTTGGTGTGTAGCCTTCAATTCTGACTGGCATTTGGAGTTTTTCGGCGGTAGTTTCTACCGAAGCCACCATATCGAGATATGTTTCGAGATAATCGGTAGGAGGGAGGAAAACATAAATAATTCCGTCACGCTCTTCTACGCACAAAGCCGTTGAAAATGTATCAATTTCAAAAAGTAGCGAAGCGTCGCCCGAGTTTTCTTTTTCTTCGCTTTCTTCTTCCGAAACTTTCTTTTCGGGAGCTTTATAATTAGGAGAAGTTGTTCCGTATCGTTCTTCGAGCGACTGATAGAAATCTCCTAAAGGTGGTAGTTCTTCAAACAAACTTCTTTCGACTGGATGCTCACGTTTGAGTTTTGAAGTTTTTGGTAAAGATTCTAAAGGCAAACGTAATCCGATTGGGGAATTTCCAGGAATTAAATAACATTGCTGACGGCGGAATTCCCATACGCAACTTGTCCAACGAGAGGCTTCATGTGCCCATTTAATGGGTAGAACAAAGCCAGAAGGGTTATTTAAGCCTTTTTCAAGCAATTTTGCGAGTGTATGTCGCTGAATCGAATCTTTCAGATTAACCGCCAGCGGGTCAAGATTTACTGGTAATTTACCTTCTTCTAAAGCCCAATAGATTGGGTCTTCGTAAGTTGGCATGAGGTTTTTGGGGTCGATACCTAAATATTTTGTTAGCTCAATCGCAAAGCGTTCGGCATCGTGAAAAGTAAATTTTGTTTCGCCTTCTTTGGCGACTAAATCATCGTTTTTCCAAATTGACAGACCGTCTTTTCTCCAATAAAGTGCATATTGCCAACGTGGAAACAACTCGCCTGGATACCATTTCCCTTGTCCGAAATGTAATAAACCACCATGAGCAAAGCGTTTTTTGAGGCGAAGAACTAAATCATAAGCCAATTTACGTTTGAGTGGGCCGTCGGCAGTTGAGTTCCACTCAGGTGATTCAAAATCATCAATCGAAACGAAAGTTGGCTCACCGCCCATTGTTAGTCTGACATCGCCCTCGATGAGGTCTTTTTCAACCACATTTCCCACTTCCATTACCTTGTTCCATTGTTGTTCGGTGTAAGGTTTGGTAACTCGTGGATTTTCGTGAATTCTGAAAACACTATTATCAAACTCAAAACTAACTTCGCAGACATCGGTTGCTCCAGTTACGGGGGCGGCACTGGCATAATCAGGCGTACAACTGAGCGGAATGTGTCCTTCGCTGGCAAAGAGCCCTGAAGTTGGGTCGAGGCCAATCCAACCTGCACCTGGCACGTAAGTTTCTACCCAAGCGTGTAAGTCAGTAAAATCTTTTTCAGGACCAGATGGGCCATCGAGCGATTTTACGTCGGGTGCGAGTTGTACTAAATAACCCGAAACAAAGCGAGTGGCCAGTCCAAAACTACGCAAGACTTGTACCAAAAGCCAAGCAAAATCTCGGCACGAACCGCTACCGAGCGTGAGAGTTTCTTCACAATTTTGTACGCCAGTTTCTAATCGAATATTGTATTTGAGAGCATTATAAACTTGCTGATTGGCATATACCAAAAAATCAACGGTATTGATGCCTTTTTGAATAGACATTTGGTCGATAAAATGCTGTGTTTTTTCGCCAATATCTTTTGTTTCTAAATAAGGCACAAGTTCTTTTTGAAGTGTAGTTTCGTATTTGAAAGGAAACTTTTCGGCGTATTCTTCTACAAAAAAATCAAACGGATTAATGACTTGCAAACGTGCAATTACCTCTACTTCGATGCGTAATTCGGTCGTTTTTTCTGGAAAAACCACCCTTGCTTGATAATTACCGAAAGGGTCTTGCTGCCAATTAATAAAATGATTTTCGGGGAGAATCTTAAATGAGTATCCTTCGATAGCAGTTCGTGAGTGAGCGGCGGGTCGCAAACGAAAAATATGCGGTGAGAGACTAACACTCCTATCAAATTTGTAGGCTGTTTTATGTGAAATGGCAACTTTTATAGACATAGTGTATTTAAGGCTTAGAATCAACTATGTCAATATAAAAGAAAAAAAAGAAATTTGTAAATAAATAAGTAAAAACCCTTGAAAAATAATATTTTTGGGTGGATTAGTGCAAGATTTTAGTTGAGAATTGATAATGGAAAATTTAGAGTTCTTTTAGTTGGATTCTGTGAGTTGGTCGGAATTTAGAATTCCGACCAACATAATAAATGAGATTTACAATCAGAATATAAAATCAAGCTCCAACTGCTTTTTCAACCGAAGCCTTCATTTTCTCGAAACCAACTTTTGCAGCTTCAAGAGCGGGCATTTTCCAATAATCTTCGTTGAAAAGCTCTAAAGAAAGTACAATCGGAACATTTTTTTCATTTAACATCTGGAAAATTGGTGTGAGTGGAGCAACGCCATCGCCTGGGAAAACTCGGTAGCTATCGTTGATTTTCTCTCTTGAAACATTAGCGGGATAATCGTTTACATGAAACATCTGCATACATTGTCCGTTGAGCATTTTTAAGGCGTTAAATTCAGAACCTCCTTTATATAAATGATAAACATCTGATAAAACGACTGCTTTCGGGTGTCCACTTTCGGCAGCTACGAAGAGGGCTTCACCAAAAAGATGTAAATTGGCCGAAAATCCCCACATTTCAAGCTGAGGTAAAACGCCCATTTCATCGCCCAAATCGAGCATTTGGCGGAAACGTGCTGCTGCATTTTGTAGGTTAATTCCTGCTTTGTTGGTTGCTCCAAAAGGTGGAGCCGCAATGCGTTTACAACCAATTTCGGCCAGCATTCCCATTTCTCGTTTGGTTTGTTCGAGGGCTTTTGCTCGTATATTTGGGTCGTCAACAATCCAGTTGGCAAAGCCAATAGCATCTTCGATAGTTATTCCTAAATCTTTTGCTTTTTGGCGAACATCTTTTAAATTTCCTCCACCTTTAACAAATGTTTCGAGGGTTCTAACCCAAATTTCTATACCCGAATAGCCAGCTTTTGCAGCCACATCGAGTTCGGCCATTAGACCTATATTTTGTTTCATTATTGTACTTGTATTCAAGCAATAGCTAAAATTATGTTTAGCTGCTTTTGGAGCTTGAGCAGAAGCATTTTCTAAGCCAAGTGCTAAACCCGCACCCGTTGCTAAAGTTGATTTTATAAGATTTCTACGAGATATATTTTCCATGAGTTTTTTTAGATTTTGGAGTAAGATGTAGTTTAGTTGCATTTTTGTGAACTGTTATAGCATAATTTTCTAAATGTTGTCGCTTTATACAACAAACACAGTTTGGAAATCGGCTCGCCGAAGCGATTGTGCAACAAATCAAACGCCCTTTACTTTCATTTTAAGCGTATAAACGGCCTTTGAGGCAGTAATGAAAAGTGTTTTTCGGTCTTTTCCGCCGAAAGTAACGTTGGCTGTCCAAGGTTCTTTTGTTTCGATTTGCTCAATTTGAACGCCATTTTTATCGAAAACTGTCACTCCTCTTCCTGTTAAATAAACATTACCTTTTCGGTCGATGGTCATGCCATCTGAACCCAATTGTGTGAAAAGTTTTCTATCGCTCAAAGTGCCATCAGTATTGATTTTGAAAGAAAAAGTTTTCTTATCGCCAATGTCGGCAACGTATAAAGTTTTGCCGTCGGGTGTACCAATGATTCCATTAGGTGCAACAAACTCACGAGCAGCAATTGTTACAGTTTTTTTATCGGGCGAAAGATAATACACTCTTTTTTCGGGCAACTCCATTTCCGTATGCTTCCAATAAGGGCGTTTGTAGAAAGGGTCAGTGAAATAAATGCCACCGTTTGGTGCAACCCAAAGGTCGTTTGGCCCATTAAATTTCTTCCCTTCAAAATCATTGACTAAAACCGTTATTTTCTGATTTTTATCAATGCTTATGAGTTGGTTTTCTAAATCGGCACATGAAAGTAGGTTTCCCGCATGGTCGAAATAAAGGCCGTTTGAGCGACCAGTTTTGTCCATATAAACAGAAATTGAGTTATCTGCTACCGACCATTTATAGATTTTATCATTAGGTTGGTCGGTAAAGAAAACATTGCCTTTGGCATCAGCAGCTGGGCCTTCGGTGAAGGCATATTCGCCCGAAAGTTTGGTGAGGGTTGCTCCTTTGGCAATGATTTTACTTTTGGTTTGTTGTGCAAAACCATTAAGCACAAAGAATAATAGCACAAAAATGCTTAGTGTAGTTTTTTTCATTGGGGTTGAATAGAGGATATTTAAAAAAACGAAAAAGGCTATTTCGCATTGCAAAATAACCTTTTTTTGTACAACTCCCAAATATGATTTTATCGTCTTGCTATTAAGCAGAATAAACTATCGACAATCATCGGTTGTTAAGCGACTATCTTAGCTCAATTTGATTGGTAATGAGCGAACAGCTTTTCCAGTCAAGTCTAAAATTGCACCTGTAATAGCTGGAGCAATAGGAGCGAGAGGAGGTTCGCCAACACCATAAGGAATATCGTCGCCTTCGAGTATAAAACACTGAATCTCAGGTACATCTGCCAACGAAACCATCGGGTATTGACTAAAATATGCTTGTTCAACTTGTCCATCTTTCACGGTAGCTTCTTCATAAAGTGCGGCTCCGATTCCCATCATTGTTGCACCTTCAATTTGTTGCTTAATACCTTCTGGATTTATACTTACGCCAACATCCATCACCTGTGTAACTTTCTTAACAACAACTTTTCCTTCTACGATTGCCAATTCGATGGCTGCTGCGGCAATTGTTTTTCGGTCGTTGCCGATGGCAATTCCTCTGCCAATTCCTTCGGTTTTTGGGGTTTTCCATCCACTTTTTTCGATAAGCGTTTCCAACACTTTCTTGCTACGCACACTTATTTTATCATCATCTTGCAGCAATCCAATTCTGAACGCAATTGGGTCTTTCTTGGTTTGTTGTGCCAATTCGTTCATAAAACTTTCGATAGCAAAGGCATTTGGAAACATTCCAACACCTCGCCAAATACCAATCGGAATTGGCACTTCTGCATTCCAAACCGAAACCGATTTATTCTTGAAATTATACATCAAACTTGCACCGTGTCCAGCCGAAATAAAATCTGCTCCGAGTATTTTATTTGGAAGGTCAGTTCCCATTAAATTCTTGAGCATATCTGGCGTAGCTTGGTCGTGTGTGATGGCTTCAATTTCGCCATTTTGAGCAATTTTGGCTTGCAAAACATGGTGCGTATTGGGGCGATACAAACTATTTTGGAATTCTTGTTGGCGAGAATTATATAGTTTTACGGGCTTTCCTACTGCCTTAGAAATTAAAGCGGCTTCAACGTAAAGCCCTTTTACAGCTTTTCTTCCGAAACCTCCACCCACGAGTGGTGTTTGTACTTCTATTTTATCTTTGTCGAGCTTGAGTGCTTTTGAAACGGTATCAATAACAATTTTTGGCCCTTGAGTTCCTGCAATTATTAGGGCTTTATCTGCTTGCACATGAGCAATGGCTGCATTAACCTCCATTTGAGCGTGTGCGGCCATTGGCGTGCGATATTCTTGACGGAAAATCGAAGATTTATTGTCTTCAATGATACTTTTGGCGTTACCTTCTTTTTGAATATTTACTTCTTTGCCATTGCCAACCGTTACAAGTTTTATCAAGTCGGCTTGCTGAACTTTATTTGGCGTGTTCCATTCAACTTCTATTTTCTTGAATGCACTGTCGGCTGCATAGAAAGTTTTAGCCACTACTGCTACAAGTTCACCTTCATGTACAACTTTTACGACACCTGCCGATTTTTCAGCTTCTTTGGTATCAATGGTTTTGATTGTGCCATCTAAATAAGGCGATTGTAATAAGACTGCATAAAGCATATCGGGCAATTCGCTATCAAGTGTGTATTTAGCCGTTCCCATTACTTTTGCTTTCAAATCAGTTCTTTTTACTGACTTTCCTACTACTTTAAATGCTGATTTTGGTCTGAGTTCAGGTGTTTTCGGAATTTCCCATTTTTTATTTTCTTTTGCTATTTCAGCATAAGTAATTTTGTTATTGCCTGAAATCAATGTGCCATTTTGGGTCTTAATTTCGCTGGCTTTTACGCCCCATTTTTTTGCTGCGGCTTCTTTTAGCATTTCTCGCATAGTTGCTGCCACCTCTCTGATTGGCTCATAAAGGCTTGCTGTTGAGCTACTTCCACCTGTATTCATTTCGTCGTATAAACCACCTTTTGTATTTGAGTGTTCGACTTTTATTTGCTCGTAGCTTACATCCAGTTCTTCGGCGGCAAGCATGGCAAGTCCTGTAAAAACGCCTTGTCCAATTTCTATTTTTGGAGATTTTAATGAAATTGTATTATCTGGCAAGACCTCAAACCAAAAATCAGGTTGCAGCGAACTCATCATGGCAGGAAAATCCATGCTTTCGACTTTTTGAGCCGTAAAACGTCTTAATGGCGAGCAACCCAAATAGCTTGCAACAACAGTTCCGCCCAAAACTATTGCCCCTCTTTGTAAGAATTTTCTACGAGAGAAAGATTTTTTTTCAGTTGACATAGTTTTAGAGTTTTTGGTAAGAAATTTCGGCTGCTCTTTTGATGGCTTTGATGATGCGTGGGTGAGTTCCGCAACGGCAAATATTAGTGATGCCATTTTTAATGTCATCATCACTCGGATTTGGGTTTTCTTTCAATAATTTGGCCGCTGCCATCATAAATCCAGACTGGCAATAGCCGCATTGTGGCACTTGCTCTTCCATCCACGCTTGTTGAATCGGGTGTAGGTTGGCTTCACTTTCCGAAAGCCCTTCGAGCGTAGTAATGTCTTTTCCCGCAATGGTTTCGATAGGAACAGAACACGAACGAACTGCTTCACCATCAATATGCAGGGTACAAGCTCCGCACATGGCCATTCCGCAGCCAAATTTAGTGGCTGTCAATTTGAGTTCGTCTCTGACAACCCAAAGTAGAGGCATGGCAGGGTCAACGTCGATGCTCGTTGGTTCGCCATTTATTTTAAAGTCTATCTTCATTAGTTTTTATTGTGATTGGTTGAGAATCTATATTATAATTACAGAAATTTATGATTTACTCATCACTAAAATATCTTCAACTTCCAAAATTTGCTTTGAATACCCTCTAATTGAAGTACTTATCATCGCCTGCCCGAGTTCAGCTAAGGTACTGAAATAATTCGGAAAAAATCTTCGTCCGACAGGGTACATCCATGAAATATATTTGTAATAAGGTAATGTGTTTTTTAAACCTTCAGTAGGCAACATAAAAGCAGGACGAAAATTATATACTGCCTTGAAGGGTAGCTTCGTCAAATCATTTTCAGTTTTACCTTTTACCCTTGCCCACATACTTTTGCCTTGCTCGGTGCTGTCTGTACTTGCTCCCGAAATGTAACAAAATGTCATTGCTGGATTTACCGAACTCAATTTCTCGGCAAAATTGAGCGTAAGCGTATGCGTAAGTTTGAAATACTCGGCTTCTTTCATGCCAACTGACGAAACTCCTAAGCAAAAATAACAAGCATTATAGTCGGAGAGTTGGTTGAGAATTGGCGAAATATCATAAAAATCAGTGTGAATAATTTCTTTCAATTTTGGGTGAATGACTCCGCAAGGTTTACGATTGATTACCAAAACCGATTCTACTTCCGAACGGTTGAGGGCTTCGTGTAGCACTCCTTCGCCTACCATGCCCGTTGCCCCCGTTATAATTGCTTTTATTTTCATTTTTTTTGTTTGATTAAATCCCAAATCATCTCGAAGCCTTGTTCGATAATTTCTTGTTGTTGTGAAGTTGGCTGTGTTAAAACGTATTGATAAATTCCCATAATCTGACTATTCACGAGTGTGTAGAGTAAATCGTTGTGCATTATTTTAATATTGCCACTGGCTTTTGCCTTTTCTATAAAAGCAATGTGCATTTTGCTTTGTTCGTGCAGTACTTCAGCAGGAATTTGTGCCAAATGGGGCGAAAAATGTACTTGTTGGATATAATAAAATTTATCTTGATTGACCAATGCCCAATTGATGGTAGTGAAATAGAGTTTGCGAAAAGCTACTTTTATGCTATCGGTCGGGTTGGTTTGGCTTGCTAAAATTTGATTTAACTCATTTTTGATAGTCACATAAAGTTCTTTAATCAAAGTTTCTTTAGTTGCGAAATAATGAAAAAGTGTTCCGTTGGCTACACCAGCATCTTTAGCAATTCTGCTGGTAGGAGTGCCATGAAACCCAAATTCAACGAAAAGTTTTAGGGCTGTATCAAGTATTTTTTTTTCTTTATCCATTTAATAGATTGACTGATCAGTCGATATTTAAAATAGAAACGTTTCTTTCTTAGAAAAGTTTCATATTAGTTGCATTTTTATTGTACCACAGAGTTTCACAGTGTTTTTTCTCAGTGGTTAAAGAAAATTAATCAAAAATACCTGTTGGATGGCCATCGAAGCTGACCGTATTTTTGTTTTGCCAGTAATTGTTGATGCCTTCTTGGCCTTGTTTATCGGCCCAATGGTTGAGTTCTTCTCGTTCATGTCTATAATCCATAAACGGTACGGCCATACCGCAGGAAGTTTGAACTACTTCGACATTTACATCAAAAATTTGTCTTGCACCAGTATATTTTGGGAATAGATTGATGTATTCTGCCCATTCGGCATCACGTTGATGATAAGTTTTTGCCGTTCCGTAGAGTCTTAAAATGAGTGGTTTTCCCTCGAATGCACAAAACATAATTGTCATTCGATTGTTTTCTTGTAAGTGCGTAGCGGTTTCGTTGCCACTACCAGTTACGTTGAGCCACATTACCCGTTTTGGGCCAAGTACTCGAAAAGAATCCATGCCTTTGGGTGAAACATTAACGATGCCCGTACTCATAGCTGTACCTACGAAGAAGAGTTTTTGTTTTTCGATGAAATCTTTGATTTCAGGTTGAATTTGGTCGATTTTTTTGCCCATAATTTTGTGTAATAGTTTTTTACAAAAGATTTTTTTGAGTAAAAAAGTTCGTCGTTTGCTTTTAGTACTTCTTTTTGCCAATTTGCTGTTAATTTTAGGCATAACCAAGTAATTTTGAAACTTTACCTCATCAATTATGAAAAAAATACTACCACTCCTCCTCTTCTTGATTGCTTTTGTTAATCGAGGATTTTCTCAAAAAGAAATCATTCAAGAGTTAGAGCAAAACTTTAGATATTATGCTGGTATTTCTGATAAAGTTTGGCAGCTTGCCGAGCCAGGTTATCTCGAAAGCCAAACTTCGGAAATGTTGATAAATGAATTAAAAAATGCTGGGTTCGAGATAAAAAAAGGTGTTGGAAATATCCCGACGGCTTTTGTGGCATCGTATGGTTCAGGCTCGCCTGTCATCGGGATTTTAGCCGAAATGGACGCTTTGCCGGGGCTTTCACAAGAAGCAGTTCCGTTTAGAAAAGCACTGAAAGCTAATGGATACGGCCATGCTTGCGGACACAATTTGTTTGGTGTTGGCTCGGTTGCGGCCGCTATTGCTACCAAAAAATGGATGGAAAGTGCAAAAATCAAAGGAACGATTCGCTTGATAGGAACGCCCGCCGAAGAAGGTGCAGGTGGTGGAAAAACATACTTAGTTCGTGAAAATGTTTTCAAAGACATTGATGCTGTATTGCACTGGCATCCGGGTGATAACAATAATGCAAGTCCTAATTCATCATTGGCCTATCGGGTGGCAAATTTTAGCTTTGAAGGTTTGGCAGCTCATGCTTCTGCCAGCCCCGAAAAAGGTCGTTCTGCCTTAGATGCAGTTGAGGCAATGAATTATATGGTCAACCTCATGCGTGAGCATATTTCGCCCGAAACTCGCATTCACTATGTCATAAAAAATGGTGGTTTGACCTCAAATATTGTCCCTGATTACGCAATGGTTGAGTACACAGTTAGAAGCCCAACGGCCAAAGGTTTGGAAGAAACTTGGCAACGAATCATGAAAACTGCTGAAGCGGCTGCACTTGGCACCGAAACCAAAATGAGTTTTGAGATTTTGGCGGGTTTGTATAATCTGTTGCCAAATGATATTTTGGCGAAACAAATGCAAAATAGTTTAGAAAAAGTTGGCGGTGTGAAATATACGCCCGAAGAAGTTGATTTTGCCGAAAAAATCCGTAAAACGGTCAATAGTCAAAGTTTAGCGGCCTTAAATTCGGCACAAGAGGTAAGACCTTACCAATCGGGACTTTCATTTCCTGCATCAACTGATGTTGGTGATGTCAGCTGGGTTGTGCCAACAGCGGGATTATCAACCGCAACTTGGGTGGCTGGAATTCCTGCTCACAGTTGGCAAGCGGTGGCTTGCAATGGCATGAGTATCGGCCATAAAGGAATGATAAATGCCGCCAAAACAGTTGCTCTGACTGCTCAAAACTTGTTCCAAAATACTACAATTATTGACCAAGCAAAAGAGGAATTATACCAAAGAAGAGGCAGCAAAGTATTTGACTATAAATCATTGGCAGGTGATAGAAAACCACCTTTAGATTATAGAAAATAGCTTTTATATGGTATTTTTGTTTTGAAATTGCCAATTATCGGTGACACGCATAGCGTGCCACCGAATTTTTGTCAACTTTTAGCGGTGTGTAGATTCGCAAAGTTGTCAGTTAGAACCTTACATCATTATCCAATACGAATGTTTGTCGAATTACATTACCCAGAGTCATTAACTGCACAAGAACTTGATATTTACCTTGCCAATGGTTGGTTCAGAATGGGACAATCTATTTTCACGACAAATTTTCTACGTTTTAAGGATAAAATTTATTCAGCAATTTGGCTCAGAATAGACTTATTGAACAGTGAAAAAAGTAAAACTCAGCTCAAAATTGAAAAGCTAAACGCCAAATTTAGAGTTGAAATTCAAATAGCCAATCCAACCGAACAGCACGAAGAATTATTTAGCAAATACCGAGAAAGCATGACTTTTGATGCTGCCCCATCG
Organism: Emticicia sp. W12TSBA100-4; assembly: GCF_040253585.1. Lineage (NCBI taxonomy): Bacteria > Pseudomonadati > Bacteroidota > Cytophagia > Cytophagales > Leadbetterellaceae > Emticicia > Emticicia sp. W12TSBA100-4. The sequence goes on from NZ_JBELAU010000001.1 coordinate 118,875, forward strand.
GTCAAAAACTTGCTTTATGGGCATCAAGAAGAACGTGCTTCGCTCCGAATTTATAATACCATAGAGATAAACATTTATGATGAAAACAAGCTAATTGCGGCAGGTTTTTTGGATTTAGGTGAAAAAAGTGCGGCAGGAATTTCGTGTTTTTATGACCCCGAATACCGAAAACATAGTCTTGGAAAGTATTTGATGTATCTAAAAATAGAATTTTGTAAACAAAACGGATTTCATTTTTTCTATCCAGGTTATTTTGCCCCAGGGTATCCATTATTCGATTATAAACTTGATTTGATAAAACCAAGGCTTCAATACCTTGATTTGGTGGCCGATGCTTGGATTTCGTTTGAAGAGTTTGATTCAACTCGAATTCCGATAAATTTGATTGTGGAAAAACTAAGAATTTTGAGCGAAATTTTGGATAGTAGGGGAGTGAAAAATGACTTTAAATTTTACGACTTTTTTGATGCAGACATGATTCATAACCTCAACGGCATGGGCTTGCTTGATTTTCCAGTATTCTTGTTTTGTTTTGATATTGATTTCGATTCTCCGCTACTTCCGATGGTTATTTATGATGTACGAGACGAACAATTTCACCTGATCCTATGCACAAAAGTTTATAAATCAATTTTTGAAGAAGCACCCGAAGAGCATTATAATGCTTTTTTGCTACAAATTTCGAGGTTTTTATACACAGGTGAAGTGGTTGAGGAAATGGCTGATGTGATAGAAATGTACGGGCAAGAATTATTGAAAGAAGTCTAAAAAAATACCATCGAGCATCGATTCGACACCCGATGGATTTCATTGTATAGATAGAGTTGAATATACTTAGATAACTTTTAGCTCTTTACCGACTTTCGTGAAAGCGGCAATGGCTTTATCGAGATGCTCGATTTCGTGGCCTGCTGAAATTTGAACTCTGATTCGTGCTTTTGATTTTGGTACAACTGGATAAAAGAAACCAATCACATAAATGCCTTCTTCCAATAATTTGGCTGCAAACGCTTGTGCCAAAGGTGCATCATAGAGCATGATTGGAATAATTGGGTGTTCGCCTGGCAATAAATCAAAACCAGCTTCGGTCATTTTTGCTCTGAAATACGCCGCATTTCTTTCGAGTTTATCTCTCAAAGCAGTCGATTGCTGCAAAATATCCAATACTTTTATCGAAGCCCCAACGATAGCTGGTGCAAGTGTATTCGAGAAAAGATAAGGTCTTGAACGCTGGCGAAGCATATCTACAATTTCTTTACGTGCAGCCGTAAAACCACCCGATGCACCGCCCAAAGCTTTTCCGTAAGTACCCGTCACGATATCAACTCGGCCAATTACATTTTTCAATTCAATCGTTCCACGTCCAGTTTTTCCCATAAAACCCGTTGCGTGGCATTCGTCAACCATTACCATTGCACCGTATTTGTCGGCCAAATCACAGATCTTATCTAACTGAGCAATCGAACCATCCATCGAGAAAACGCCATCAGTTACGATTAACTTCTTTTTGCAATGGCTGGCCGCAATGAGTTGCTGCTCCAAATCTTCCATGTTATTGTTTTTATAACGGAAACGCTCGGCTTTACACAATCTGATGCCATCAATGATAGAAGCATGGTTGAGCTCATCCGAAATAATGGCATCTTCTGCCCCCAAAAGTGGTTCAAAAACACCACCATTGGCATCGAAAGCCGCCGCATACAAAATACAATCTTCGGTACCCAAAAACTCAGCCGTTTTACGCTCCAATTCTTTGTGAATATCTTGCGTACCGCAGATAAATCTTACCGAAGACATGCCGAAACCATGCGTTTTGATGGTTTCGATGGCAGCTTCAAGCACTTCGGGGTGCGATGAAAGTCCTAAATAATTATTAGCACAGAAGTTCAGCACTTCCTTGTTTTGTGTATTTATCGTAGCTGACTGTGGCGTAGTGATTACCCTTTCCGATTTATATAAACCAGCCTCTTTAATGGCCGAGAGTTCTTCCGAATAGTATTCTCTGATGTTATCAAACATGGTTTTATGCAAATGTTAATTGTTCCTGTAATTTAAAAATCATTATCTCGGCGATGTCCTTCAACGTGTAGCTCGATTGCCAACCCCATTCTGCTCTCGCTTCCTTATCATCAATTACTTGTGGCCAAGATTCGGCAATTTGTTGTCTGAAATCTGGTTCGTAAGAAATAGCAAAATTCGGAATAATTTTCTTGATTTCTGCCGCAATTTCTTCGGGCGTAAAGCTCAAACCAGCCAGATTATATGATGTGCGAGTTTTGATTCTTTCTTTCGGGGCTTCCATTAGTTGGAGCGTTGCCTTGATGGCATCATCCATAAAAATCATCGGTAAACGTGTATCTTTTGCCAAAAAACAAGTATAAGGCTCGTCGCAAACTGCTTTATGAAAAATATCAATGGCGTAGTCGGTTGTGCCACCACCTGGCAAAGATTGATAGCCAATAACCCCAGGATAACGCAACGAACGCACATCTAAACCATAGCGATTGAAATAATAGTTTGCCCAGTTTTCGCCCGCCGCTTTACTGATGCCGTAAACTGTACTTGGGTCTAAGAAAGTTTCCTGCGGACAAGTGCCTTTTGGGGCTGAATTACCAAAAACAGCGATTGTACTTGGGTAAAATATCTTATCAATTTTTTCGATTCGGCCTATCTCCAATACATTGAGTAGGGCTTTCATGTTTATATCCCACGTGCGAAGCGGGTCCTTCTCTCCATTGGCAGAAAGAATTGCAGCCAAATGGTAGATTTGAGTGATACCGTGACGAACTACAATTTCTTGTAGTTGATTAAAATTTGTGCCGTCCAATATTTCAAAATTGCCATTAAAGTCGGGTTTTTGATACAAATCTGAGGCGATAACTTGCTCGAATCCATATTTTGTTTGAAGAGCTTGTGTCAGAACCGACCCAAGCTGTCCATTTGCCCCGACTACCAAAATTTTAGTCGTGTTCATTTTATAATTTGTTGATGAAGTGTATTTTTCCGAAGTAATATTTACTTGCAAAAGTAGTATATGAGTAATAAAGTTGTTTATTTTGAAGTAAAATCAGTAAAAATAGTTTTTAATCTTGATTATGACAGTTAATTTTACTGAATCTTGGTATATTTATACTTCATCTGAAATAAATTTTATTGTATTATGGAACAATTGGACGAAACCGATAAAATTATCCTTAGGATTTTGCAGAAAGACGCTAAAAAAACAGCCAAAGAAATAGCCAGTCAACTAAAACTCACACCATCGCCGATTTATGACCGAATCAGGCGTTTGGAGAGTCTCGGATTTATAAAAAAATACGTTGCTATTTTAGATAAAGACCTGATAAACAAGTCGGTAACTTCTATTTGCCAAGTGTCGATGCGGTATCATAACGAAGCGTTTATCGAAAATTTTGAACAGGAAATTCAGAAATTAGAAGAGGTACAAGAATGTTATCATTTAGCTGGACAAGTCGATTTTGTACTGAAAATACACGTGAATAGTTTGGAAGAATACCATGATTTTATCAAATACAAACTCTCAAAAATCGAAAATATCGGGGTTTTGAATAGCACTTTTGTACTGAAAGAAATCAAACACAGTTCAGAGTTTTATATTTGAAGTATTTTTTATTGCTTGATTTTCAAGAAATTTAGTAAAAGTATTAATTAAGAAATGATTGTAACTATTTGATTATTAGTGATTTATAGAGGTGGATAATAAATTCTACATTCTACATTCTTAATTCTTCATTACTCCGCCCTATCTTTGCACCTTAATTTTAAAAAAGAGTATGATTTCAGTCGATAATGTTGCAGTTGAGTTCAATGGTGGAACGCTGTTTAGTGATATTACTTTCAATATCAACGAAAAAGATAAAATAGCCCTCATGGGCAAAAACGGAGCAGGAAAATCTACCTTGCTCAAAATTATTGCAGGCGTCGATAAACCTACTCGTGGTAAAATTTCTGCTCCAAAAGATGCTGTAATTGCCTACCTTCCACAGCATTTGCTCACTAAAGATGATAGTACGGTTTTTGAAGAAGCCTCAAAGGCGTTTTCGGCGGTGTTGGATATGAAAAATGAGATGGACGAACTTAATCACCAGCTCGAAACTCGTACTGATTATGAGTCTGATGATTACATGAAAATCATTGAGCGAGTATCCGAACTAAGCGAAAAATATTATTCAGTAGAAGAAGTAAACTATGATGCAGAAGTAGAAAAAACGCTTCTCGGAATGGGCTTTACGAGAGCTGATTTTACTCGCCCAACCGCTGAATTTAGTGGTGGATGGAGAATGCGTATCGAATTATGCAAGATTTTGCTTCAAAGCCCCGATTTGATTTTGCTCGATGAGCCTACCAATCACTTGGATATTGAGTCAATTCAGTGGCTCGAAGATTTCTTGATGAATAACGCCAAAGCCGTAATCGTGATTTCGCACGATAGAGCTTTTGTTGATACTATCACGAATCGCACGATTGAGGTAACGATGGGTCGTATTTATGATTACAAAGTAAACTACACACAATATCAACAACTCAGAAAAGAACGCCAAGAACAACAGCAAAAACAATATAACGACCAGCAAAAAATGATTGCCGAAACGCAAGAATTTATAGACAGGTTTAAAGGCACTTACTCAAAGACTTTACAGGTGCAGTCGAGAGTGAAAATGCTCGAAAAACTTGAAATAGTAGAAGTTGATGAAGTTGATACTTCGGCTTTGAGCTTAAAGTTTCCGCCCGCCCCACGCTCAGGAAATTATCCTGTAATTGTGGAAAACGTGAGTAAGAGCTACGGTGACCACTTGGTTTTTAAAGATGCGTCGGTGACGATTGAGAGAGGTGAAAAAGTTGCTTTTGTAGGTCGAAACGGAGAAGGTAAATCAACTTTGGTAAAGGCTATTATGTCTGAAATTGAGTTTGAGGGAAGCATCAAACTTGGACATAACTCAATGATTGGCTATTTTGCTCAAAATCAAGCTTCGTTATTGGATGAAGATTTAACAGTTTTTCAGACGATTGATAATATTGCGGTGGGCGAAATTCGTACCAAAATCAAAGATATTTTGGGAGCATTTATGTTCCGTGGCGATGATATTAACAAGAAAGTGCGTGTACTTTCGGGTGGAGAAAAAACTCGTTTGGCAATGATTAAGCTCTTGCTCGAACCAGTAAATTTATTGATTCTCGATGAGCCTACCAACCACTTGGATTTAAAAACTAAAGACATTTTGAAAGACGCCCTTCGTGCGTTTGAAGGCACAATTATCTTGATTTCTCACGACCGTGATTTCTTGGAAGGTCTGGCTAATAAAGTATTCGAGTTTGGGAATAAGCGAGTAAAAGAACACTTTGAAGACATTACGGGCTTCTTGCGTAATAAGAAAATGGAAAATTTGCGTGAGATTGAGCGTAAGAGTAAATAATCGAAAACCAATCAAAATAATATACTTAGCTATGAAAGTTCATATACGAAGTCTTTTATTTATATTCTTTCTTAACGGAAATGTTTATTCCCAAACAATTACACAAGAAATTGATAAAGTTGTCTTTGTAAAAGACCAATATCTTAATGATAAAAATAATAGCGAAATTTCATTGGCTTATTATAAGACTTATACCTACCCTGATTCAGCTAAAAATTCATATAAAATTGTAATTTCTACTCATGAAACTAAGAAAAAAGAGGTTGGAAATACTGTTGGAGGGGCAGCTTATACTGGTGGTTGGGGATTAGCTTTCAGTAGAATATATTCTAAAGAACTTTTAGAGGGGAGTTGTGAGGTAAATACTCAAGAGATTCCTCAATTTACTAAACTATTTGAAACAATACTTACAACTTCTGGAGAATTTAAAGTAGCATTTAACAAACAAAAAGTATCTTCTATTTTGATTACAGAGACTTTTAAAAATTTAACTTTTGGTAGTGAATTGAATGTTGATGGGATTCAATACTATTTTAAGATAGATACGGCTTCTTTTTTATTAACGGAGTCAGAGTTTTTTCAGATTGCTAAATTTTTGGCAAAAATTAAGAGGCATTGAGTAAATATTTTGTTTTTTCATTTTAGCAAGTAAAAACTCGAAAGTTATGTTCGGCAAAATTTGTAGTGATTGTTTTTGATTTACTCTTTGTACGTTTCTTCCGTTTACTAATGGCATTTTCTTTCAAAGAAAACTGTTTTATTTACGTTCGGCTACAATTTGTTTCTTCAAGGTTTTGTTGAGCAAATAGCGAAGTTACAGGTAAGATAAATAGTAATATAAAAAGTTCCTTTCTCATTTGGTTAAAAATAAAAGCGTCTAAGAGTGTATAACTCTTAGACGCTTTGTGTTATATGAAGTAACTTTATACGATAGAAAACTTAATTCGCTTTCTGATTTCAGCTAAAGAATGGTCAACTAAAAGTTTTCCATCTCTAAATACTTCTTTCAATTCACCCTGTTTTTCTTCTTCCCACGAAACTTGGTCGATTAGCTTATATTGACCATTTTCCAATATAAGCTTCATTAAACCTTTGGCCGATTTCTTAGTACCATCGTCAGTAATTGGGTCTTTGAAAATCTCACGACCTTCACCATTGACTTCGCCATATGTGGCTTTCATTGCAAAACCGAAAGTATCACGGGTATTATATTGATAGGTGTAAGAACCAATTCCCAAAACGATATTGGTAGAAGCAAAGCCTTTTTGTTTGAGTCGCTCACAGATTTGGGTAGCTCGCTCAATCGTGATACTATCTCCGTAGATTGCACCAATTTGTGGGGCTAACTCCTTAAACCCTTTTTCGTTTATTTTTCCTCCGAAAACCTCCCAAAGCAGTTCAATTACTCCCTTTTGTTCTTTTTCGGTTTTGCCTTTCGGATTACCGCAGATTATATCAACTGGATTACCACTATCAGGGCGAATCACTACTTTTCCATCTCTACCTATTATTTCGTTTTTGAGTTTGGGTAAATATTCGGTTAATACTTTCCATAAATCCCAAGTATCAGAAACGATAGATACAATTCCTTTTGGGTAAACCTCACAAATAAGTCGTTTGAAGGTTTCGTATTCACCTTCGGTTGTGCCCATGCACATAACCGAGTGTTCGGTGGCAGCAACTGAGCCTCCAATCAATTCAGTTTCTGCATTAGCATTGTAGTATTGTTCCAGAAAATCAATGGCTGGAATAGTATCCGTACCTGTAAAACTCAATAAATGTCCTGCTGCTGAGGTAACGGCTGCTTCAATGCCAGCCATGCCACGCATAGAAAAATCATGTCCTTGCCAATCGACAAATGTTGGAATTGAAGAAGTCTCGGTAGCATATTTATCTAAAACTTTTCTGTATTGTCGGGCAATGGAGGCCGATGTACAAGGCATCCAGATAATGGCTGAAAGTAATGTCTCGAAATAATTTGTTAGCCAGAAAAACTCTGGTTTGGTATTATACATTGTAAACATTGGCACTCGTGTAGGTACGCTTACACCTTCGGGTAATGCCTTGAAAACCATCGGAATATAACCTAAATCGTGAAGGGCTTCGATATGTTTTGTACCAACTTGATTTTCCCCTAAATAATTATTGATTCTACGTGCATATTTCTTTACTACCTCTTCTTTTGGTTGTTTGAAGAAATAGGTGTTGAAGTCTTCGATGACATATTTTTTGAGAAAATATTGAAGACCAAAGAAAACAACTTCTTCAATGCCCTCGATGCGAGATTTTCGAGGAGTCCAATTAGAATAGACCAAACTTGTGCCTTCGGGGTATTGGCGGCGATGGTCAACTTTGTAGCCATCGGTTAATAATAGTGGGTTCATGGTGGTTTTGCGGTTAATCCGTTTTGTTTGCTGTTTTCATAAGGCGTTGCCCTATGTTAATTTGTGTTGCCCCGTTGGGACGTTTTGTTTGATATATGTTCAATATGCCCTGAAAGGGCAAAAGTATTAGCGTATGGCAACGCCTTACGGATTGACGTTATGACATATATATACATGAAAAAACATCCAAATATTACGCCCTGAAAGGGCAAAACACATTAACGGATGGCAACGCCATACAAAACGACGTAATACCGTCGAAAAATGTTAAAAAATTCCAAAAAATCACGCCCTGAAAGGGCAAAACACATTAACGGATGGCATCGCCATTCGGATAGAGTATGTCAATCCCATACATAACGTTCATCGTAAGGCACATCGTATTGTTTCAGAAAAGCACGATATTCGTCTTGAAACGTTTTTTTTACTATGATGTTCTTTTTGATTTTGAATGTACCTTTTCACAATTTCAGTTTCTTTAGGATTAACGGAGAATGCACCGTAGCCGCCTTGCCAATAAAAGTTTTCAAATTCTTCGCCTTGAAGTTTCATCCATTTAGATGAGCCTTTCTTGACTTCTTCCGCAAATGTGACCAAACTTATTTTCTTAGATAGAACCGTTAGAATATGAATATGGTCTTCTATTCCGCCAATTTGGAGGGCTGGACTTTCTAAAGTTTTACAAATACCGCCAATATAGCCATATAGCTTATCTTGAATATGGGGTAAGATTAGATTTTGGCGGTTTTTTGTACTGGTTACAAAATGTATGTAGTTGTAGGCGAGTGATTGTGGCATGATGAAAGGGTGACATGTATTTTTCAATAATTTAAACCTTATTTCTTAATTTCTTCCTTCTTCATGAGGATATAGCGTATAAACAGGCTCGCTTTGCCAAAATTCTTTTGAAGTTATTTCTAAAATAGACAAACTACCTTTAAATGCAGCTCCCGTGTCGATATTCCAAACATTGATTGCATTCATTGGAGTTGAAATATCATAATAAAGCGTTGGTGTATGACCAATGTATATTTCATTGAATAATTTTAGCCTTTTTGGATAGAAGACCGAATCTTTCTTTACGTGTTTATCCATTGTTAATGCCATTTCCCATAAGGTTCTGTCCCAAGAATAATTACTTTCATAATGTTCTTTTTCAGGACCGTGCATTGATGAAAAACCAGCGTGTATAAATAGTCTATTCTCAGAGTCAACATAGAAATTTTTCATGCGGTTGAAAAATGTTAAATGCTTTTGCTTTTGGTCTGGAGAATAGTTTTGGTAGCTTTTTACCGTTGATTTTCCACCATGAAAGAGCCATATTTCGTTAGCCAGTTTACCCATTAACCAATCTTCACACCACGAATCATGATTACCTTTAATGAAAATACATTCGTGTTTGACTTCTAAATCAATCAAAAAATCAATAACTTGAGCTGACTCACTCCACCCATCTACATAATCTCCTAAAAATATGAGCCTATCGCTTTGATTGATTGAAACTTTGCTTAAAACTTGTTTTAATGCAAGCAAACCTCCATGAATATCACCTATTACGAATGTTCTTTTCATGACTAAAAACTGATATATTTTGTGGGTACATTATCGGTGAGCCAAACACCATTTTCAGAACAATAGAAAAGGATTTTATCATTATTCATAGCTTCGGCATCTATTTTTAAGATGATAGCAATACCTCTTCTATTACCTACTTTTTGAGCTGTTTCTATATCTTTGCTTAAATGCACATGATTGCGATTCATCTTTTTCAATCCTTCTGTTCTTATGCTATCTAAGTATTTTTCAACAGTTCCATGATACAAAATTGGTGGCGGAATCTGTGGGGTTAAATCTAAATCAATTTTTATAGAATGTCCTTGATTTGCTCTGATTTTTGTTTGGTCATCACTTAGTATAAATCGCTGTTTATCGTTCTTCTCTACAACCTCTACAAGTTGCTGAAAACTAAATTTAAGCTTTGATTTATTTAATAATTCATCCACATCAGCCCAACCGTTTGGGTCTAAGACTAAGCCTATACTTTGAGGTTGATGCCTCAGAATTAGGCTTAGGTATTTACTTATTTGTGTGATATTAGTATTGCTCATTTGAATTTATCTAATATTATGTTTAGTTCTTGAATAGTTGAGTTTTTGAACTCTTTTCCAAAGAACGCATTAATAATTTGTATTTTTTCGACTATATTTTGATTAAAGTCGAACATTTTTTCGGCAGGAATCCATAGTTCATTATGCTTAACTGCCCCGACATTTTGTACAGAATAATGTATCAAGAATTCACTATTCACCTCAAACGAAGTGATAATGCCGCAATAACCTGAAAATTCATCTTCCATATTCCATTCGATAGCAATTTGCTCGGCATAGGCTTGATTGAGAACAGGATAGAATATTGGCTGCCACGCCAAGCGAGGAGGGAAATGTTTCCAACCAGACTGAACGATTAGTTCCATTTCTTTGAGTCCTACTGGACGGAATAATTTCTGGGTTTTCATTATTCAAAAATCATAAACTGTTACATCAACTTCGTTAGAAACTAAGGTTTTTTGTATAATAGCTTCTATCTTTTCCCATTTTCCACCAGCCAAACCACAACCAATTCTTGGCATGTGAATGCTGGCTTTTAGCTCTTGTGCAAATTTGGCGACTTTTTCAAGCCCAATTTCAACAGCTTCGTATCTGATTGGTGGAATTCCGTTTGCGTCAGAATATATTTTATGCTGACCTATTAGATTAGCTATCCAAATATCTTGTTCAACTTTTATAAATTGACATTCACCGAGTTGAAAAGTCTCTTTTGAGGCAAACCATTCTCTATATTTCGATTCTGGTTCTTGCCATCTTTTTGAAATAGCAAGCACAAATCCTTTACCCCAACCTCCAATATCATTACAGATATGGACAATTATTTTGTTACCAATGGCTTTTGGAGCGGTCGCATCACCGTTTATATAGTTGATTTTGCTCATATTTCCATTAATTTATCTCTTACAACCATTAAAGCATAACCCAATAGGTTTTCGCCTTTCCAAAGCATTGGGTTTTCTATTTTTGGGTCGGTTGCAGCCATTCCAATTCCCCAAATTTTATCAACAGGGCTTGCTTCTACTAACACTCTTTCTTTTGTATTTAGTAAAAACTCCTTTAAATCAGAGTGCTGAGAAAATTTTTGAAAATTGCCTTCAACTACAATCTCAAACTTTTTATTGTCCCAAATTTTTGCGTCAAAATTCTTCACTAATCTCCCTAATTTCTTTGCTTCTGCTGGACTTTTAGCTTGTAAAATACGAGCTAATGTTTCATTATCGTTAAATAATCTTGCTTTTTCGGCCATCATCCAATGTTCTGCTGATGAATAATTATGTCCATCAATTTCAAATTTTGCAGTCCACCATTGGCTGAAACAACTCTGTGTAATACTCCCATCTTTTGATGGTTGATGTCCCCAAAAGAATAGATACTTTAATCTCTCTTTGCCCTGAAATTTTTCAATTAACCATTCATTTGTGTATTTCATTGTCGTAATTGTTTTTCGTAAATAGTATAATTTTCTTGGTCGAAACATGAAGAGAGTTTATTTCATATTATCTCTTTTAAATCTATCTGCACAAAAACCTCATTATCAATATTTTTAAAAGAATTCGTTGTAAAAATTTTATCAAAATACTTACTAAGCTCATCAAACCCCTTACTAAAAATCCCATGACTTACAGCCAAATATAGTTTTCCAGCGTTTTTCTTTTTCAGCTCTTCCGCTAAACCGATGAACGTACCACCACCATCACAAATATCATCTACAATCAAGCAATCTGAGCCTTCTAAATCATCGTGATAAACTTTAAAACCTGTAAGTTTTCCTGTTTTAACATCTCGGCTTTTACTGGCTTCTATCACTTCAATTCCACCTAAATATTCAGCTACTTTATAGATTTTCTTTAATGCTCCGCCATCGGGTGAAATTAGTTTAAGGTTTGTTCCGATTTGTTTCACAACTTTCTTAATAAAATCATGATTTGAAATCACCGAGACGTTGTTGAGTAAGGCAGGAGTCACTTCTGAGTGTGGGTCGAAAATAGATATTTTTTCTAAATTTAGATGATTAATAATATCGGCATAGACTTTTACAGATAAAGCCTCTCCCATAACCATCACACGGTCTTGACGAGCCGCAGGAAAATATGGAATAAATGCCGAAATTGTTTTGACACTCATTCGTCGAAGAGCATCGACGGCAATACACAAAAGTCCTAAATCAATAAACGAATTGATTCTGTGCGTAATCATCACTGGCAAAGAAATATCGAAGTCGGCTTTTATTTTGATATGGGGTTCTCCGCCATGAAAAGTGAAGCTCTCAAATGCAATTTCGTTTTCGTTCTGAAATGGCTTAAAATTATTATCTAAGTTGAGTATCATTTTGAGTTTGCGTTTATTTTACGCAAATGTAGTTTGTAAAAAATTGATGTGCAAATATTTTGTGTAAAATTTACGCAAATTTTATTTCAAAATGAAATCCTTCTTGTAGAAGCTGATTGTATTTTTGGGTATTAAACTGAAAAAACTTGGCAGGTCGCCCCGTATTATGCACTGAAATCTTCTCGGTTTCTTCCACAAAACCAAAACTGAGGATTTTTTTTCTAAAATTTCTGCGGTCAATTTCTTTTTCAAGAATCGTGCAGTAGAGGGTTTCTAATTCGGAGAAAAGAAAGTACTTAGGTAATAAATCGAATCCGATTGGTTGATAAGTAAGCTTAGCCTTGAGGCGTTCGATGGCTTTTTGTACTATTTTATTGTGGTCAAATGCTAAATTCGGAATCTGATTTACCTCAATCCATTGGGCGTGTTCGGCATCAGTATCTGCTTTTATCGAAAGTTTTGAAGAATCAACTAAAGCAAAATAAGCAACCGATATAACTCGATTACGAGTATCCCGAAAAACATCATCTCCAAAAGTATAAAGTTGCTCTAAGTAATTGACTTCCACATTGGTTTCTTCTTTTAATTCTCTTTGAACTGCCTCTTTTAATGGTTCGTCATTCCCCACCAAACCACCTGGCAAAGCCCAGTAGGTTTCGTTTGTGCCAAATTTTTGTTGAATTAAAAGTACATACAATTTACCATTTTGATAGCCAAAAACAATGGCATCAACGGCAACCCTAATATTCTGTATCATTGACAATAAATGCGTAAAGTTTACACAAAGATAGTGCAAAAGCGTATCTACCAAAAAAAAGCCTCTTTCTCAAGAAGCATTTTTAACAAAAGACTTGTATTGAGTTCAAGTTCATTGTGTTTTAAAAAGAAGCGACTTTAAAATCACTTATTTTTAAACTCCTCAACTATGCTTCTTATCAGTAGTGCCGATAATGCACCAATAACAAAAATGGATAAGAATTGTATTGCTCGAATATTCTCATTACCTACAATTCTAAAGTAGTTTCCAATTGACAACATTAGCATCACTGCAATGACAATTCTTCTTTTTTTGGCGTCCATAGGGTTTAGGGTTTTAGGGTAGATTATTTTCAAAATAAATATATAAAAAAATGGGCAGAATTTTCGTTCTGCCCATTTTTATTTTCTTACCCTAAATTCGTAATATCAAAAGGTAATTTTCTGATACGTTTTCCAGTGGCTGCAAAAATTGCATTACCCAGTGCTGGTGCAATTGGTGGTAAACCAGGTTCGCCAACGCCACCAGGGTTTTCACCACTGTCGATGATGTGAATTTCCATTTTCGGGGCTTCGTTCAATCGCATGACGTTGTATTGGTGGAAATTAGTTTGGTCGCAAACACCATTTGAAAACGTAATTCCGCCTTTAATAGCCGCCGAGATTCCCATCACGATATTGCCTTCGGTTTGAGCTTTTACGTGGTCTGGGTTTACATAATATCCGCAGTCAAGCACCGACACTACTTTATCTATTTTTACACCCGCTCCATCTTTTGAAACCGTTATGCAACAAGCCGAAATACTACCAAACGAGGCAAAAACGGCTATCCCTTTGCCTTGTCCAGCTCCGAGTTTCTCTTTCCAATTAGCCTTTTCGGCAACTGTTTCCATCACTTTTCTATAACGAGCATCTTTCACTAAATCTAAGCGTGCTTGAAGTGGGTCTTTTCCTGCCAATTGAGCCAATTCGTCAATGAAACATTCTTGTCCCCAACCAAAATTTGAGGCATAAACCGAACGCCACCAAACGATTGGAATCTCAGTTTTTACGTTTGTCCAAGAAATTTTTGAAACTGGGAATTCATATTTACTATTTTCGGTACTGATTTCGCCTGATAACCAAGGGTCAGATTCGTCAGGAGCTAAACCACCAAATACTTGACCAACAATAGACTCGCCAATAGCATGATGGTGAAAACCAGTGATTTTTCCCTTATCAACAAAACCCTGCATGTGGCTCAACATACCTGGGCGATAAGGCCCTTGCGTAATATCATCCTCACGAGTCCAAATCATTTTTACTGGCTTTTTCAATTCTTTCGCCAATAAACAAGTTTCGTTCAGATAATCGTGATATGCTTTTCTCCCAAACGAACCACCCAAAAGTGGCACATTGAATTTAATTTTATCTTTGCTGATTCCCAATGCTCTCGAAACATCGGCCAAACCGCCATCAGGGCCTTGTACGTGAGCCCAAACCTCGGCCGTACCATCGTCTTTTACGTGCACAACCGCACATTCTGGTTCGATTGGAGCATGTGCCAAGAATGGAGTTTCATAGTTTACCTCCAATTTTTGTTTGGCATTGGCAAATTTTGCATTGAAATCGCCTTTTTCTTCATATCTGATACCTTCTTTTTTAGCTGCTTCGTAAGTAGCCGCAAAATAGTTATCGGTCGTCATGGTTTTAGCTAAATCTCCATCATCCCAAGTAACTTTTAAGGCTTTTCTGCCTTTTTGTGCTGCCCACCAATTGGTTGCAATAACTGCCACGGCATCAGCTGCACGGTGTGGCATTGGCCTTTTGGTTTTAATAACCTGCAAAACACCTTTTACTTTCAAAGCTTCGCTATCATCAATCGAAACAACTTTTCCATGAATCGTTGGCGAGTGCTGAATACAGGCATAGACCATTCCTGGCACTTCGATGTCGATTCCGTAAACGGCTTTTCCTGTTACACGGTCTGGCACATCAAGGCGTTTGTTGTATTTACCTAAAATCTTGAAATCTTTCGGGTCTTTGAGTTTTGGATTTTTCGGAACTTGTAATTTTGAAGCATCATCAACCAATTCGCCGTACGTGAATGATTTATCAGAATTTTTCAAGTAAATCTTGCCATCTTTGGCATAACAGTCTGCTACTGAGGCATTCCAGCGTTTAGCGGCTGTTTCGATGAGCATTTCTTTAGCGGCTGCACCAGCTTTGCGGAGTGATGTCCACAAGCCACGCACGGTGCTACTTCCACCCGATTGTTGACTACCGTATTTTTCTTGTCCACCTGACTGAATGAGCTTTACTTTATTCAAACTCACTTCCAATTCTTCGGCAATCAGCGAAGGTGCGGCTTGCGTAGAACCCTGTCCCATGTCGGGGCGAGGATTTATCAAAGCAATGCTTCCATCGGTACTGATAATGATGAAAGGATTGATTTCAAGGTCGAGAACCGCCGATTTTGGGTCGGTATGGGAAATCTTTTTAGGGTGTTTTTCTTTGGCAAAAGAATTAAGCCCAATCATTAAACCGACTCCCGTAAGCGAGCCAGCTTTGATAAATGAGCGGCGTGAGGTATTGATATGTTCCATAGTTTTTTTAATATTTTAAACAAGTTCATTGGTTTGCACCAAACGATACTTAGAAATGGGTTGACTTTTTTCGTATAAAACAATCGGGTCTAAATCAAATGGTAGTGTCATCTTTTCTTGGGCGAAAGTAATAGTTATTGGTAAGTTTACCCATTGTAAAGTTCCCACATCGCCAATTGACGCGTATTTAAAAATGTCATAATCAGCTAATTGATAAAAGGCTTCGTGTTTACCTGATTCATTAAATTCGTCTTCAAAATCATTTACCCTCACTTCACCAGTATTCCACATACTGGTAATTTTGAAAGGCTCAACCTTAATGATTTGGGTAATAAAAGGAATATTACTCATTTTCTTAGACTTGGATTTAATTGGTAAAAAGTTTCGAGTAAATTTTCTTTATTCAAACCTGCCCATTCCACTACCTTATTTAATTGTTTTGTTGGCAAATCTCCTCTCATAATTTGTAGAGAGTCTATCGCTATCAATGCTTTGTATTCAGCATAATAAACATGAAAATGTGGCGGTAAATGGTCGTTTGAAAAAAGTAAAATCTTAATTCCATCAAAAAAGCTAATGATAGGCATCGTTATTTTCCTCCTACATTACCAGCTTTCAAACTTTCTGCTGCACGATGAATTCCTTTACGAATACGGTCGTAAGTGCCACAACGACAAAGATTTCCGCTCATATATGTATCAATATCCTCGTCAGTTGGATTGGGCGTTGTTTTCAACAATGCCACTGCCGACATGATTTGTCCAGACTGACAGTAGCCACATTGAGGAACTTGTTCTTCAATCCAAGCTTGTTGAACAGCGTGTAATTGCGTTTCGCCAATGCCTTCGATGGTTGTAATTTTGGCATTTTTGGCAAGTGATGAAACTGGAATTTGACACGAACGAGTCGCTTCTCCATTGACATGAACTGTGCAAGCACCGCATTGAGCCATTCCACAGCCAAACTTTGTGCCTTTTAGGCCCACAAAGTCTCGTACAACCCAAAGTAGGGGCATATCTGGCTCGACATCTACTTTAGTTTTTTTTCCGTTTACGGTAAGATTGAATATTGCCATTTTTTTGTTGGTTACTGGTTGATTGGTGATTAGTATATTGGTTATTGGGGAATTGGTTAGTATAGGAAATGATGAATTGCATAATTTGCACCAATTAATAACTAATTTTTCAATAACAAATAACTAATTTCCCAAATAATAACGTAAAATTTCCTAAAAAGTTAGACTTTTGCAAACGAAATTTACCTTTATCTCAAACCATGTTTATTGATTTAAGAAGCGATACCGTAACAAAGCCCAGTAAGGGTATGAAAGAAGCCATGTTTATGGCTGAAGTGG
The DNA here is from genome assembly GCF_040253585.1 of Emticicia sp. W12TSBA100-4. Lineage (NCBI taxonomy): Bacteria > Pseudomonadati > Bacteroidota > Cytophagia > Cytophagales > Leadbetterellaceae > Emticicia > Emticicia sp. W12TSBA100-4. Next base: position 135,825 of record NZ_JBELAU010000001.1, read on the forward strand.
GTGATGATGTTTTTGGCGATGACCCAACTGTATTGGCTCTCGAAGCCAAAGCTGCCGAAATGTTTGGGATGGAAGCCGCTTTGTTTTGCCCATCAGGAACGATGACAAATCAATTGGCAATTCGGGGGCATACTTGGCCAGGAAGCGAAGTGATTTGCGATAAATATTCTCACATATATCTGTATGAAGGTGGAGGAGTTGCTTTGAATTCATTTTCATCGTTGAAGCTTTTAGATGGCGACCGAGGACGGTTAAACGCCCAACAAGTGCGTGATGCAATTAATAATCCCGATGATATTCATCAACCTACCACAAGTTTGGTTTCGCTCGAAAATACAATGAATAAAGGTGGAGGATGCTTCTATAACTTAGCTGATATTGAGGCAATTAGAGCGGTTTGTGATGAAAAGAACCTACCTCTACATCTTGATGGTGCAAGGTTATTTAATGCGTTGGTAGAAACCAATGAAAGCCCAAGGGTTTACGGAAAATTATTCGATTCTATCTCAATTTGTTTGTCGAAAGGTTTGGGCTGTCCTATTGGGTCATTGCTTTTGGGTAAGAAAGATTTCATTAAAAAAGCACGTCGCTCACGTAAAGTGATGGGTGGGGGCTGGCGACAAGCAGGTTTTTTGGCTGCCGCAGGAATTTATGCACTTGAAAACAATATTGAGCGTTTGAGAGAAGACCACGCTCGTGCCAAGCAAATCGGTAAAGTTTTAGATGGGCTTTCGTTCGTAAAAAACATTTATCCGATTGATACCAATATTGTGATTTTTGAATTGCCTGAAACTATTTTGGCAAGTGATTTTGTGGCACGCATGAAAGAACAAAATATTGGTTGTGTGGTTTTTGGTAAACATTTGGTAAGATTTGTGACGCATCTTGATTTTACGGACGAACATTTAGTTGAATTTGAAAAAAATATCAGAAAAGTTGGTTAAATTCGTTAAGAATGTAGAACAAGTTTCTAACTTGTTATTAAATTTTATATCTGACAAGTTAGGAAATTTGTTGTACTGAAAAATACAAATTGTGAAAAAAAAACTCGGAATACTCTGTTTTATCCTTATTACAATTCATTCTTTTGCTCAAGAAGAAAGACGTAAAGTATTGAAAATCAATCTTTCTGCTGCTGCAATGGGTGCTGCAACTGTGCAATACGAAAGGGTTTTTGGTAGTCGATTTTCGTTGGCTTTGGGGGCTGGTTATCGCCCGAAAGGTTTGTTTCCTTATGCCAAAGATTTAGAAAAGTATGTAGATTTTGCCGATGGGAAAATTGATTATATCAGTTTTGACAATGTAAAAAAGGCAGAATCTAAGATTGGAATGTATCATATTACCCCCGAAATGAGGTTCTATTTTGGAAGTAAAGGAGCTCCAATTGGTACATATCTATCTCTTTTTGCGAAGTACAACGATTTTCATGGCGATATACCAGTCTTTATCGATACCGAATACCGTGGAGTACCTGTAAGATTAGATTTACCAGTTGATACCAAATTACAAACAGTCACAGCGGGTTTGATGCTTGGGCATCAGTTTAGTTTGGGCAATCGTTTTACTTTTGATTGTTATATTATTGGAGCTCATTTTGGTCGTGTGCGTGTACACGGAGAGTCGAATCAAAATCTTGAAGGATTCGATGATGATTTCAGAACTCGATTAAGAGAAAAAATTCTGACAACTTTCAAAATTAATGAAGATTATTTGGGCTTAGTGGTTGATAATCAAGGAGTAAGGATTGATAATGTTCAACAACTTAATTACCTGAATTTGCGTGGATTTGGATTTAATTTGGGGTATAGATTCTGAGTTTTTATATAGTGTAGAGCCGTTGCATGCAACGGCTCTACCTGTGCGTTTAAAATATCCTAATTCCTCCTTGAATACCTACCCAAGAAGTAAGCGTAGCTCTTTGTCCAAAATAATAGCCTTGCTTTTCTGAAATCTTCCAGTTGTTGAGCTTTCCTAAATCAATTCCTTCATCTTTGCTCGCTAAGAAATTGAGTGTTGGAGAAACAAACAACGCAATATGTCGAGTTGCATGAATTTCTAATCCCAAACTTGCTTTACTATGTTGGTTAAGATTCCAATAATTGCCATTTTGTTGAATATGCGAGGAAACTACATCGAAATTGAGCCAAAAAGTGCGATTCAATTTCCAAGCTGTACCTAAACCATAGCCGAGCGAAAAATCTGGTTTATCTGTCATACCAAAATTATAGCCAGCCGTCAAGATATTATAAAAGCGTTTTACGCCAGTTTTAAAGGTTAGATTAAACCAGTTTACTTCATCAGCAGCAATTTCGAGGCGTTTGTAACCACCTTTTCCTGCAAAACTTAAGAGTCCAATTGGAATACAATTCTCATTTTCTTTGGCAAAATTAAATAGGCCAATTTGATAACCACGTTTTGCTTTTTGGGCATAATTAAAGACCGAAATCTGTAATCCACTCATAGTACCGCCCACGTAGTTGACCGTTCCTGCGATTTGAATTCCTTTTAAATTCTTTCCTGTGAAATTCCCAAATCCTGCCACTTGCAATCCGTTAGTGTTGCCAATTGTAGCATTGCCAAAGCCCGCTGCTTGAATACTTGCATGTGCATCTTGCAAAACAAAATTGCCGAAACCTGCCGCTTGGATGCCCGAAAGATTTTTGAACGAAGCATTGCCAAAACCTGCCATCTGGATTCCACCCGTGCTTCCGCCATTAAGGTTTCCGAAGCCCGATGCCTGCACACCGTAAAAATTCCGTCCGTTTACGCTTCCAAAACCCGCCATTTGTACGCCTTTTACATCTTGTCCAACCAAGTTGGCAAATCCAGCCGCCTGTATTCCGTAAACTTTTCCTCGAACCACATTGAAAACACCTCCAATTTCGAGGCTACGAACACCCAACGAATAACCCCCGATGATATTGACCGAAACATTATTGATAACATTCCCGCTCAGATAATGATTAGTGCCAATAAAAGGCAAAAACGAAATCTGAGCAGGGCGATAAATAGTATCACGAATATTGTCAAGATGAATATTTTGTTTGGTCGTAATGAACCAATCCGTTAGGCGTCTTTGCGTAATTTGGAACTGTTGTTTAGCGGTATTCCAATATTCTTGGTAATCTATTTTTGGAATCTCGATAATGATAGAGTCCTTGGCTTCGACGGGTTCGATTTTAGTTATTATCGGTTGAATAACTGGTAAACTATCGAGCTTTTTGTTGGGAAGTGAATCAATCTTGAAAGAAATCAATCGAGAGATTGTATCGACTTTTGGGAGTTTTGGGATAGCTAAAAGTTTGATATTGAGTGTTTTATCTTGTTTTGAGCGAATCAAGATTCGTTCGTCTTGGTAGTTTTGTTTCCTGACCAATAAATTCACGTTGTTTAATTCTTTCGGGATTTTTAGACGGTAGTAGCCATATTGATTCGATATGGCAGAAGCAAGCGTTACAGGTTCGTAGATACTCGCTTTCTCAATTTTTAAGCCCGTTTCTCCGTCTGAAACGTAGCCCATAACGAAAAAATCTTTCTGTGGTTCTTCGCTTGCTTTTTTTAGAATGATATAATTATTACGGTTCTTGAAAGTTGCCGTATTGCCAAAAATATCGCTTAGAATCTCTCTAACAGCTTGGTTTTGTGCCGAAACCGAAACTCTTTTTTCGACCGAAAATTCATCTGGATTATAAGAAAAACTAAAATTTCCTGCACTGGCAATGCTTTTGAGTGCATTGTCGAGGCGTTCGTTCGAGATTTTTATAGAAATGATTCGTTCGAGCGGTGGCCGATTTTGGGCAAAAACTTGGGTGATTGAGAGCAGTAAAAAAAATGTGAATAGCTTTTTCATAAATGCTTAAAATGTGTTGTTTGAAGCTATGACATTTTACTTTTGGTTTTCCCCTATTTTCAGTTACCAATTATCAGTAAACAGTTATCATAATTGACTCGTAAATTTGACGTTTTAAAAACTTGCGTTAACCTAAATTAAGAAGAGTAAATGCACCGATAACTGGTCACTGATAACTGTTCACTGCGAACATCCTGCTCCATCAATGATATATTTTTCACCTTCGGGTGTAACTTTCAAATTGAGTGTTTCGGCAATGACGTTGAGGGCATTAGGAAGTGTTTCGTTAGTGAAAGTAGTGGTTAGGCGACAGGTTTTTATGTTATTATTTTTCAGAATAATCTTCGTATGGTAGTTTTCACTCAATACATTTATTACATGTTCGAGACTTGAATCCTCAAATACAAAAGTCTTGGTTTTGTAGGCAAAGGTATTTTTATCAAGCATGACGGCTTTCTTAATAGAATCTTTTTCAGCCTCAAATTCGGCTTCTTCACCTTTTACCAAAAGCGTTTGTTTCTTTTCATGCTTAAATTCAACTTTGCCCGATTCCACGCTTACTTTTACATTTTTTGTGTAGGCTTTTACGTTAAATGAAGTTCCCAAAACCCGAATATCAGAGCCATTGGCGTGAATGATAAATGGTTTGTTTTCGTTTCGCTGGACCTTGAAAAATGCTTCGCCTGAAAGATTAATTTCTCTTGTATCTCCTTCAAAATCAGCAGGATAGCTTAGATTCGTATTTGCATTTAAGAAAACCACCGAGCCATCGGGTAGGGTTTGCTCTAAGGTTTGATTCGTAGTTTTGAGTGAAATAATTTCTGTTTCTTTCTTACTTAAAAAGACCGCTAATATTCCTGCCATCAAAAGTGTGATAGCGGCTGCAATGCGTAGGTATAGCCCCACCCCAACCCCTCCCCGATGGGTAGGGGCTTTGTTTTCTTGTGTAGAAGTTGTGAAACTTATGACATTATCTTTTTGGTGCTTTACTTGGTGCTGAATTTTATTCCAAGCAGCATCAACGTTTACTGGTTTTTCTTCTTTTATGCGTGCAACTTGTTGCCAGATAAACTGATAATCGTCGAGTTCTTTTTGGTGATTTTTATCTTGTTTCAACCAATTTTCAACCAATGCCGATTCTTGGGCATCAGTTTCCTGTGCCAAGAATTTTCCCAAAAGGTCTTCGGTTATTGGTTGGTTTTCGTTCATTTTTATTCAGAATAATAAACATTTATCTTATAAACTTCTAAGTTTTCATTAAAAGTCATGACTTCTGCGGCTCTTTTATTAGTAGCAGTGTTTAGATAGTAAATCGTGATACCATCAATGCCAACCAAGAGTTCTATTAACTCAAACTTTAGATTTGGGATTCGCTCTAAACCAATTGTCCAATATTTTCTAACCTCCTCTTTACCCACCACAATACCATTGCTCTGCGGATAAAGTTTAGCAGCCATTGGGGTAGTAATAGAAAAATCATCGGTATAATGACTCAAAATTCTATCGAGGTCATGCGAGTTCCATGATTCAATCCATTCGTTGGCAAATGCTTTTGCAAAATCAAGTGTTATCATCTAATTCAAAAAAAATAAAAGTAATGGTAAATATTCTGCCAGTTCGACTCTTAATATTTTTAGTGCTTTTCCAATCTGATTTTCAACTGTTTTTGGCGAAAGCTCCAATTGTTCGGCAATTTCGTGGTATTTCAATTCTTCAAATCTGCTCATTCTGAATATCAATCGGCATTGTTCGGGTAATTTTTTGATGGCTTCCTCGATTTTCGTTTCGAGTTCATTTTTCATCACTGTTTGGCTGACCGACTCATACGAAGCTTCATAAAAATTTACGGCGTATTGCTGATATTCTTCTCTAACTTTTAAATGTTTTATTCGGTTCAAGCAATGATTATGCACCGCTCGATATAGGTACGACTTTAACGAAATACTGATTTCCAAATCGCTGCGTTTTTCCCAAATACTCAGAAATAGGTTCTGAACAACCTCTTCGGCTTCATCCATTTCTTTCAAAATCGAATTGGCATAGTTGCACAGACTCTGATAATATTTCCGAAAAGTTTCTTCGAAAATACGCTCATTGCCCTCTCTGATTGCACCAATTATTTCTTGTTCAGATAAAACCACCGATTGTAAAAGGAATATTTTGTGCAAACATAAAGTTTTATGTTCAATTTTCTATGTCTAAAGTTGATGAAAGGTAAGATTACTATTCTTACTTTAACTTCTATTTTTCTATTATGACAATTATGTTGAAAGTTTCCCCTAAGGGGAAGATGTTTTTTTGAAAATATTTTTTGGAAGAGTAGGGGGAAATTGCTTTTGGTTTGTCATAGCATCAAACAAATCAATGAAAAAACTATTAAAAAAATGAAAAATGTAAGAATTGCCTCCGTTTTAGTGATGACCGCCTTGAGTTTAAGCATGAGTTCGTGCGATGTACTTCAACAAACCGTTGACCCCAAAAATGCCGTACAAGAATCTTTTGATGTAAAGAATTTTGATGGCTTAGAAATTGGAAATGCTTTTGAGATAACGGTTAAGAAAGGAAACGATTTCAAGATTAAGGCATCGGGCGATAGTCGAGATATTGATGATTTGGTGGTGAAAGAACGCAACGGCACGTTGGAAATTTATTACAGAAATAATTGGCGATTACGTAGATACAGAATGAGTATAGAAATCGAAATGCCGACTTTGAAAGAAGTTGATTTCTCAGGAGCTGTTGAAGCAAGTGTAAAGGGTTTTGATAATCTTTCAGATTTAGAAATTGATTTATCGGGAGCATCAAAAGCAACATTTTATACAAGTGCAAAAAACTTTGATATTGACCTATCGGGGGCTTCAACGCTTGAATTAGAAGGAAAAACTGATAAAATCTATGCCGAATTATCGGGTGCATCGAACCTAAATGCTTTTGGTGTGGAAGCTACTGATGCCTCGTTGAACCTTTCGGGAGCGAGCAATGGCCGAGTAAATGTAGCCCAACAACTCAAAGTTAAAGCCAGCGGAGCAAGCAAAGTACGTTATCGTGGGGCAGCCAAAGTAGAATCTGACCTTTCGGGGAGCAGTAAGGTGGTGAAAGAATAAAAGTCCACTGTTCACAGTCGATAGTCAATAGTTCAATAGAAGTTTTGTCTGTTGATAGTTGACTCTCGCCTGTGGACTAATTTTCAATTCGCATTATAATGATGCAAAAATGAGATTAAGCGTTCGTAGCTTAACAAATCTTCATCAGTACCATTTTTAAGTAGAAAATGGCGGTAAATATTCGTAATTGTCGCAAAATTGCAGTTATCGCTCAGTTTTGCGGCAATTATTCCTTTAAAACACCGATGAACTTGATTGTATAAATATCGGCAAGGCATTGTTGGCGAATCATTCAAGGTGTCTTCAATAAAACTTAGTGAATCAGCAGTATTTAAGAAATCGAATCCCTTTTCTTCAAAAAAACTTTTTATTTCCTGCGTTACTTTATCAAAATCTTCTTGATTACTGACTTTATATCTGAAATATTTGATTTCGAGAAACTTACCGATGCTTATGACTAATGTATTGGCCGCTGGGCGATACCCAAAACTATTATTAAGGAATTGCTGTGCTATTTGTTCGATAAACTCGAATCTTACGCCAAAGTTTACTTCAACCCAAAACACTTTTTGTGCTTCTGAAATAGAAAAAATTATATTCTGAAATCCGTTTTGTGTAGATTTGCGGTACTGCTTCTGGTCAGGGAAAAAACCAAACCCTCGCAATTGGAAAAAAGCATCCAATTGCTCATAAAACTTGGTCTCGAACTGACTATGTATCATATCTGAATTCATTTACTGATAAACCTTTGTTGTATCTAAATGTTTAGATTTAAGTACTAAAATATGTTTTCTCTTAATTAATATACTGATGTATAGAGGATTTCTCACTGTCATAATTTTGGTAGGCACGAGCTTTGGGTTGATTGCCCAGTCGAGTTCAAAAAATATGCCATCGGCTTCACAAATCATACGTGGAAAAGTAATTGATTTTGTTAGCGAACAACCTGTTGTTGGAGCCTCGATTACGGTTTTAAATGCAAAAAAAGGTACTGAAACTAATGCTGATGGTAGTTTTTTATTCGAGAAAATGCCAACAGGGCGTTATCAAGTGCAAGTAAGTTCGGTTGGTTATGAAAGCCAAATAATAGCTGAAATTTTACTTGAATCGGGCAAAGAAATGGTACTTGAAGTCAAACTTCATCCAACAAGCAACCAACTGGCTGAGGCCGTTGTGAGAGCAACATCAGCCAATCTTTCGGGTGCAGTCACGAGTATTCAGAATATCACAACCGAGCAGATTTTCCGTTATCCTGGCACATATCTTGACCCTGCACGTCTGGCAACTGCTTATGCTGGTGTGGCCAATTCAAACGACCAAGCAAATGGGATGGTTATAAGGGGGAATTCACCCAACGGAATGCAGTGGCGTTTGGAAGGTGTAGAAATAGTAAACCCTAACCATTTGAGCAATGCAGGAACTTTCAGCGACCGTGTGACTCAAAATTCGGGCGGTGTAAATATTCTTTCTGCACAATTATTGGGCAATATGAATTTCTTAACGGGAGCTTTTCCTGCCGAATACGGAAATGCTCTTTCGGGCGTAATGGATATGCGTTTGCGTAAAGGAAACGATAAAAAGCATGAATTTACAGCACAGGCTGGTTTGATTGGTATTGATTTGGCCGCCGAAGGCCCGATTGGTAACAATGGGGCGAGTTACCTCGTCAATTATCGCTATTCGTTTACGGGCTTGTTGGCAACGATGGGTGTAAAATTTGGTGGAGAAGACATTCGATTTCAAGATTTAGCTTTTAATCTCAATTTCCCAACTAAAAAAGCAGGTACTTTTATGCTTTTCGGAATGGGTGGATTGAGTAGCAATGTTTTTGAAGCTCAACGAGATACTACTCAGTGGGAAGTGCAAAAAGATGGATTTGATATTTATTACAAAAATAGAATGGGTGCTGCTGGACTCTCACACAGCTTAAATATCGGTAAAAAACTCTTATGGAAAACCGTTATTGCGGCATCTGGACTAAAAAATACTCGTGAAGGCTATGTTTTGAGCAAAGTAAATTTTCAACGTTTCTTGATTCAGGCCGATTCTTCAATTCGAGCAAAGGCCTCGGTTACTACAAATCTGACCTATAAATTCAATGAATTTGCCAATTTGAAAGTAGGTGTTTTCGTAACTCGTCAATACGATGAACTATTTGCTCGTTCGGCCGATAAAAGAGCTAATGGTGCAGCCGAAGGATTAATCATTCAACCCTACGCAAATTTACACTTAAATCTTTTATCTAAGCTATCGGCTAATGTGGGCTTACATTACCTTAATTATACATTCAATCAGACCAAATCTGTCGAACCTCGTTTCTCGGTTCAGTATCAACTGTCTAATAATCAGTCTCTTAGCTTTGCTTATGGTTTGCATAGCCAATTGCAGCAACCCGAAATCTATTTCGCACTGGCCACTCAAAATAGTGCATTTCTGGGTAATGCCACGCTTGATGTTTCTAAGTCTCGCCATTATGTTTTGAGCCACCAATATTCTTTCAAAAAAGGCTCTTATTTCAAAACAGAATTATTTTACCAGCAGCTTTTTAATATTCCATCGGCTTCGATGAACCCAACGTTTTCTACCTTAAATTTGGTTGAAGATTTCACTCCTGAACCGCTCCAAAATTCGGGTACGGGTCGAAATTATGGTTTAGAATTGACTTATCAACAGTATCTTATCAATGGTTTTTATGCCCTTACAAATGCCACACTTTATAATGCAACTTATAAAAACAATGACGGAGTAGAGCGAAATAGCCGTTTTAATGGAAAACACATTTTTAACTTGACCATAGGGAAAGAGTGGGTGCGGAGCAAAAGTGGGATGCCACCCAATCGTACTTTTGGAACGAGTATCAGAGTGATTTGGCTCGGCGGATTTTACGAAAGAGAAGTAAACGAACAAGCTTCAATTGATAATAAACGATTGATTTATAGAAATGCTGATGCTTTTACTGTAAAACAGCCCGACTATTTCAGACCAGATTTTCGTATTTACATGAAAAAGTCAAAGGAAAAGTATTCTCGTACACTGGCTTTGGATATTCAGAATATTGCTAACTATCAGAATGTTTCGTACAGTTACTATGATATTTTGCAGAATAAAATCGTTAGACAATATCAGATGGGTTTGATTCCGATTTTGAGTTATCGTTGGGAGTTTTAGTTAGTCCACCATCAATGGCCGATTTCATTAGCAACGGCCGATTTGAACATAAAAAACATGAGAGATATAGTTAAAGTATTTATTATCAGTGTTTTGTCTTTTTCTGCTTTTGCTCAGGAAGATGGAGCTGTACTTTGTGCCGAGTCGAAACAGCAGTCATTTGAACGTTTGTCGAAACAGCGTTATGGGCGTATTGCTTACCCTGGCGATGATAAAATTGATGTAACTTACTATAAACTTAATCTCAATATTTCATTTACTGATAAATCTATCAAAGGTGAAACCACGATTAATTTTAAGACAAAATCTACGATTTCAACTTGCTTTTTTGATTTAAGAAATGCCCTAAAAGTTGACTCAATAAAACTCGGTACAAAAAAGCTGGCTTTTGTGCAAGAAACCGAAAAAGTAAACGTAACCCTTGATAAACAATATACCGAAGGGCAAGCCGTAAGCTTAATTGTATTTTACCAAGGGAAGCCAAATGGTTCAGCTTTTGGTAGTTTTGTGTTTTCTACACATGGAAGTGGTAATGCACCAATAGTTTGGAGTTTGAGCGAGCCTTATGGTTCGCCCGATTGGTTTCCCTGCAAAGACTCGCCTGCCGATAAAGCCGATTCTTCAGATGTTTGGATTACGATGCCTTCGACCTTTGTGTCGGTTTCTAATGGGGTTTTGATACAAGTACTTGCTAATAAGGATAATACGAAAACCTATCAATGGAAAAATAGCTATCCGATTGCTCAATATTTGATTTCGATTGCTTGCTCGAATTATACCGAGTATAAAAATTATTTCAAATATTCTGCTACTGATTCAATGACAATCAATCATTTTGTTTATCCTGAATCATTCACCGCAACTACTAAAACGCAACTCGATCAAACGCCTTTCATGCTCAAATTGTTTTCAGAGAAATTTGGACTTTATCCATTTATTAAAGAAAAATACGGACACGCACAATGTGGCTTTGGCGGTGGAATGGAACACCAAACTTGCAGTTCGATGGGCAGTTATGGTAGTAGTTTGATAGCTCACGAATTGGCACATCAATGGTTTGGCGATAAAATTACCTGCAAAAATTGGGAAAATATTTGGCTCAATGAAGGTTTTGCTACTTATAGCGAAGCCATTTATGCCGAAGCTGTTGGCGGAAAGAGTGCTTATCAGTCAACCATAAATAATAATGCCACCAGAGCGAAAAGGGCCACTGGTAGTTTGTATGTGCAAAATATTAATGATGTTTTTGGAGGGATTTTTGAACCAAATCGTAGTTATTATAAAGGTTCGATTGTGCTACACATGCTTCGTGGTATAGTAGGTGATGATAAATTTTATCAGATTCTACAAAACTATTTAAAGTCGAGTGTGGCTTATGGTGCAGCTACTACCGAAGATTTTCAGAAAGTAGCCGAAGAAACTACAGGACTAAAATTGGATTATTTTTTCAAGCAGTGGATCTACGGTGAAGGCTACCCAAAATACACTTATAGTTGGAATCCGAGCGAAATTTCAAAAGAATTGAAAATAACGATTGCTCAATCCACAAATACAAATCCTGTGGTGTTTTCGATGCCAGTTGATATAAAAATTCTAATGGCGAGTGGTGAAGAAATTACTTCTACGGTTTTTGTTGATAAAGTAACGCAAGAAATTACGTTTTCTAAGCCACAAGGCGTAATTTCGCAGGTAATTTTCGACCCTGACAATAAAATATTGAAAGATGTAAGCGAAAACAAAGTTACCTCTGCAATTACAGCAAACGAAGTCGAACAGATTTTGGTAGCGTGGAATATTTTTCCAAATCCTACTGATAATCGGAACGCCGAACCGCAAGTAGTTGTGGGTTTTGATTTGGAAAAAAAAGCAGAAATTGAAGTCGAAGTATTCGATAAATTAGGGAGAAAACTCAAATCAGAGATGGTTGAGAATTTAATAACTGGGAATTATTCAAGACAAATTTCGTTGAGCGGATTCTCAAGCGGCATATATTTGGTGCGTTTACGCATCAATGACAAATATTTTGGAAAGACATTAATTGTTAGATAAAAAATCGACGTTCCGATGTTTTGAAGTTCCGAATAGAACAACCGCATCGGGAGTCCGATTTCAAGTTGTTTTGTAGATTGTTCATACCAACCGAACAACTTAGAAAGTTGTTCTACTTCAAATGAAATTATTGATACTGGCGGGCGGGATGTCATCTCGCATGAAAAAAAACTTAGAAGGTAATTCTAACCTTGATTCAAAATTGATTGAACAAGCCAATACTTTACCAAAGTCGATGATTGGACTTGGCAAAGATGGCCGCCCATTTCTGGACTATGTATTATATAATGCGTCAGTGGCGGGAGTGAAAGAAGTGGTGCTTTTGCTTAATCCAAAAGATACTGTTTCGCAGCCTCACTATGAAAAACTGATGCAGGAAGGTACAAGCTGGGGTTTGCAAATTGGCTTTGCTCGCCAACATATTCCTGAAGGCCGTGAGAAACCACTCGGTACAACCGATGCCATTGAGCAAGCTCTCAATCAGTTTCCTGCTTGGAAAAGTAGCCGATTTATTGTTTGTAATGGTGATAACTTGTATCCAGTAAAAGCCTTTGAATTATTGCTTGATGAAACTTATCCAAACGCCATGCTTGATTGGGACACCGATGGATATGATGAACCAAGAGTAAGAAATTGTGCTATTATCAAGAAAGATTCGGAAGGATATTTGATTGATTTGCTCGAAAAACCAAACGACGAAGAATGGGCAGAAATCACGCAAACAATGCCAAGAATTGGTATTAGTTGGAATATTTTTGCCTTCACAAGTGCCGACTTGATACCTTTTTTAGAGAAAACACTACTTCATCCAGTTAGAAATGAAAAAGAAATTCCTGTAACCGTGCGTATGTGGGCTAATGAAAATCCGAAAGGCATTTATACCATACAAATTGCCGATGTATTGCCCGACCTTACGAGCAAACATGATATTGCTGAGGTGCAAGCTTTGTTGAATTATGAAATTTGAGTTTGAGAACGTCGGCAAGCAGTTCCACTGTGGGCTTTAAGCCTTGCCGACGTTAATTTTAATCGGATATTTTTCAATCAGTCGAAATAATTTCCTTTGTAGGGTCAATAAAAAACCAAAGAGCAGATGCTACAATCAAACAGCCAGCAATCAAGAACAACGGATAATTGAAATTACCAGTTTGCTGTACGATTGTACCGAAAATAATTGTGATAAAAAATCCTCCCATTTGTCCTGCAAAATTCATTGCACCCGTCACTGTTCCCGAATTTCGTTTACCAATATCTACACAAACTGCAAAAGCTACGGGTAAAGTTAAGTCTTTCAGAAATACACAAAGTGCCAGTAAATAACCAGCCAGTTCATTATTTCCAGTCAGTCCAGCACCTAAAAAGCAAATGCTTGAAGAGCCTAAACCCGCCACACCAACGATTCTACGGCCAAGTTTTAGTCCCAATTTTTTGCTCAGAATATCGCTTGCAAAACCACCAACTACACAGCCAATTGCACCTAAGAAATAGGATAGAGAAACAAAGTTTTTGGCTTGTTCTTCACTCATGTGACGACCTTCTTGAAAGTATGTTGATGACCAATTGGTGAAGAAATATGATGCATAAAAGAACAAGTGGCACATCAGCATCAGTATCCAAACATTGGGGTTTCTGACGATGGTTTGCCAGCTAATTTTGTGGCTAACGGGTGCTTGTCGGCGAGCAGATTCGATTTCTTCAATTTCTTTTGGGGTGATTCCTTTATGCTCAGCAGGATTATCACGAAACCACCAATACCAAACTACTGCCCACAAAGAGCCTACAAATCCGAGTATAAAAAAGGCATAACGCCAGCCAACTGCATGAACCAAAGGTATTACCAAAAGCGGGGTCAATGCTCCACCGATGCGGCCAGCCGCCCAAATAACTGACTGAGCCCTTCCGACTTCAACAGCTGGAAACCAGCGAGAAATAACGATTGAAGCATTTGGGTATGCTCCTGCTTCGCCAATTCCAAATAAAAATCTGACTATCAATAAATAGATAAATCCGAAAGCGGTACCCGTGAGAGCCGTAAAACCTGACCACCAAAGCACTACACGAGTGAGGATTTTACGTGGGCCGATGCGGTCGCCGAGAATACCTGTTGGTAGCTCAAAAAGTGCATAAGCTAATGAAAAAGCCCCCAAAATATAACCAAAAGACTGATTGTCGAGGTGTAAGTCGGCTTTTACGTATTTGCTTACTACATTCATGCAAACACGGTCGAGGAAAGTAATGATTGAAAGCAGAAATAATAAGAAAAGAACTCGGTGGCGAATTTTCATGAGGTTTAGGGAATTCAGGCTTTAGGTTTTCATTTCCCAAATGTATAAAATATACAGCAGAAAAGCTCTTTTGGTACAGAGTAAATAGAACCAATTTTGAAGTGGCAGTCCTGCAACAAAGTTTATGGCACTGAAAAATTGCTGCTATGAGTTCTTATTAATCGGTAATATTATATTTTGGTGTTTTTTTATAGAAAAAAATGTGTCCGCTTAAAAAGTAAATTTATTTACGAGTGCTATTGATTTCTTATTGAGCGGATATATTTCTTAGAATTATGATAAAAAATGCTGTTTTTTATTAATTTTTACTTTTTTAGTGGCATGATTTTTCCGCTAAGCATAGAAGAAAGAATTAAGATCACTCATAAATGTGCTTTTGAGAATATCATAAAATTTATAAGAATTGAGACATTAATCGTACATGTTTCGTGGCTCAATCAACCGTATTTTTTCAAACACTGGAATGAAGATACGATATGAATTTTTATACCCGACTCAAAAAAACTGTAACACCATCTTTCAAGAAAAGCACAAGATTAACTCTATGCACAAATATATTTTGGACCATTGGATAAGTTGGTTTCCTAATTTACCCAGTTATGAAACCTTTGTGAGTTGATTAAATCGAATTTCGAGTATTTTTCCAAATCGGTCGGTCCGAAAAATTCTCAAATAATCACACCAATTAAAGATAAAAAAAGTGTTTCAATGGTTCTTAAACAGTTTGACCAAGCATTTAATGACTTGTTTTCAACGGCTGTTTCATCAATAAGACAACCTGTCGAATCTTTTTTAATTGGTTACAACAAGTAACAAATATTCGAATCGCATCCAAAGTACGTTCAAATAATGGACTAATTATACATGTGTACGGAAAATAACTTTAAATACAGTACTTGAATTGGATTCTAATAAAAAAAGCTGCCTTTTCTGGCAGCTTTAATTTCATTGTTGATATATTTTACTTAGGTAAAGTCACAAACATATCTTTGCGATTATCAGCAGGATTATCAGAAATATGTTCTTCTAAAATCGCTGACTTATCCATTGTTCTATATGAGCGATTGGCTGTAACCGATGCCTCAGCAGGAACAACAACGCCAGTAATTACTTCTAAGGCTTTTTTGAGCAAAGTCTCGCTTTCATCGCCCCATGGCTTGAAAGGATATACATTATCAGAAACAATATAGTCAGGTGTGAAACCAGTTTTTGTACCATAAGCCGACTCACCCTTTGAATTCACTGTACGCAATACGATCGGTTGCATTCCCCAAGTCCAGCGAGCTGGTTTAGTTTCATCCGAAATCGTTATCGAACCTACATTTTTCCCATAAGTGTTTTGTCCAACAATGATTACATCCATGTATGGGCGTAAGCTATTGATAACCAATTCACTGGCTGATGCAGTGCCATTTGATGTAAGTACAAATAAGCGACTTAAATTCAAGTTATTTGGTTGATTACTAAATTTCGTTGGTGTAGCTACTGATGGATATTTAGCTTTAATTGTGGCGTTCCATTCGTCTTGATGAATGACGTTATTGGTGTTGAGATTTTTCACCACTAACGAAGAAATCAAATCGGCGGATGAAATTCTGCCTCCACCGTTGGTACGTAAATCTAAAACCAACTCATTGACACCAGCCGCCTTGAATTGCCCAAAAACTTGCTTTAATTGGTCATCATAAGTCTCTAAAAACTGCGTATAAACTAAATACCCAATCTTTTTATTCCCTTTTTCGATGACTTTCGAAAATTGAATAGGGTTATTTTGCACCACACCTTTAGTGGCTGTAATAGTTTTGCCTGATAGTACATAACTACCGTTTTTGAGTTCGCCCAAACCAAAAGTTGCAGTTTCGTTATTAGCAATCAAAGTAGCAAAGTTTGTACCATTGATTTGTGTACCGTTGATGGTCAGAATAATATCGCCACGTTTCAGTCCAGCTTTTTCGGCAGGGCTTCCCAAAATCACGTTTGAAATAAAGAAAGCTACGTTTGTTTGTGTATTATCTAAATAAACGGCTGTACGAGAAAACCCAAAAGAAGTACTAATCCCACTCAACGAAGCAGTTAGGTCAGTAATATTTTCACGAATCCACGAAAAACGGTCAGTATTTGGGTAATCGTTGAGTAGTGAATAAAAATAATGTGATTTTATATCGGCTTCGCCATCTTTTCCCGTTACTAAGGTCAAATCAGTTTTGTCTTTGGCTGGCATTTTATCCGACCATAAATACCACTCTTTCATTTGGTCATAGACCCAACTATTGGCCGCAGCATTTGGGCTATTGACAGTAGCTGTAGTAGTTGGCTCAACTGTATCTTTTTTACAGGAAAAAGCTCCAACTACTAAAAATAACAATAGAAACTTATTCAATTTGGTTTTCATATACTGTTAGTTATTTGTTGATTTTAAAGACGTAAACTATAAACGATAGGTTGCGAGGAATGTTATGACGTATATTCTTACAACAATAAATTAATTTCTGAAAATCTCTTCTAAATTAACTTTTACATTTTTCACGATACTATCAAGCTGTAAATCATTGTTATCGGTGCCAAATGGGTCTTCTATTTCCTCGGCAATCATTTCTATACCTGCAAAAGCATAAAATACCAATGTTACGATAGGTGCTGCCCAATATTTAAACTCCAATACAAAGCCCAAAGGCATCGTGAAAACATACAAAAATATCATTTTTTTGATAAATATATTGTATGATGATGGAATCGGCGTATTTCTAATTCGCTCACAAGCCCCCAAATTATCGGTAAATGAACTCAATTCGTTGTTTAAAATTAATAACTGCTCGGCATTGATGATACCCGATTTATACAAACGATTGATTTCCAAATAAATAGCTTGTCCGATTCTATTAGGAGTGTGTTTATAATCTACGTAAAAAGCCTCATCATAGTTGCTTACGTACTCCAAATGTTTATGGTTTACATTTCCACGAAGATGGTCTTTTACGGCATGGATATAATTTCCAATTAAAACCCTGAAAATTTCTCGATTTTCAGGACCTTTGGGCAGTATAGCATTGAGTTTTAAGGCAAGATTTCGAGAATTATTCGTGAAACTTCCCCAAATTTTGCGTCCTTCCCACCAACGGTCATAAGAGCTATTAGTTCGAAAAACCAATAACAACGAAAGCACAAAACCCACTAAAGAGTGAATAGCTAATGGATTTTTGAGAGGCATAAAATGCAAAACCTCATTTTCGAGATAAGAAACAAAAAATGTATAAACCATTACGCCAGCCATTGCGGGTAAAAGTTTACGAAAAGTGTCGGCCTTGTGGAAATAGAAAATGAGTTTCCACCAATCTTTCGGATTATAACTAAACATCTGGCTTTGGAAAAGTGCTTTTAGTTGGTTTTTATTTGTTTTTAAGCAACAAAGATAAAGTTTTTATAATTTCTTTTGATAGATAAAATATTCATTGCATAATTGTGAAATCTAACACCGTTCGCTTTGTGTAACATAAATAAAATAGTTATGTTGAAACAGCGATTTGGCATAATTTGACTGAATAAAATTATAGAATGACTATCGAATTCGGAAAAACGCCACCCGAAAAGCTTTCAGAAGTAATGGCATTACTTACGTTAGCAAATTTACCAGTAAATGATATTGGTGAAAATGTAGAATTGTTTGCCTTAGAAACAAATGAACAAATAATAGCTACGGCAGGTTTGGAAATAAATGGTCTGATTGGACTTCTACGTTCGGTTAGTGTACTTGATTCTCAAAAAGGGAAAGGTTTTGGGCTTTTGATTGTTAGTAATTTAGAAAAATATGCCAAAAATCAAGGCATAAAAGAACTTTATTTACTAACAACAACCGCCAAAGAATTTTTTGAGAAAAAGCTCAACTACAAAGTTATTGAACGAACCGATGCTCCAACCGAAATTCAGAACAGTAAACAATTTACTTCGGTTTGTCCATCATCGGCAGTTATTATGAAAAAAGTTATACAATCCTAATAGTCAATAGTTTAATTTTGAAGAGAGAATATTTCTCAGCAGATTCATTTATTATTCAATAAAATTTCAGCAAAAATTAAGTTTATTTTCAGCAATGCTTGTATATTCGTGCCAAAACCATCGAAAATATGATTAAAACCCTCTACGTAATTCGTCATGCCACTGCTGAAGATGGTGGAAACTCTCCGATGTTTCGTGATTTTGACAGAGATTTAACCTCAACTGGTATCATTGAGTCGGCACGAATGGGGAAGTTTTTGGCTTCAAAAGGTATTAAATTCGACCTTATCGTAAGTAGTGCAGCCGAACGAGCCAAAGCTACCGCCAAGATTTTTGCCGAACAACTTCACTACGATGCTGATGCTATTGTTATTGACGATACGATTTATGGAGGTGGCCCTCGTAGTTATTTATCGGCCGTAAATCAATTAGATGAGTCGGTGAATGTAGTTGCAATTTTTGGTCATAATCCAGATGTTACGTTTTTTTCTGAATACCTTACTCGTGCTGATGTTGGTGGCTCAATGGATAAAGCAGGGGTGATTATCTTAGAATTTGAAGACATCAAATGGGCAGAAGTATCAAGCAAAATGGCTAAGTTTTTGGGGTATCATACTCCACAAACTATCAGTCATTCATAAATTTGTAAAAACTCTTTTGGGCGATTAATCGTTATGTTAGAGTTTAGAAAATAGTATTTATTATGTCACAAAATAACTCTACCAATCGGAATCGAAGCTTATTCCGAATCATTTTTCTCATATTTTTGGCAATAGTCTTATATTTTTTATATGATTTGTCTCGCCAAACTACTGCACCGTGGAAAAAGAAAAAGAATATAGAAAGGTCATTTTAGAAGGGCGTATTCAAATACGCCCTTTTTTATGGACAAAAAAAAGCAGTAATGCTCTATCTATGAGAAAATTACTGCTTGACCCCAAAAACTCCAAAAAACCATGACTCCGAGAAGTCATGTCACTATTTATTAAAAATTTTTATAAAATTGTTTATCAACCAATTTTCATCTGATTTTAGTAAAGATGTCATGGTGTTATCGGCAAATACCGAAACCTTGCTTATATCGTTTACTATTTTCAGAAATTCTTCTTTCTCGGCAGTGTCAGGTTGTATGCCTTCTTTAATATCCTCCATTGCCTCGATTAGTGGTCCGATTTCTCGGCGTCGTCGCTCTTTAGCAATTTGCTTAGCAACTTTCCAAATGTCCTTCTCTGCTATGAAATACTCCTTGCGTTCGCCAGGAAGGAGTTGTTTGTAAATCAATCCCCAATCCATCAAATCTCTGAGGTTCATGTTCACATTTCCTCTTGAAATTTGCAAATCGGCCATGATTTCATCAGCATTCATAGATTTAGACGAAAGCAAAAGCAATGCGTGTATCTGAGCCATCGTGCGGTTTATACCCCACTGCGTGGCCAGCGTACCCCATGTATGGATAAACTTGTCTTTTGCTTCTTTTAATTCCATTACTGACATCTTTGTTTTTAGACTTTTATATTTTAGCACGTAAGCTTTTGTACCCCAAAGTAAAATAACCTTTTTGAATTTTCAAAATATTCTGAAAGTTTTTTTATTTTTATTTTCTCGAACTTATTGAGTGGCATCAAAAGTTAACTCTTTGATTGATAGTTATTTAGAGTATAAACACCTACTTATCAATGTGTTTTGTTTCACTTTGTATGTGAATGATTCTTATTGAAAAAGATAAAGAAAACTTAAAAATGTTATAAAAAAGTTTTCGATGAGGAAAAATAAAAAGCCTGTTTTTTGTTGGATTGAATAATTACTGAGCTTTTATAATGACAAATTGACTATCTTTTCTTTATTTCGTGGTATAAAAAATCAACAAATTATGTTTTCTGTACAGACCTACACCGAGCGTCGTAACGCACTCAAAAAAGCAGTTGGAAGTGGCCTAATTCTGATAATGGGCAATGAAGAAGCTCCCATGAATTACCACGATAATACCTATCGTTTTCGTCAAGATAGTAATTTCTTATATTTTTTTGGTATCAGCCATGCAGGGCTTGCTGCTATTATTGATGTAGATTCGGGCGAAGAAATTATCTTCGGACATGAATTTACGATGGACGATATTATTTGGGTAGGTCCACAACCAACATTGGCCGAGCAAGCTCGAATGGTGGGAGTGTATCGTACGGAAGAACCTTCAAAGTTGCCAGAAAGACTTAAAAAAGCACAAAAAGTGCATTTTACGCCACCTTATCGATTCGATAATATGATTCGTATGAGCGAGTGGCTAAATATTCCGACTGCACAATTGAAAGAAAAAGCATCGGTTGAGCTGATAAAAGGAATTGTGGCTTTGCGTTCGATAAAGACCGAAGAAGAAATTGTACAGATGGAAGATGCCGTAAACATCACTCGTGAAATGCACATTACGGCCATGCAACTAACGGCGGCTGGCAAAAAAGAATACGAAATTGCCGCAGCTATTCATGCCAAAGCTCGTGAAGGTGGTGGAGATTTGGCGTATCCAATTATTTTTTCAATAAATGGGCAAACGCTGCACAATCATTATCACGGCAATACCATGACCGAAGGGCGTTTGGTTATCAATGATTCGGGTGCAGAAAACACGATGTTTTATGCAGGAGATATTACTCGTACGATTCCAGTCAGTAAACGCTTCACCGAAAAACAAAAAGAGATTTATAATTTGGTGTTGAAGATGGAAACGGAGTCGATTGCGGCCCTCCGACCAAATATTCAGTACCGAGAAATTCATCTTTCAGCCAATAGAATTATGCTCGAAGGCATGAAAGAGCTGGGCTTTTTGAACGGTGATGTAGAAGAAATGCTCGCTTTAGGCGTTCAAGGACTTTTCATGCCACACGGTTTAGGCCATGCAATCGGTCTTGATGTACATGATATGGAAGATTTGGGCGAAAAATACGTCGGCTACCGTGATGGTCTGGAGCGAAGCACGCAACTGGGGCTAAAATCGCTTCGTTTGGCTAAAGAATTGGAAGTGGGTTTTGTGTTGACGGTTGAGCCTGGGATTTATTTTATTCCAGAATTGATTGATAAATGGAAAGCTGAAAATAAGTTTACTGATTTTGTAAACTATTCAAAATTAGATAGTTACAGAGATTTTGGCGGAATCAGAATCGAAGATAATTGCTTGATTACCGAAACTGGTAGCAAAACGCTTGGCAAGCCAATTCCGAAAACAGTGGAGGATGTTGAGGCTTTGCGAGGATAGTAGAAGACTAAAAGAGATATATTTTGGTCTTGACTATGACTAATAATTAGAGCCGTTGTGTACTTGCAGCGGCTCTAATCTTTTAATAACAACTATTCATTCTTTCATTTGTCAATTACAGACGTGTCGTTCTTCTCTCCGATAAAGTGGTCAAAAGCTATTTCCTGACTAATTACGCTTTTTTCAGCAGCTTCGGGACTACCAAAATCGTTTAACGAAAAATCTTCGTTCATTTGAGTGCCCAGAATCATACCCCACGGCTTGAGGTCTTGGATTCTATCAAAAATTATTTTCAGAATTGCCACAAATGGAATCGACAAAAACATTCCTGAAACGCCCCACAATGCCCCACCAAGCAACACAACAATGATAGAAATAAAGGCGTTGACCTCAACTTTTGAAGAAACCACCTTTGGCACAATGACATTATTATCTAAAAACTGAATAATGGTATAAGCTATGATGATATACAAAGCGGTGGAATAACCGCCATCGCCAGTTACGAGCGACATAGCCACAGGCATTGCAATAGCAATTAAACCACCGATGTATGGAATAATGTTTATGATAGCACCAACTACACCAATCAATATTGCATATTCTACACCCAAAAGTAATAGAGCTGCTGAATTTAAACCTGCTACAATTAGCATTTCAATTAATAAACCTTGAATATAGCTTTGAATAGCTGATTTTGTTTCGGTGAGTACTTCCGATACCTTTGATTCGTGTTCGGTATCAAAAACTTCGTAGAAAAAATTGATAAATAAGGGTTTGTAGTAGAGAATTAAATAAACGTAAATAGGCAAAAGCACTACAATTCCTATAATTCCTGCAATTGTCGAGACGGTTTGGCCAATGTAGGCTTTACTACTTTCGAGAGCTTCTGTTATCATCTTCATTTGTTTGCTCAATGATATATTGCAGCAATCGCTTACCCAAATTTGAATATCATGTAAGAGTTGATTTCCTTTTTGCATAAATTCTGGAGCGAGTTCACTAAAACTACTCATTTGACTTGCCAAAAAAGCAATAAGACCGCCAAATAGAACAAATGCTAAAAGAATTGACAGTATAATAGAAATCTCTCGTTTTACTTTTAATTCATTTAGCTTATTTACCAAAGGATTCAATAAAATTGCCAAAAGACCTGCGTAGCAAACTGGTGCTAAAGTATCTTTTAGTATGAAAAGTATGTAAAATAGCAGATATAAGCCCAAAAGAACCATTGGAGCTTTTATGTAAAAAGGGAAGCTGCTTTTATTGGCTTTTGTGTAAGTTGTGAGTTGTGGAGACACTTCTGATTGTTTGTTTGTGAATCCTTTGAATATGCGTGCTAACATTATGATAGTGAATTTTGGATGCTTTGAAACAAAAAAGAATATCTCCAGCTAAGAAGATATTCTCTTACACTAAAAATTCGTGCCAGCACTTTTGGGTATCAATCTACCCAATCAGCAATGAAAAGATTGGTATCACGAGTGCCACCATTGTTGCGGTTTGAACTGAAAATCAATTTTTTGCCATCATAGCTAAACATCGGAAAGGCATTGAAATTGCTTTCGGTTGTAATTTTTTGAAGGTTTGTGCCATCAGCATTTATCATATACAACTGAAAATCATAGCCACGTTGTGAGTGATGATTCGAAGCAAAAATGATTTTATCGCCTTTCGGTGTAAAATACGGAGCCCAGTTGGCTTTTCCCAGTTTAGTGATTTGTTTCATGTCAGAGCCATCTACATTACAAGTAAAAATCTCCATGTTGGTTGGGGCAACCAAGTTTTTCTTTAAGTTTTCTTTGTACTCAGTTTTTTCTTCTTCGCTCGAAAAACGTGACGCACGGAAAACCAATTTTTTGCTATCAGGCGAGAAAAAAGCTCCGCCATCGTAGCCCAATTCGTGGGTGATTTGCTTTACATTTTTTCCATCAATATCCATGATGTATAAGTCCAAATCGCCATTGCGAGTGCTTGTAAATACAATCTTTTTTCCATCGGGCGAAACCGTTGCTTCGGCATCATAGCCTGGGGTATTTGTCAAACGTCTTTTTACTTTACCTTTTAAATCGGCTACGTAAATATCAAAACTATCATAAATTGCCCAAAGGTATTTTTTTCCCATATCTGGCACTGGCGGGCAGGCGTGTCCACCACCTTCGTGGGTGCTTCCGTATAAGATTTCTTTGCCATTGGGCATAAAAAAACTACAAGTGGTGCGGCCAAAACTTGTGCTGATAAAGTCTGGTCGAACTTTTGGGTCTTTCAAGCCTTTTTCTAC
The DNA here is from genome assembly GCF_040253585.1 of Emticicia sp. W12TSBA100-4. Classification (NCBI taxonomy): domain Bacteria; kingdom Pseudomonadati; phylum Bacteroidota; class Cytophagia; order Cytophagales; family Leadbetterellaceae; genus Emticicia; species Emticicia sp. W12TSBA100-4. Next base: position 159,796 of record NZ_JBELAU010000001.1, read on the forward strand.
ATCCATATAGAAAATTTGGTCGCACGAAAGTCCCCAAGCTGGGTTATCTGATTGAAAACTAATGTACTTGCTATCTCGACTAAAATAGGCCTCAGCATTATTACCGCCAAAAGTGAGTTGACGAACGTTTTTGAGGTGTTTTTCGTCGGGTGCTTGTGCGAACACAAGGCTTGAGAAAAATAGAAAGATTAATGTACTAAATGAAGTATGTTTCATAAAGAATAGTTGAAATTGTATTTTATTTAGCAAAGGTATGACAGAATAAGTTTTTTATAAAAAATAATTAATAATGGCTCAAAAAACTCTAAAATAAATCAAAAATAGGCAAAAAAAGGCTTAGAAAAGTGTATTTTTGTAGCTTATTTTTAAGCCCCTGTTATTATGAATAGACTTCTCCTATTGTTTATCTCATTTTTATTTTTTCTTCAAACTCAGGCTCAACAAACCTCAACAGTAAGATTTATTACTGAAAAAATTAAACTTGATGGCGTTCTTGATGAGCAAGCTTGGCAAAATGCCGAGCAACTACCTGCATTTTGGCAATTTTTTCCTAAAGACAGTGTAAAAGCGAAGTATCAAACCGAAATCATGTTGGCTTATGATGACAAGAATGTATATATCGGAGCAAAATTATATTCGCCAGGAAATAATTATGTAACGCCTTCATTTCGCCGAGATTTTAGGGCAGGAGGAAACGATAACGTAAGTTTTTTGTTTGATACATTCAATGATAAAACCAATAGTTTTTTATTTGGTATGAATCCGTTCGGGGTCATGCGTGAAGCTTTGCTCTACAATGGTGGCACTGCCAATGAGTATTTCAATATGTATTGGGATAATAAATGGAGTGCTATCTCGAAAATGTATGATGGCTATTGGATTTGCGAATTAGCGATTCCACTTTCCACTTTAAGATTCAAAGAAGGTAGCACACAGTGGAATTTTAAGGCATATAGGTTTGATACGCAATCGAATGAACAATCGACGTTGATGCGAATTCCACAGAATCAAATTATCATGAATTTGGGTTACTCGATGCCTATTGTATTTGAGAAACCGCTCAAAAAGGCGGGAGCCAGCATATCGTTGATACCGTATGTTTCGGCCAGTACAACCCAAGATTTTGAACATCCAGAAAATCCTGCTGCTGGAAATAAACTTAATTTTGGAGGAGATGCAAAAGTAGCTGTTACGTCAGGATTAAACCTTGACCTAACATTTAACCCAGATTTTTCAAATGTTGAAGCCGACCGTCAAGTCATTAATCTTACTCGTTTTGATGTTAATTTTCCCGAACAACGCCAGTTTTTCTTGGAAAACTCTGATTTATTTACAGGTTTTGGTGGCTATAACACTAATCCGTTTGTGCCACCAGCGGGTGTTTTGGGTGGAAGTGCTGCTGGAAATCAGATTGTGAGTCCATTTTTTTCGAGGCAAATCGGTATAGGCATAGATACAGTGACCAACCTAAGTGTTCAAAACAGAATAACTTACGGAGCAAGAATCAGTGGTAAAATTGATGATAATTGGCGAGTAGGAGTGCTGAACACACAAACTGCCGCCGATGCTTTTAAAGGAATTGCGAGCATGAATTACTCAGTAGCTGCTTTGCAACGCAAGGTTTTTGGTCGCTCAAATATTGCGGCTATTTTTGTAAACAAAGAAGTATTAGGAAAAGAACTCAGCAAAGGTGTAAATGCGTATAACCGAGTGGCTGGTTTGGAATATAATCTGGCCTCGAAAGATAACCGGTGGAACGGTAAAGTTTTCTATCACCAAATTTTTAGTCCGATTGATATAAATGAGAAATTTGCTCACGGTTTTATGCTCAATTATAGTGTTAGAAAATTAATTGCTAAATGGTCGCACGATTGGGTAGGAAAAGGCTTTGATGCTGAAGTGGGATTCGTACCTCGCAAAAATTTCTTTCATATAAATCCAACAATTGGTTTTAATATTTTTCCAAAGTCGAAGACATTTAATCGCATAAGTTATGGGGTGGCTTATGACCAATTTAGCCAACCAGGTTTGGGAGTAACTGACCGCCAAGCTGGGCCATTTTTGTTGTTGGGCTTCGCAAATTCATCAAACCTCTTGATGACATTGAATCAAAATTATACCTATTTATTTAATGATTTTGATGCTCTGAGAAGTAACCGTACAATGCCTTCATTAAAAAAGGGTACAAGTTATACTTACTATAATTTTTCGGCAAATTATGTTTCTGATTTGAGGAAGAAACTTTCGATGAATATTCAGCCGCTCATTGGGCAATATTATGATGGAAATATTGTAAGCGTGGTTGGAACTGCCTCTTATCGTTTTCAACCTTACGGTTTTGTAGCTATTAATTTTAGTTATAATAACATCAACCTTTCGACTGGTAAAAATCAAGTGTATTTGGTTGGGCCGAAGGTGGATTTAACATTTTCAAAGAGCGTTTTCTGGACAAGCTATGTGCAGTATAATAGCCAATTCAAGAATGTAAACGTCAATTCTCGTCTCCAATGGCGTTTTGCTCCAGTATCTGATTTCTTCTTGGTTTATACCGATAATTATAATTCAGAAACATGGATGCCGAAAAACCGTGCAATTTTAGCCAAAGTAACTTATTGGTTGAATCTTTGATTTTTGGTTACTGGTATATTGGTGAATTAGTTACTGGGAAATTAGTTATCGGAGAAGTAAAATAGAAAAGTATTCATTGCCGTCTGCTTTAGCTGACGGGTAAATTGAATAATAAAGCATATTAGGCTTTAGCCAAACTATCTAAAAATGTTTGGGCTAAAGCCATTTTGTATTCATCTCAGTATCCGTCAGTTGAAACTGACGGCAATGAATTTTGTTGCTCAGATGACATTATAATTATGATAATGTTATCTTATGCTGAAAAGGTACAATACCTGTCAGGAAAACGTGCATGCCTTCGGTGCGGAGGCTTCCAAAATGTGAGGTGTACATTTCTCCTTCAAGGCCACGAAGTTTCGAGTGTTTGAAAATTCCTTCGCCAAATTTGATGCTATCTTTCCCGAATTTATATTCACCCGTGCCACTTTCGAGGGTATAATTATCGGCATCATCAAGTTTTTTTAAGCCAACAAATTCGCCTCCTTCTTTGAAGCAAAACTCAATGGTTACTTTTACGCCATCGGCACCTTTTACCGCAAAATTCAGTTCAGCACCGCCATTTTTTTCTTCAACACTTATGATGGTTTCTATATTCTTGACATTACTTTTCGGGCGATTCTCGAAGTCCATTTTATTCCAAAATCTACCATCTGTACTCGGCGAATGTTGATAATTACCGTCAGCACGCTTAAATTCATCTGTAAGTGGTTGATAATAAGGAGCTTCGATTTTTTGACTAAGAATATAGCGATTCCCGTCTTTCTTCAAACCATCACTTCTGAAATAACCCGTACTAAAAAAGTCGGTCGAGAAACGCATGTATTTCAGAATGGCCTCACCTTTACGGAAACTAAAGAAGTTTGGACTCGTCGAGCGACCCGATGCAATAATGGTCGGTTTATCCGTTCCCCCAAAAATTGTCATGGTCGTGTCTTTTCGGCGAATTCGAGCTAAACTGGTTGTCTTGAAAAACTGCTCAAAATTGGTGTTTAGCTCAGCAGGCTTTGGCAAAGGCATACGTAAATCTGCATCATCGGTCAAGAACGCCAATAAATCGGGCATGTTTTTCTCTTCAAAACCCTTCATTTGCTCAATTTGCTTACTGATAGCTGCAAATTCTGCATCATTATCATGAATGGCCATGTGGCGATAATCTAAGTAAAAAGGAAGAGCATTCATGCCAATAAATTGGTCTTGACGTCTCGAATCATTCGTGACCATCTCACCATTTGGCTCCATGTAATAATAACTCATTCGGAGGTTTTTTCGTACATACTCATATAATTTTGGGCGTTTTAGCAATCGTGCCATTGTAATTAGGCAATTATCAGTCACTTCTCCATAAATCATGCTTCGTTCGAGGTAATGGCCATCGGCATCAATAAAAATATATTCCGAAAGCCATTCGTCTATTCTTCTCACATATTTTTTATCGGGATACAAATCATTGATACGAGCCAAAGCTGCCGAAATTACCCAACGGTGGTTAGGTGTATGCACGCCACCTGTTCGCATGGCTTCACCTGCTTCCAAAATAAAGTCTTTCAATAAGTCCTTTACGTTGTTCAACGCAGGAATTGATAATTTTCGGAGAATACTATCGGCTACACAAAGAGGTTCTAAGATAAAGGCCGTGTCGGGTGGCGAAGCCAAATTACCGAGGTCGAGCGTTCCATCCACTTTCTGATATTTAATCAGAAACTTCAAAATGCGAGTCATGGCAGGTATCAACTCGGCCTTTTGGTAATAGCGTGAAGTTGGCTCTGCCATTGCTGCCGAAAGATTGGCAAAGTCGAAACCTAATCGACGACGAATTTCAGTGATTTCAACTTCAAAGGTTTTTAGCAGTTTTTCAACTTCCTGATTATTGGCCTTTACAACATTTTGTAAGAAAGTATCGGAGTCTTCTGCCCAAGAAAAATAAGGCGAGAACGTAAGCATAGAGCCAATTCCGAGGCATTGTTTAAGAAATGTTTGTCGAGTAATGTTTGACATACTTAGGGTTAAATTTTAGGCTGTAAAAGTATAAGCAAGTGCGTGGGCTTTCAAATGATTTGATGCTCAAAAATGGTACTTTTTAAAACTAATGCTTTTTGTGCAGGCGAATTTGCAGTAAATTGAGCCGAAAATACCAAAATACAGAAATCAGACCACGAAAAGCTATGGCAGCTCAGCACTCAAAAAATCCATACATATCTCTATTACAAACCGCATGGAAATACGCCAAGCACGAACGCAAAAGGTATTTGTTGATTTATGCGATGTTTGCGGTTGCTAATGTGGTGTTTTCATTGAATCCGATTCTATTTGGGTGGTTTATTGATAAAATTCAGCATGATTTTCAGCACACAATCAAATACACGATTTGGTATGCCGTAGGGTATCTTGGCTTAAAGCTTTTGGAGTGGGCTTTTCATGGGCCAGCTCGAATCATGGAGCGGCAGTTAGCGTTTAATTTGAGCCGAAATTTCTTGCAAGAAATGTATCATCAAGCACTTCATTTACCCGTAAAATGGCACCAAGACCACCACAGTGGCTCAACTATCAACCGAATCCGCAAGGCTTATGAAGCACTTAAAAATTTCTTTCAAAATGGGTTTATGTTTCTGCATGCACTCTCGAAATTCGTGTTTTCGTTTGGAGCAATGCTCTATTTTTCGCCACTTTTTGGCGGAATCGGCATTTTGATTGGTATTTTTACGGTTTGGGTAATTTTTAAGTTCGATAAACCTTTCATCAAAACCCTCGACGAAGTAAACGAAAAAGAGCATACGATTTCTTCAACACTTTTCGATAGTCTTTCTAATATCATTACGGTTATTACGCTGCGTTTGGAAAAAAGCATGGAGTCGGGTTTGATGGCAAAAGTGAAAGATTTGTTTCCGCCATTTCGCAAAAATGTGGCAATAAACGAATGGAAATGGTTTACGGCCGAAATGTTGGTGGGACTAACGTACGTGGTCATTACGCTCGGTTATGTGTATCAAAACTATGAGCCAAATAAGGTTTTTTATGTGGGTGGTTTGGTGACACTTTTGGGTTTTGTGAATCAGTTTACGAGTGTTTTTCATGATGTGGCTTGGCAATATACCGAAATTGTGCAGTACAATACCGATGTACAAACGGCTCGCTCAATCAATGAAGATTATGCCAATAATCATCGACCTGAAACTGCTGAAACTTTACCTGAGAATTGGAAGCAAATCAAGATTGAAAATCTGAGTTTCTCGCACCGAGATTTGTATGATGAAGGCCACTCCCCGCAAAGCTTACACGATATTTCGATAAAAATTGAGCGAGGGAAAAAGATTGCTTTTATCGGTGAAAGTGGTAGTGGAAAAAGTACGCTACTCGCCTTATTACGAGGGCTTTATGAATCGGAAGCAAATTTGAAATTTGAGGTAGATGGAAAATCGTATCAGATGGCTACACTCAATGAAACCGTGACGCTTTTTCCGCAAGAACCAGAGATTTTTGAAAATTCGATTCGCTATAATATTACACTTGGTCTGCCATTTGAAGAAACCGATGTTTGGAAAGTTTGTGAAGAAGCCTATTTTGCAGATACTGCCAAAAATTTACCAAATGGTTTAGAATCAAGCATTCAAGAAAAGGGTGTGAATCTTTCAGGTGGACAAAAACAGCGTTTGGCTTTGGCTCGTGGAATCTTGGCCGCTCAAACCAGTGAAGTGGTGCTGATGGATGAACCAACCAGCAGCGTTGACCCTAAAACCGAGGCACTGATTTATGAACAGTTGTTTGAAACATTTGCCGAAAAAGCGGTTATTTCTTCGCTTCACCGCCTGCATTTATTGCGATACTTCGATTATGTCTATGTATTGAGTCAAGGAAAAATTGTGGCCGAAGGTACTTTTGAGGCTTTGAAAACTACAAATCAAATTTTTCAAGAACTTTGGAAACATCAGGAAGTGGAAGGTGGGAATGTAAAGTAAGATTCATCCCCCTTTTTGTCCCAATATCATCGAAAAAAGTCTTTTGGCTTAAATCAGTTTCAGTAAATCGGTTTTTTATTCAAGATTTGCTGACTAATTAAACCGAAAAACATGATACCAGATTCACTCAATGTCGAATTATTAAACATTAGTCAGAAACTTGAAAATAGGAAACAGATTGCTCAGAAACTACAAGAAGCAAGGCGAATTCAAACAAGCGAGCAGCATAAACTTGAAGCCACAAAACGCAGAATGCACGAAGAGTTTCAGGATGTAAAAGACCTCGAAACACTCACTTTAAAATCTATTTGGTACGATTTATTGAATAAGAAATTTACTGAACTGGAGCGTGAGCAAGTCGAGTATTATCAAGCGAAAATACAATTTGAAAGTCAACAAAATAAATTTGATAGCCTTTCACTTGAAATAAAGTCTTACGAAGCACAACTGCTTGATTTTGAAACGATTAAGGTTCAATACGAAGGTCTTATTCAAGAAAAAGTAACGTTATTAAAAGAAAATAATCATCCGAAATTGTTAGATATTTTTAGCAAACAAGATGAATTAGTAAAAATAGATGCTTATATAAAAGAGATTCAAGAGGCGATTTTGGCGGCTGAAAAGGTGTTAAGCGTGATTCCGAAAGTAATTGATGATTTAAAAGATGCAAAAGGTTATGCTACTTGGGATATGGTCGGTGGTGGAACAATGGCTACTTATCTGAAGCGTCAAAAAATGCACAAAGCTAAGTTGGGAATTATTGAAATAAATTATGCTCTTGATAAGCTCAGAAGAGAACTCAAAGACCTTAAACCTGATTTGTTTCCCGCCGAAATAAAGTTTAACACCTCTTGGGAATTTGCTGATTATTTCTTCGATAATATTTTCGTAGATATGGAAATAAGAGAGCGAATTTTGGAGGCCTATAATTCTACATTATCGCTTTTTAACTCAATAACCTTATTGAAAGAAAGGGTGTTGGCTGAAAAAAATATTCAACAGCTTTTATATCAAGCCACAGAAAGCGATTTTAGAAAACTGGTCGAGCAGGTTTGATATATTTTAGAAAAATCTGTGCGAAACTCAATCAGCTTCGCACAGATTTTAATATCAAAACTTCGGAACAAAACCCATATTCCACCAAATAAAGGCATAAATATCAGCAGTCGATTCGAGGTTTTTCTTGGTATTACTCGCTCCGTGACCAGAGTTTGTATCAATTTTTATCAATAAAGGATTTTTGCCGCTTGCTGCACCGAGTTCTTGCAAAGTAGCTGCATATTTGAATGAGTGTGCAGGCACAACTCTGTCATCGTGGTCGGCCGTTGTAATAAGCGTTGCAGGATAATTAATGCCCGATTTTATATTATGAATCGGAGAATAACCGTACAAAGTTTTAAATTCTTCGGCATTATCTGACGAACCATAATCGGCAATCCAATTCCAACCAATTGTAAATTTCTGGAAACGTAGCATATCCATCACACCCACTTGCGGAATGGCCACTTTAGCTAAATCTGGGCGTTGATTCATCACTGCTCCAACCAAAAGCCCACCATTTGAGCCACCACGAATCGCCAAATGAGCATTATTGCAATATTTTTGGGCAATCAAATATTCTCCTGCCGCAATAAAATCATCAAAAACGTTCTGTTTTTTGAGTTTCATACCTTGCTCGTGCCATTTTTCTCCATATTCGCACCACCACGCAAGTTTGCTGAAGCATAAACACCACCTTGTTCTAAAAATGGAATCAAAGTTGGACTAAAACTTGGATTCAAATTTATATTAAAACCACCATATCCATAAAGTAAAGTTGGATTTTGTCCGTTGAGTTTTAAGCCTTTTTTATAGACAATAAACATCGGAATTTTTGTGCCATCTTTACTCGTATAAAAAACTTGTTTTGTTTCAAAATCAGTTGCTTTAAAATCGACTTCTGGTGAGCGGAATACTGTGCTTTTCTTTGTAGCAATATCGTATCTGAAAATAGTAGGAGGGTAGTTGAAAGTGCTGAATGTATAAAACACAAATTTATCATCAGCTTCGCCACCAAAGCCACCTGCCGAACCGAGAGATGGTAATTGCACCTCATTTTCGAGCTTTCCGTTCAAATCATATACATACGCACGAGTTGTCACATCTTTCAAATAAGTAGCAAACATTTTTCCGCCCGCTGTTCCTACGCCTTGTAATGGTTCTGGTTTTTCGGGTAAAACTGTACTCCATTTCCCCGTTGCGATGTCATATTTTTCGACTTTTTCATTGGGTGCATCTTTGTTGGTTTGAATTAAAAAAGACTGTCCAACATTATCAATTACTCCAAAACTAAAATTCGTAATTTCTGAAACAATCGGCTTAAATTCCTTTTCGCCTGCTGCTCTAAAATAAAGTGCGTTTCCATCTTTTCCTTTGCCACGGTCGCTGATGCTCAAGAATGCAAATTTTTGGTCTTCGCTCGTATAAACGCCATTGAATCGTTGTGGATTTGCTTTGTCTTCAAAGACCAATTCGTCGGCATCTTGGCTTGTTCCAACTTTATGAAAAAATACTTGATGATTTTCGTTTTTCGCCGCTAACGCACTACCTTCGGGTTTCGGATAACGGCTGTAATAAAAGCCATTTCCTTGCCACGAAATTCCCGAAACTTTCACCCATTCGAGCTTTTCGCTGAGATTTTGCTTTGTGGCCATATCCATGATTACAATATCTTGCCAGTCAGAACCACCTTTCGATAAAGCCATTGCACCGTATTTCCCATCTTTCGACAGCACAAATTGAACCAAACGAGTAGTGCCGTCGGTTGAAAGTTTGTTTGGGTCAATTACTAATTCTGGAGTTCTATCTAAGCCTTTTTGGCGATAAAGTACCGACTGATTTTGAAGACCATCGTTTTTATAAAAATAGAACCATTCACCTTTGCGTGAAGGTGACGAATATTTTGGGTAGTTGTAGATTTTCTCCAACCTTTTCATTATATCGCCACGATACGGAATCTGCTCGAAATATTTGGTTGTAACGGTATTTTGTTGTTTCACCCATTCGGCAGTTTCGGCCGAACGGTCATCTTCGAGCCAACGGTACGGGTCGGCAACGGTCGTGCCATGATAAGTGTCGGTGTGGTCGATTTTCTTTGTTACTGGATAATTGTACTGAGCCATTGCTAAACTGGGGAACAAGAGAGAAATAAGAATTTTTTTCATAGTTTTTTAGGTTGGTCCGACGGCACGCCTGACCGTATTTGTTATTGATGAATAAATTGTAAGACAAGTTTCTAACTTGTCAAAGATAGAGTATTGGCATTTTAATGAACAAACAACTATCAATCAAAGAAGTTTTACTAATTTGGTCGAATCAATAAAACCTACAAACAAATGTACGGAATAAAATCTTTTGAAATAAAGAAAATTGGGGCGAAAAGTGTGGGAAAAATACCTGATTTGGTGGTTATCGAAGAGCCGCTGGAGATGCGTTTGGGTTTTGGAAGTGCAGAAGATAGGCAGCAAAAAAGCATTTCTGTAACGATGCGAACTCCAACGGGACATGATTTTGAACTGGCTTTAGGTTTTTTGTTTACTGAAGGAATAGTTGCTAAGTTAGATGATATATTGAGTATTCGATATTGTGTAGATGCGGGCCGACAAGCACAAGAGAACATCGTAAGGGTTGAGTTAAAGCCAAGTATTGAAGTAGATTTAAGTAAAGTTGAACGGAATTTTTATGCAACTTCAAGCTGTGGAGTTTGTGGCAAAGCATCTATTGAGAGTATCCAGCAATATTGCAAAATACTGACAAACGATGACCTTAAAGTACCAGCTACCTACATTCAGTCATTACTAAACATTCTAAAAGAAAAACAAGTATTTTTCAAGCACACAGGCGGACTTCATGCGGCATTATTAGTCAGTCTATCAAATGCTAAATTAGGTATTCTCAGAGAAGATATTGGTCGTCATAATGCACTTGATAAAGTCATTGGTTCAGCATTTCAAGCTAATCTTTTACCCTTGAAGGATAGTATTTTAGCTATGAGTAGTCGAGCGAGTTTTGAAATTATACAAAAAGCTGCCTCAGCACACATTCCGATTGTTGCTTGTGTAGGTGCACCATCAAGTTTAGCCATCGAAACGGCACGAGATTTTGGTATTACACTGATTGGATTTTTGAGAAATGATGGATTTAATGTTTATTCTCATGACAACCGAATTGAATAATTTTATCATAACGGAATTTATCCCGTTTCACTAAAAAAATGTCCTTTGTTCCTTTAGCCATTGAATTTATTAAATGAACTACCATAGAAGTAGATTTTTTCATTATGTTTGAAAAACGCAAAATATTATGTCGAAAATAAACCCTCAACCACCCACCGATTTTACAGGACTCGAAACAACAAAACCTGCTACCGAAGCTGCTGGTTTTACAGCAGTATTTTCATCAATGAAGCATGTTTTTGGGGTAATGCCCGCCAGACGAGGTTTAAAATCTTTATTGAATCTCAATCAAAAAGGTGGAGTTGATTGTCCAAGTTGTGCATGGCCTGATCCTGACGGCGAACGCTCTAAAATAGCCGAATATTGCGAAAACGGTGCAAAAGCCATTGCCGAAGAAGCAACTACTCGAAAAGTAACTCCAGTTTTTTTTCAAAAATATTCGGTTGCTGAACTTTCTCAAAAATCAGATTATTGGCTTGGTCAGCAAGGGCGTTTGACGCATCCTTTGGTTTTGCGGGAAGGTCAAACACATTACGAGAAAATTTCTTGGGAAGAATCCTTCAAACTCATTGGTAGTCAGTTAAATAGCTTGCCTTCGCCGGATGAAGCCATTTTCTATACTTCGGGACGAACGAGCAATGAAGCAGCCTTTTTATACCAGCTTTTTATCCGAATGTATGGCACAAATAATATGCCCGATTGCTCAAATATGTGCCACGAATCAAGTGGTTCGGCTTTGAGTGAAACTTTGGGTTTGGGTAAAGGTTCGGTAAGATTAGATGATTTCGAGAAAGCAGAAGTGATTATGATTCTTGGACAAAACCCAGGCACAAATCACCCTCGTATGCTTTCTGCTCTCGAAAAAGCCAAACGTGCAGGAGCAAAAATCATCTCAGTCAATCCACTAATTGAAGCAGGTTTACTAAAATTCAAACATCCACAAGAAATGCGTGATGTGTTTTTTGGTGGCGAAAAACTGACAGATATTTACCTGCAAATCAGAATCAATGGCGATTTAGCTCTGCTTAAAGCTATAAATAAACTTTTACTTGAAGCTGAACGAAAATTAGGAAATGTTTTTGATAAAGACTTCATTATTAACCAAACCGAAAACTACGAGAATTATGTAAAAAGCCTTGAAAATGAAAATTTAGAACAACTTTCAGAAGCTTGCGGAATTAGTTTAGAAGATATTAGGGCTGCCACACAACTGCTCATTGACCATAAAAAAATCATTGTTTGCTGGGCAATGGGACTTACGCAGCACAAAAATTCGGTCGTTACGATTCGAGAAGTTGTGAATATTTTATTACTTAAAGGAAGCATCGGAATTGAAGGTGGAGGTACTTGCCCTGTACGTGGACATTCAAACGTTCAAGGTGATCGCACGATGGGAATTTATGAAAAACCACCAAAAGTTTTACTCGATAATCTACAAAAGGTCTTTGGTTTTGAACCTCCACGCAAACATGGTTTCGATACGGTGGAAGCAATCAAGGCAATGTCAGATAAAAAAGCAAAAGTTTTTATTGGGATGGGGGGAAATTTCCTTTCAGCCACACCCGATACCGAATTTACGGCAAAGGCCTTACAGAATTGCGATTTAACTGTTCATATTTCAACAAAACTTAATCGAAGTCATTTAATTCATGGAAAAACTGCCTTGATTTTACCAACTTTGGGTCGTACTGACCTTGATTTACAAGCAGGTGGTGAGCAATTCGTGACTGTTGAAGATTCGATGGGAGTTGTGCATAGTAGTACAGGAGTTTTAAAACCAATTTCAGAACATTTATTATCAGAACCAGCCATTGTTGCAGGAATCGCAAAAGCGACTTTAAAAAACACAAATCTTGAGTGGGATAAACTCGTAGCGGATTACGATAATATCAGAGATTTGATTGAAAAGACAATCTCAGGCTTTGAAAAATACAATCAAAGAGTACGTCAAGATGGTGGTTTTTATTTGCCAAACCTTCCTCGTGAAAGAAAATTTGGTACTGATTCAGCAAAAGCGAAGTTTTCAATCAATGAACTGGAAACGATTCAATTGATTGATAATGAGTATCTTATGATGACGATTCGTAGTCACGACCAGTTTAACACAACCATTTATGGCTTAGATGACCGCTACCGAGGAATCTACAATGAACGAAGAATCGTAATGATGAATGAAGCCGATATGGTAGAAGCAAAATTAGAAAAATACCAAGTAGTAAACCTTCATAATAATCATGGTGGAGTAGAGCGAGTAGCTGAAAAATTTATAGTAGTACCATATAATATTCCAAGAAAATGTGTAGCCACCTACTTCCCAGAAGCCAATGTTTTAGTGCCGATTGATAGCTTTGCCGACATTAGTAAAACCCCAACTTCAAAATCGGTGGTGATCACAATAAAAGCAATTTCTTGAACAAACGCAGATATTTATCATAAAAATCATAAATATCTGCGTTCAAATATTTTATTCGACAGTAACCGATTTGGCCAAATTACGAGGTTGGTCAACGTTTCTGCCACGCATTACGGCAATGTAATATGAAATCAATTGTAGAGGAATTGAAGTCAATAACGGCGAAAGTAACTCATTTGTACGAGGAACTTCAATCGTAAAATCAACCATGTTCGGAATTTGTGTATCTCCTTCCGTTACAATCGCAATCACTCTACCTTTACGAGCCTTTACTTCTTGAATATTCGATACAATTTTCTCATAAGAACTATCTTTGATTGCAATAAATACCACAGGCATATCTTCATCAATCAAAGCAATTGGTCCGTGTTTCATTTCTGCAGCAGGATAACCTTCGGCGTGTATATATGAAATCTCTTTTAATTTCAATGCACCTTCCAACGCAACTGGGAAATTCAAACCACGACCTAAGAATATAAAGTTAGAAGCAAAAGTGAAGAGTTTGGCAATATCTTTTACTTTATCAGCATTTTTCAAAATCTTCTCAACTTTTGTAGGAATTGCATCTAAACCAAAAATTAATTCACGGTATAATTCATTATTTATTGTGCCTTTTTTCTGAGCAACTGCAATAGCGATTAATGAAAGAACCGTTACTTGTGCCGTAAATGCCTTCGTACTTGCCACCCCAATTTCAGGGCCAGCATGAGTATAAACGCCAGCATGAGTAATGCGTGCAATTGACGAACCTACTACGTTACAAACGCCCAAAATAATTGCACCTTTCGATTTTGCCAGTTCTAATGCTGCCATTGTATCTGCTGTTTCACCAGATTGTGAAATCGCAATTACAATATCACCTTCTTTGATGATGGGATTTCTGTAACGGAATTCTGAAGCATATTCAACTTCAACATTGATTCGAGCCAATTCTTCCAATAAATATTCTCCAACCAAGCCAGCGTGCCACGACGTTCCACAAGCTACAATTACAATGCGTTTTGTTTTAGCAATTTTATCGAGATAACTCCCCAATCCACCTAAAAGTAGGGTTGCATCTTCTGGATTGATACGTCCACGCATTGAATCAGCAATCGAACGAGGTTGTTCAAAAATCTCTTTTAGCATGAAATGCTCATAGCCACCTTTTTCAATAGCTTCGAGTTCTAACTCAACTGTTTGAATATAAGGGTCAATTTCTTCGTTCGATAAATTCTTGACAGTCAGCTCATTATCTTTTACGATTGCTATCTCATAATCATCTAAATAGATTACCTCTTTGGTGTATTCAATGATTGGAGTAGCATCTGATGCGAAAAAATATTCATCGTCGCCCACACCAATTACCAACGGACTACCTTTACGAGCCGCAATTAATTGAGTAGGGTTTTCAGCATCCATAATCACAATGGCATAAGCTCCAACAACTTCATGCAAGGCGATTCTGACAGCTTCTTCGAGCGAACAGTTTTTATTTTTCTGAATGTCTTCCACAAAGTTTACCAAAACTTCCGTATCAGTTTGGCTCTGGAAAGTATATCCTTTATTTAAAAGGCTTTGTTTAATAGAAGCATAGTTTTCTATAATTCCATTATGGATAATTGCAAAACGTCCACTATTTGAATAATGCGGGTGTGCATTGACATCATTTGGTTCACCATGCGTAGCCCAACGAGTGTGGCCGATTCCTATTTTAGCAAGTAATTCTTTATCTTTTATCTCATTTTCGAGTTCCGAAACTTTGCCTTTTTTCTTGTAAACTTTTAATCCATGACCATTCAAAAGAGCAATACCTGCACTGTCATACCCACGATATTCTAATCTTTTGAGACCTTTGATAATGAGCGGGGCGGCTTCACGATTACCCACATAAGCTACAATTCCACACATGTTTTATTCGATTATTGGTTATTTTTTGTTAAAACTTAAACGCTTGTGAGATTTATAGAAAAAGCAATATTTAATCTAAGTAAAATCTCAAAAAGTGTTATTTTTTAGATACTTGTTCAAATGTATATAAAAAACATAACATAAAAATAAGGTCATATAGACAATCTTTTTTTGAGATTAGACTTCAAAAATTATTTCAGTTAATTCTGTTTTTTCTTATAAAAATTTAAGAATTGGCATTAAATGAAAATTTATTTTTTCAATAAAATAGCTATATATGTTAAAATGAAATAGTTTTATGTTATTAAAAACAGAATTTATATAACTAATTAATGAATATTTAGCGAATATTAATTAATAGCGAATATTCGCTTGTTTATTAATATTCGCTTTTGTAGTTTTGAATCATCAAACACTTCATCAACAATTAACCTTTTTAATGATATGCAAGCCAACACAGACACCGAACTTGATTATGTTTTGCTTGGAGAAATTAAGCCACAGTACGAGCAAATTCTTACCCCTGAAGCTATTGATTTTGTAGTGAATCTTCATCAACGTTTTAATTGGAGGCGTGAAGATTTATTGAGAGAACGCCAAGAACGTCAGCACCGAATTGATGCTGGCGAAATGCCAACTTTCTTGAATGCCACAAAACACATTCGTGAGTCTGACTGGCAGGTAAATGCGATCCCTGCCGATTTACAAAATCGAAGAGTTGAAATAACCGGCCCTGTTGACCGCCGCATGATTATCAATGCTCTGAATTCGGGAGCAAAAGTTTTCATGGCAGATTTTGAGGATGCAAACTCGCCAACATGGGATAATTGCATCGAAGGACAATTGAATCTACGTGCGGCCATTCGTCGAGAAATTGATTTTGAAGCCGAAAATGGGAAAAAGTATGCTTTAAAAGATAAAGTTGCCGTTCTGAAAGTTCGTCCAAGAGGTTGGCATTTGATCGAAAAGCATTTGGAAATCAATGGCGAACCAATTTCTGCATCTATTTTCGACTTTGGTCTATATTTTTTTCATAATGCAAAAGAATTGATTAGTAGGGGAAGTGGCCCATATTTCTATCTACCGAAACTCGAAAATCATCTGGAGGCTCGTTTGTGGGATGATATTTTTGTGGCCGCTCAAGAATCGCTCGAAATTCCAGTTGGAACAATCAAAGCTACTGTCTTGATTGAAACAATTCTGGCCGCTTTCGAGATGGACGAAATAATCTATGAACTTCGCCGACATTTGGCGGGTTTGAACGCTGGCCGTTGGGATTATATTTTCAGTGTCATTAAAAAATTCAGAAATCATTCCGATTTTATCTTACCTGATCGTGCCGATGTGACAATGAGAGTACCATTTATGCGTGCATATACTCAACTTTTGGTTAAGACTTGTCACCGTCGTGCCGCTCATGCTATAGGAGGAATGGCTGCTTTTATTCCCAATCGAAGAGATGAAAAAATCAATTCAATGGCTTTTGAGCGAGTAACAGCCGATAAAGAATTGGAGGTAAATAATGGCTTCGACGGAACTTGGGTGGCTCATCCCGATTTAGTTCCAGTCGCAAAAACTGCTTTTGAGAAGCATTTAGGCGTAAAACCACATCAAAAAGAAGTAATGCGAGAGGATGTGAATATAACGGCTCACGATTTATTGGATGTAAGAATTGATAATGCAACAATCACTGAGCATGGTTTACGAACCAATATCAACGTTGGTATTCTCTACATAGAATCTTGGTTGCGTGGCATAGGAGCAGCAGCGATTCATAATTTAATGGAAGATGCTGCAACTGCTGAAATTTCGAGAGCTCAAATTTGGCAATGGCTCAAACACCGAGTTAAAACCCAAGAAGGAGAAGTCATCGAGCCTAATTATTATCATCAAATTTTGGTAGAAGAAGTAGAAAAAATCAAGAAAATGGCCGAAAAAGATCAAATTCCAGAAGGACAATATAAAAAAGCTGCCGAACTATTCAATACGCTCGTAATGAAACGCCAATTTAGTGATTTTTTAACTCTGGGTGCTTATAAAGAATTAGAGTAGGAAAGGAGCAAGGTGCTAAAAATACTAAACACTCGAAGCTATGCGAAGGTCTCCTTTTAATCTCTGTGCCTTTGTCTCTCTGTGCCTTAGTGCCTATGAAACATTTTCATCAACAAATAAACATTAAAAAAATGACTACGAAACAACAAAGAATCAATGCTTTAGTAGCTGATTGGGCTACAAATCCTCGCTGGAATGGAATCGAACGCCCATACACTGCCGAAGAGGTTGTAAAATTATCAGGTTCGTTTCCGATTGAGCATACTATTGCGAAATTGGGTGCAGAACGTTTATGGAATTTATTGCACCAAGACGAATGGGTGGCTGGTTTAGGTGCATTGACAGGAAATCAAGCGATTCAAGAGGTACAAGCAGGAATGAAAGCCATTTATTTATCGGGCTGGCAAGTGGCGGCGGATGCCAATTTATCAGGACAAATGTATCCAGATCAAAGTCTCTATCCTGCCGATTCTGTGCCGAATGTGGTGCGTAGAATAAACAATTCATTGCTCCGTGCTGACCAAATTCAGTCAGTTAGTGGCGAAGGAGATACACATTGGTTAGTGCCAATCGTTGCTGATGCCGAAGCTGGTTTTGGTGGAAACTTAAATGCGTTTGAATTAATGAAAATGATGATTGAAGCGGGTGCATCGGGTGTGCATTTTGAAGACCAACTTTCATCAGCAAAAAAATGTGGTCACTTAGGAGGAAAGGTTTTAGTGCCAACTCAAGAAGCCATCAATAAATTAATTGCTGCTCGTTTGGCTGCCGACGTGATGGGTACTTCAACACTCGTTATTGCTCGAACTGATGCTGAAGCAGCTAATTTGATCACTTCAGACATTGATGAGCGTGATCGAAGATTCATAAAATCAGCCGAACGCACAGCTGAAGGATTTTTCTATGTAAAGAATGGCTTAGAGCAGGGCATTGACCGAGGTTTAAGTTATGCTCCTTATGCCGATTTGATTTGGATGGAAACAGGAAATCCAGACTTAGGGATGGCTCGTGAGTTTGCTCAAGGTATTCATCAAAAATATCCTGAGCAAATGTTGGCATATAATTGTTCGCCATCGTTTAATTGGGCCAAGTATATGGATGAAAAACAAATGCTTACTTTCCGTGAGCAATTAGCCGAAATGGGATATAAATTCCAGTTTATTACTTTAGCTGGTTTTCATGCACTCAATACAGCTATGTTTGAACTTTCAAGTGCTTACGTTGAGCGTGGAATGGCAGGTTTTTCGGAGCTACAACAACGTGAATTTGCTTTGCAGAATAAAGGTTTTAAGGCAATTAAGCACCAAAGTTTTGTTGGAACTGGCTATTTTGATGCAGTGCAGAATACGGTTATGGCAGGAGTTTCTTCAACAACAGCAATGGCAAATTCGACCGAAACAGAGCAATTCCATTGAGATAGTTTAAAAACAAAAGCCCCAGTTTGAGGCTTTCAAACTGGGGCTTTTTTATAGTTTGATACTTATTTCTTCGTAGAATAATAAATATTAAGTTTTACATTTTTGATTACCATCCTTGATACATTACTATTATAAACCGAAATGGTAGAAGTGGTTGTATTTAATAAACTTGGTACTAAGGCAATGCCTTCTGTTGTCTTCTTTTTGGCGACTAAATCTTGCAGGAATGAAGTAAAATTGAAACTATAATTATTTGTCGATGTATTATAAGTTGCCACATATTGGGTTCCTGAAAGTCCATCAAATCCAATAAAGTCGATTAAATTACCAGTAGTCTTTTTAATGCGATTCGTAGCATCGAGCTGAACCAAAGCTACTTGAGACGGTACTTTATAATTACCCGAAATTTGATCTAAATCTGGCTCGAAAACTAACTCTGCTTTATTGATTGTAATATTTGTGTTTTTCTGTAGTGTCTCCAGCGTTGGAAACGTTAATTTCGGCGAAATACCAATACCTGTCTGCAAATAAGTACGATTATTAGTGGCACTTGAGGCAATTGGTTGTAAAGTTTTCAAATTTTGTAAAACAGTACCATTTCTATTACCCGTAATTTGACTAAAACGTTGAGAATAAAACGTTAAAGGAATACTTTTTCTATCAGTAGAGTTGGTTGTGTGATAATATAATTGAATGTAACTTCCAGAAATGGCCAATCCATAAGCATTCTCAGCATTGTTATCTGCTAAAAATGCTATTCCTTTTACGGCTGCCGTAAATTTATCAATTGTAGAACCTGTATCAGTATTTACCAAATCATACAATTCTTTACCCAAAGTATTCGGTAATTTGAATTTCAAAAGACTATCTTGTACCGTCGAATTAGCACGCTTCATTTGAGCATGAGTAAACGTTCCACTCGCCATAGGCGTAGGATTATACCCCAAAACATCATCTTTTGTATATCTTTTAGAACTAACAAAATTTTCAGTTAGACGGTGTAATGCCAGACTATATGTTTTCGTTGAGTCACCGTAAGAGAAACCATTATAGGCCACATATACATAAATTGAATCATAAACAGTCAGTCCAGAGTCGGCAGTTGGAAACTTCAATGCAGTAAAAGCATCCGTGCTAAGGAGTGGTAGTGTAATCTGTGCAAATGTTTTGGCTGAAACTTCTCCAAAAACAGGATCTTTGTATCGTCCAACAACGGCATTAGCTTGGCCAGAAGTAAAAGTAGAGTCAAACAGAACCGTCGAGGTTGAAACTTTTACCGTATCAGTAAAGATAGTAGTTATTTGGCCGCCAGTGCTTGGCGTATCAATAACGATACCGATGGGGTCTTCACATGAGAAAAATAATGCGGAAAGTAGCATTACCGCTAAATTCCGCATAGAAGTAGGATGTAAAGTCTTTACATCTTTCCAAATATTATTCAGGAACAAGTTCTGTGTAAAGGTTAAAATACGTTTCCGTAACATTGTCATCTTCGATGCTTGCTTCGATTGTGTTTGCTGCAATTTCATTCAAAAGTTTACTTAATTTTTCATTCGATTCCTCGTTGGCTCTCACAATTGCATCTGCATATTGGCAACCTATTTTTATAAATCCTTCAAAATCGGCCGAACGTAAGTTGGATAAATTTTCATCTGAAACATCCATTGACTTGGCTTTTTCGATAATGTCTTCATCAAATTTATGCTCAAATGTGTTGTTATAGACAGTGAAAACCGATTTTGTGTCTTTGAAAACAGGGTCGTTTTTATAAGTTGTTTTTAAATACAACGGAATCAACGATGTCATCCAATCAGTGCAGTGTACAATATCAGGTGCCCAACCGAGTTTTTTTACTGTTTCGAGTACTCCTTTGCAAAAGAAAATGGTTCTTTCATCATTGTCGTCATAGAAACTTCCTTCTTTATCTAAGAAAACGTATTTTCTATTGAAATAGTCTTCATTGTCTAAAAAATAAACTTGCAATTTTGCAGTTGGAATAGAAGCGACCTTGATAATCAGAGGTTTTTCATCGTCTCCCACGGTAATATTAATACCCGATAGACGTACAACTTCATGAAGGCGGTTTTTACGCTCATTGATAGACCCAAAGCGTGGAATTAAAATTCTGATTTCCATGCCTTTTTCTTGCATGGCTTGCGGCAGTTTACGAAGAAATTCAGCTACTTCTGAAACTTGCAGGAAGGGATTTATCTCACTTGCTACGTACAGAATACGAAGTTTACGCATATCTTAAATATATTGATTAGTGGGAGGTGTCTTCCAAAAAAGTATGCAAAGATACGAAAAAAACTGACAATTTGTACAATAATCTTTGAAAAACAATAGTTAGGGGCTAAAAAATTGCAGTTATTCGGAAAAAAAGCATAGATTTTTTTGGAAGTCGATGAATTTGAGGTAGTTTTTGAATGGGTTTTCACGAGAAAAAAAACAGTAATTGGCTCGTAAAACTAACAATTACACCGATTATTCAGATATTACTTTTTCCATGATAATAAATTCTAAAAACTGTTTAGGTAACCCAAATTTGGGGTCTGTCATCGGGAAAGGCTTTGTTTCACCAGTACTTTTATAACCTCTTCTTTCGTAATAGGCTATTAATTCACTACGTACAGAAATGACAGTCATAGAGATTTTGCTGAGACGAGCTTTTCGGGCATAATCTTCGGCTGCTTGCATGAGTTTCTTGCCTACGCCTCCACCTTGCAATTCGGGAGAAACAGTGAGCATGCCAAGGTATAATTTATCAACTTGCTTTTCGAGATATACCGAACCAATAAGTTGATTATTTTCGGTGTATTTTAAAATGGTTACATCTTCTTTCTGAAGTAGTTCGCTAAGATTCGCTTCGTCAGTTCTGATTCCACCAAGCAAGTGTTCCTCGGTTGTCCAACCTTTTTTAGATGATTCACCTCTGTAAGCAGAGTTTATCAATATATTTAATTCGGGAACGTCTTGTATTGTAGCTTTACTAATCATTTTAATCGGAAATGTCTTGTTAAAAACAAATTGCATCATTATTAAAGATTTTGTTTACAAAATCTTTAATAATGATGCAAAATTACAAAACATTTAGAACCTTATTTTCTGAAAAATCAATCTTTATTCTCTTCACTTTTCTCTGCCCATTTACCCCAACGATTTTTCATTTTTGCTCTGAAATGTTCTTTTTCTTCGGGAGTCATGTTGGCCATACGTTCAGCCATTTTTTGTTTCCAAAAGTGGTGACGATTTCCACCACAGCCACCTCCCCAGCCACCACCACCACGGAAACCACCAAATAGGATTTTAGACAAAACCAATAATCCCAAAGCTTGTACCCAAGTGATTGTGACCAGTCCGAAAATACTCGGAATCAGCCAATTCCATAAACTCATGACCGCAAATCCACCTATAAAAATAAATGCTGCCACTATGGCAAAACCTTTCAAAAACCAAAACTTTCTCATTTTCTTTAATGTTTTTTAATTAATAATTAGTCAAGTCCAGCAGTTGTTTTTTTGATAAAATATTGATAGCTAAATGCTTATTTTATTGTCGGCTGTGGACTATTGCATGTTGCCATTTACTTAATAATTGACTCTTTTTTGTCGGAATTCATTTTCCATTCTTTGCATTGTTCATGCTTCATTCCTTGATGAAAACCACGATGTCCACCGTGCCAACCTCCAAAACCTCCGAAGAGTAGTTTACTCAAAACCAGTAAACCCAGAGCGTGCTTAAACTTAATCGTTGGCAATTTGAAAACGCTTGGTGCTAACCAATTCCACAAATACATAACTACCAAACTCATTGTGGAAATGGCTATCACTCCGATAGCGATTCCACCTAAAATCCATAATGCTGTCATTTTCTTTTATCTTAATTTTGTGTTAAATTTTACTCAAATAAATCTTCGTACAGATACCGTAATTTATCTCTTAAAAACAAAATCGCTTGACGTTTTTCCGAAACCAAAACACTTACTTTTACGCCCGTTATTTCTGAAATTTCTTTGAATGATTTATCCTCCAATTCGTGCAATTCAAAGACTAATCTTTGGTGAGCAGGTAGCTCTTCGAGTGCTTCAGAAAGTGCCTCTAAGATAGTTTCCTGCATCATTGGGTCTTGATTTGAGCCATCTGGAAGCATATCAAATAAAGATAGTTTTTCATCTTCATCGTTGGGGCTACTCGTCAACTCTTCGAGTGCATCTACTTTTTTTCTGCGATAAAAATCATTAATTTTATTGCGAGCCACCGTAAACATCCAAGCCACCGTTTGGTCGATAGGTTTGGTTAATCTGTACATTTCTACCAACTCATAAAAAACTTCCTGCAACACATCTTCGGCATCGTGTAGCGAGGGTACCCGCTGTCGGATGAAGCCCAACAGTCGCTGACGTTCGCCGCTGACGGTTTTCTGAATTTGTTTATTTTGTTCGGTAGTGTTCATTAAGTATCAAACATTCGCTGTTTGATTTGAAGACGCTTGAAGATACATTTAATTAAAATTTAGTGAAGATTGGTGAATTAAGCTGATAAAAGGTAAAAAAAACACTTAAAACCATTCCATAAAAAAACTTATTGAACTCTTTTTCAATTAATAAAAACTTTATTTTTGTAGAAATATAGTATCAACCCTTCAATAAAGACAAATCATGAAAAAAGTTTACTTTCTATTATTTATGGCGTTGGCTGCTTGCCAATCGAAGAAAACAGAAACTGCCAGTACGGACTCAACTACTGTCAGTGCCGATACCGTTGCCACCGCAACAGCTACTGTTGCAGAAGAAACTGTTTGCTACGAATTTAGATTTAAGAAAGACCTAACATCAGTAAAATTAGTAATGAAAGGCGACTCGGTAACGGGAGAAATGAGTGAGCTTTTGTGGGAAAAAGATAGTGCAACAGGCACCCTAAAAGGTAAAAAAGTAGGTAATGACTTAATTGTTGATTATGATTATGTG
Source organism: Emticicia sp. W12TSBA100-4 (assembly GCF_040253585.1). Classification (NCBI taxonomy): domain Bacteria; kingdom Pseudomonadati; phylum Bacteroidota; class Cytophagia; order Cytophagales; family Leadbetterellaceae; genus Emticicia; species Emticicia sp. W12TSBA100-4. The sequence continues at coordinate 183,330 of NZ_JBELAU010000001.1, forward strand.
ATAGAAGGCAGTAACCAAGTAGAGGAGAGAATTTTGAGAATGGAAGGCGATAAGCTACTCGTAATGAGCGGTGAATTGAAGGAAGACAAAAGCGGTAAACTGAAAATGAAAGACCCAGCAAAAGCTACGGTTTCGGAGACTTTGGTGAAAGTAAAATGTCAGTAAATAGATATGATTGATGAATTATGAGATATGAAGTTTTTTATAACTCATATCTCATAATTCATATCTAACAAAAAATCATCCAAACAAATTACTCGATAAATATCTATCGCCTCGGTCGCAGCAGATGAATACAATTACGCCTGATTCTAATTCTTGGGCTAATCTGATGGCTGCTGAGGCTGCACCGCCCGAACTCATTCCTGAAAAAATCCCTTCGGTTTTGGCCAATTTTTGTGCCATCTCAGTTGCTTCGGCTTCTGCTATATCCATTACTCTATCAACTCGGCTTGCATCAAATATTTTGGGGAGATATGCCGCAGGCCAGCGTCTAATGCCTGGAATCGACGAACCTTCAGTTGGCTGACAGCCCACAATTTGAATGGCTGGATTTACTTCTTTCAAAAACATCGAAGTTCCCATAATTGTACCAGTTGTTCCCATCGAACTCACAAAATGCGTTACTTTTTGGTCGGTATCTCGCCAAATTTCGGGGCCAGTGGTTTTATAATGAGCTAAGTAATTGTCAGGATTAGCAAATTGGTCGAGCATGAAATAGTTGCCAGTTGCCGCTTGTTCTTCGGCATAATCTCGGCATTTTTCTATGTTTTCGAGCAAAATAACCTTTGCCCCGAAGGCTTCCATCGTAAGCGTTCGCTCACGAGTAGAGTTTGCGGGCATTACGAGTTCAATTTCTAAATCAAACAGTCGAGCAATCATTGCCAAGGCAATTCCTGTATTTCCGCTCGTGGCTTCGATGAGTTTCATACCGTGTTTAATATCGCCACGCTCAACCGCACTCCGAATCATATTTAAAGCAGGGCGGTCTTTTACACTTCCCGCAGGATTATTGCCTTCGAGTTTGCCGTAAATCTTTACGTTGGGATTCGGATTGAGTTTAGTTAATTCAACAAGAGGAGTATTTCCTACAAGGTCGATTATTGTTGCCATTTTTTAATGGAGAATGTAAAATGAATAATTAGTAATGTGAAACCTCAGTCTCAATAACAGTGGAGTGTTGACTGAAAACTGTTGACTGAAATTTATTCCATTACTCTTTCAACAACTTTTATTTCGGGTTTGTGATAAACTGTTGAGTACGAAGGTACAGACTTAGTGAGCCAAACGTTTCCACCGATGATTGAATGTTCGCCAATGATGGTGTTTCCGCCTAAAATTGTTGCTCCCGAATAAATTACTACGTTGTTTTCTACTGTTGGGTGGCGTTTGGTATTGGCCAAAGTTTTTTCAACGCTCAACGCTCCAAGCGTAACACCTTGATAAAGCTTTACGTGTTTACCGATAACGCAACTTTCACCAATAACAATGCCTGTGCCGTGGTCGATGAAAAAATATTCGTCGATTTGAGCGGCAGGGTGAATGTCAATTCCTGTTTTCGAGTGAGCATATTCCGTCAAGATTCTGGGTAGGAGCGGAATCTCTAATTTGTGTAATTCGTGGGCGATTCTATAAAATGTAATAGCATAAAAACCTGGGTATGCTCTTACGACTTCAAATTCGCTTTTTGCTGCTGGGTCACCTTCGATAATTGCTTTAATATCAGTTTTTAAGAGTCGATAAACTTCGGGAATACGCTCAAAAAATGTGTTCGCTTCGTTTTCTGGATTACAACTTTTACATTGATAAGTCGAAATCAGAATATTTCTTAATTCCAATTCGAGGTTTTTAAATTGAATCTCAATTTCTTCTTCTGAGCGGAAATACTCTTTTGTTTGCTCAGGAAACAACAACCGAATAATGCGTAATGCCCATGCGGCAATCTCTTTGGTAGGAGGTACGGGTTCGGCTTGCTGATGTTTGTCGAAGATATGTTGGAAAAACTCTTTGTTCATGAGACTCGTCTTTAAAAATTGTCAGAAAGATAACACCTAAAATTATACCACCGTTCAACACCCCAACAAATTTATTTGACGAAAGTTGCTTTTTGATATATAAATTTGCGAAAAACAAAAGACACTGCAACGGCTGGGCAGTGTCTTTCACGAATCAAAAATGCTATTTTACAAAATTATATTGACACTAAAGGTGCCATTGGCGGTCATTTTTTTGCTGGTACTTCCTACGGCGTTTCCTTCAAAACTAAATTTTCCTTCCACAATTTTATTATCTGTAAACTTTGTTATTTCCAACGTTCCAGTACTTGGCGAATAAAAAGTGCCGTCATGTTGAAATGTAAATACACCTGTCGAACTTTTCAAATCATAGGTTTTTCCTTCTTTAATATCTGACTTATTTAGTAAAATTGTATAGCCACTTTTATCTTTATTGGCTTCAATCGTCACGACTCCGAGTAGCGTTACGGCAGTTGGTGTGCCTAAACTGACATTTGTACCATTAGCAATTAAAGTGGCCGAACCCGATGGCGTTAAGTCGTCTTTCAGTTTTTTGAAACATGAACTCATAACGAGGGCAACCAAAAATAAAACCAAAATTTTTGCGGTGTTTTTCATTCTTTTTTGTGCTAAATTGTTTTGGGTGATGTGTCCGAAATTTACGCTTTATAAACATTCATATCCAAATACGCCAAACTATGATTTTTATTATATTTTGGTGTTAATTTGATTGTAAATTGTTCATAATCAATTTTTTTACTTTAAATTGCCCTTCTATTAAACTTCACAAAAAGACCCACACGGGAAGAATAATTATTTTGATGGAAAACAACAATTCTCGCCGAAAAGCTATGAAAAAAATTGTAGAAGGAGCTGCCGCCGTAGCCCTCACTGGAGCAGTTGCTTCTCGCCTCGAAGCTGCCGATACTATCATGGGAGCTGCACTCAAAGGCCGCATTAATCACTCTGTTTGCCGTTGGTGCTATGACTCAATCGACCTTGATTCACTTTGTCGAGCCGCTAAAACGATAGGTTTGCAATCAATCGAATTATTGAATGTTGATGAGTTTCAAACCGTCAAGAAACATGACCTTACTTGTGCGATGGTGTCGGGAATCGGTAAGGATTATGGGATAACAAAAGGCTGGAACAAAAAAGAAAACCACGATGGACTCGAAGAATGGTATAAATATTTGATTGATGAAACATCGAAAGCAGGATTCACGAATTTGATATGTTTTTCGGGAAATCGTGAACGAAAACTCGACGATGAAGATGGCTTAAAAAACTGTGCGAAAGGACTGAAAAAAATCATGCGATATGCCGAAAAGAAAAAGGTGACAATCGTAATGGAACTGCTCAATAGCCGAGTTGACCATGCCGATTATATGTGCGACCACACTGATTGGGGCGTTGAACTTTGCAAAAGTATAGATTCAGATAATTTTAAATTGCTCTACGATATTTATCACATGCAAATCATGGAGGGTGACATCATTCGCCGCATTCGTGAAAACCATAAATATATCGCACATTATCATACAGGTGGAGTGCCAGGCCGCCACGAGATTGACGAAACCCAAGAAATTTATTATCCTGCCATTATGAGTGCCATTGCCCAAACGGGCTTCAAGGGCTTTGTGGCACAAGAATTTATTCCTGCTCGTGCCGATAAATTGGCTTCTTTGAAACAAGGCGTAAATATTTGTGATATTTAGGCTAAACCTACTTTAGAAAAAGCAACATTATGAAAAATGTGGTGTCTTGTATCTTCAAATATTAAGATACCACAAGATTGTTAAAAACACTTAATTATGAAACTTTGGCTTAAAATATCTCTCGGAATTGTTGCAATTATCATTGTTTTTATAGGAAAAACGCTCTACAATGCTGGCGTTTTTACCGCCATTAATCCTCATTTCAATGGTTCTGTAACCGAGATTGATGGTTTTGGCGGAGCAGAAGACATCACATTCGATAAAGCTACTGGACTTGCTCTTATTTCATCGAATAATTTTAGTGATAACTCAAAAAATGGGGCAATTTTCTTGTTAAACACCAAAGAAAATTCACCTAAACCAATCAAACTGACCGAAAACATTACGTTTGATTTTCATCCGCACGGCATTAGTTTGTATCGCACACTTGATGGTGCAAAAAGACTTTTTGTAATCAATCACCGAAAAACAAAAGATTATGTCGAAGTTTTTGATTTTACAGATTCCACGCTTGTGCATCTCGAAAGCATTACGAGTTCGTTGTTTGTGAGTCCGAATGATATTGTGGCGGTGGGTGAACATACGTTTTACTTGACTAACGACCACGACGAAGAGCCATCGGATTGGCGAAGCAAAAAAGATTTATTACAAATTCCGATGGGAAATATTTGCTATTACGATGGTCAAAAAGCGACTTTAGTGGCCGATGGATTTTTATATGCCAACGGTATCAACGTAAGCCTTGATGGGAAATTGCTTTTTGCATCGGCTACTACTGGCCATAAGATAAAAGTTTTTAATCGAGATACCAACACAGGAAAACTCACAGAATTTGATTCAATTACCATCAACGGTGCCGATAATATTGAGGTTGATGAATACGGAAATCTTTGGGTAGGCTGTCATCCAAAATTGCTTTCTTACTTGGCTCATTCAAAAGACCGAAGCAAGCCTTCACCGTCTGAAATCATTAAAATTATCTACCAATCCAAAGAATATTATACGCTCGACAGCATTTATCTCAACGATGGAACACCTGTTTCGGGGTCGAGTGTGGGGGCTGTTCTTGGCGATAAACTACTGATAGGCACAGTGTTTGGAAATAAAGTGCTGCTTTGTACGTTAAAAAAATGATGATAATCATTGGTTTCGCAAAAATCGTACTTTAGCTTTGCAGCATGAATTTAATCTCAAACAGTAAACGAGGCTTAGCAGTTTTTCTGCTTCTGCTTACCAGTGTTCGCATACTGGTAGTGCCTGTGGTTTATCTTGATTTTGAATTGAATAAAGATTACATCATCAAAAATCTCTGCGAAAATCGCTTTAAGCCAGAGCTACAATGTAATGGTAAATGTTATTTGGCCAAACAACTCCATAAAGTAGCCGAAGACAAAGCCAGCAAAGAAGCCGACCGCCAAGAGCAAAGTTTCAAGAAGCTACTCGAAGAAACTTTTCACCACGAAAACTTCGTGTTTTCGCAGAATTTTGAAAGTGTAACTTTCACTGTTCAAAACAATTTTTCTTACAAGACGAGCCACTATTCTACGCTCACTACTTCTCTTTTTCGTCCACCCTGTTTGGGCTGATTTTTCTTTCTTTGTTTTGCATCCAACTACCAAAGTTATTAGCTGACTTTGCGTGCTTGTGTATGCGTTTTCTTATGTTTAATTAATTTTTTAATACTTTTTTACGGAATTCTGGCGAGTTCCTTCTTCTCGGTGTTTGCCTGTAAGTTTCTTATAGTCAATCGCTCAAACTTCTGTGGACAAACCGCAGATGCTTATCATTTTATGTTTAATTATATCTAAAAAATGAAAAATATATCTAAATTATTCTTAGCAATCTTCGCAACTGTAGCCATTATTTCTTGCCAAAAAGAAGAAGAAATCGGGCCAAATGATAAAAATTCGGTGACTTTAGAGTTTGATAATCGCATTGGCGACCAAAAGCTTGTTTTGGGTGCAACCAAAGCTAAAAACGCTGCTGGTGAAGAATTTACAGTTACAAAACTCAACTATTTTGTATCGAATATTGCTCTGAAAAAAGAAAATGGTGAAGTTGTAAAATTCCCTGACCAATATTTCTTGGTACGTCAATCAGAAGCCAGTTCTTTGAACATCACTTTGAAAGATGTGCCTGCTGCAAACTATACGGGTCTCACTTACACAATCGGTGTTGATAGCTTGAAATCTATCTCTGATGTAGCCCAACGCACGGGTGTACTCGACCCTGCCTCTTATGGTTCAGATAATATGTATTGGTCGTGGAACTCAGGCTATATTTTCTTCAAAATGGAAGGTACTTCGCCTGCAATTCCTGCAAACATGATGGGAATGACTGAATACCAATTCCATATTGGAGGATTTGGTGGTCGCACAGCCAAAACTCCAAATAACCTTAAAACGCTCAATTTTACATTCGGAGAAGCTGCTACGGTAAGAAAAGATATTGCTCCTGCTATTCATATCATCAATGATGTAACTAAGGTATTTAGTGCAAAAAATAAAATTAGCATAGCTACTTCGTATATGATTCATGCTCCTGCGGCGGGTGGTGTTATTGCCGAAAACTATGCTCAAAGTTTCATCGTTGACCACGTTCATAACGACCATTAATGAAATTAAAAATCCTAACTATGGTAGTTAGTAGTGTTGTTTATCTGGGAGTTGCGTGTAACAGCGACAACTCCCAAGATATTACACCTGACCAACCATTTGCTGTTCCTGCCAATTTCCCAAAGCCTGTCTATGATTTTGCAAAAAATCCAATTACTCAGAGTGGTTTTGAATTAGGGAGAGAATTATTTTACGAGGGTGATTTATCGAGAGATGGAACAATTTCTTGTGCCGAATGCCATAGTCAAGCATCGGGCTTTACGCATCATGGACATGATGTGAGTCACGGAATTGATAATTTGAGAGGTATACGAAATGCACCACCGATTCAGAACATGGCTTTTCAGAAAGAATTTTTCTGGGATGGAGGCGTGTTTGATTTAGACCTATTTTCGATTGCACCGATAGGAAATCCAGTAGAAATGGATGAAAAATTGGGAAATGTACTCGAAAAATTACGTAAAAAAGAGAAATACGCTACTCTTTTTCAGAAAGCCTACGGAAGTAAAGAAATTACAACTGAACGTTTTTTGAAAGCACTTTCGCAGTTTATGAATTCATTGGTTTCGGCTAATTCTCGCTATGATAAATATATCAGAAAAGAAGTAGGAGGAACTTTGACCGAAGAAGAATTAGCGGGAATGGAGATTTTCAAACAAAAGTGTGCTTCGTGCCATTCGGGTGAACTTTTTACCGACCAAAGTTATCGAAATAATGGTTTGGCAGTTTATAATATCGAAGATACGGGACGTGCGAGAATCACCCAAAACGAAAAAGATAATTATAAGTTTAAAGTTCCGAGCCTCAGAAATGTAGCTATTACGGGGCCTTACATGCACGATGGGCGTTTTTATACGCTCGAAGCAGTACTGAGGCACTACAACGAATCGGTTTTGGATGTGCCAACGCTCGACCCATCGCTCAAAAATGGACAGAAATTGGGTATTCAAATCACTGCTGATGAACAGAAAAAGCTGATAGCTTTCTTGAAAACTTTGACCGATAATGAGTTTTTGACAAACAAAAGATTTGCAGCACCCTAAAGTTTAGTAGCACAAGTTTCTAACTTGTGGTGTTATCGAATAAATTAGAAATGGATTTACTTTGCTACTAATCAAGTTAATATTGTTTTGACCTAAAAATATGAATCATAAATTTAAACGCCTACTTTTTAGTATCCACAGTTGGTTTGGACTCATCACAGGAGTATTTCTGATCCTGTTGGGTCTGAGTGGTTCGGTATTGGTTTTTCAAGATGAATTGGATGAATTAATTTATCGTAAATCATTGACAGTCAAGCCCGAAGCAAATGTTTTGCCGCTTGATAGTTTATATAAAATCATTACGAATAAATACCCAAACTTAGACGGAATTGCGTGGATAAACCCAATGGCCGAAAAAGACCAATCGTATCATTTGCGATTGTATTTGAATGATGCTCGTTTAGAATCTTATGATTTAGGAGCGATAAACATCAACCAATACACGGGCGAAATTTTGCGTTCGGGCCGAAGCGATGATTTGGAAGTAGGCTGGATTGAATGGATTTTTCAGTTTCATTTTTCTTTTCACCTCGGAATGCCAGGGGCAGCACTTACCGCCATTTTTGGACTAACGATGCTCATTTCAATTATTACTGGTTTTATAGTTTACCGAAAATTTATTTGGAAAGTGCTGACTTTCAAAGTAAAAATAAAAACCAAGAACTGGCGAATGTTAAGCTCAGATTTGCACCGAGTAGTGGGCGTGTGGTCGCTTTTGCTTAATGTGATTGTGTTTTTTACAGGTTTTTGGATGAATTTATTTGCTTTTGAGTCAGAAACTTGGAAAAAAGAAACAATTCCGACACCGAATAATATTTTGGTGAAGGCATCGCTTGATAAAATGTATGCCGAAAGCCTACAAAAAATGCCTGATTTAGTGCCGTCTTATGTCTATTTACCAACTCAACCCGATAAAAAGTTCAGCGTTCGGGGGAATCTGAAAGACCAAAATCCGATGTTTGCGGGTGGAAATGTAGTAAGATTTGATGCCAACACTGGCGAGTTTTTAAGTACAAGTCGCTTCGGTGATTTAGCTTTTTGGGATAAAGTATAAGCACTATTTTTTCCGCTTCACGTAGGCAATTATGGTGGTATTCCAGTGAAGATTCTCTATGTAATTCTCGGTCTAACACCTGGCTTATTGGCTATCACTGGCTTTATGCTTTGGTGGCGGCGTAAGTTCGTAAAATCTAAAACAATCTAAACAAATAAGATTTATGAAAAATATAGTAATAATGTCTGTTTTCATGCTTTTTGTCTCTTCAAATCTTATGGCTCAAGAAGCAAATCCAAAGCAAAAGGATAAAAAAGTTGCTGAAAAAGAAACCAAACTCGAAGATCCAGTTTGCCATATGAAAGTAAAAAAAGGCGGCAAAATAACGGTCAAGCATAAAGAGGTAGAATACGGTTTTTGTAGCGAATCTTGTAAAGAGAGTTTTGTGAAAAATCCCGATAAGTATATCAAAAAATAGGAGGTTCTATGAATCGCAAAGACTTTATTTCTACGCTAACATTTTCATTATCAGGTATTTGTGCAAATGTTTTTGATAAGCCTGTATCTGCTGTTGTGAATACCAACCGAGTATGCGAAAAATGCAAATACAATTTAGGTAGAAATATTGTCTTTGAAAAAGGAGTGAAAGACGTAATAGTTGATGTTGAGAAAAAGCAAATTATTATCAAATTTGATTCGAGCAAAACAAACCTTGCCAATTTGAAAAAATACATCGCCTCAATCGGCTTTGACGCTGACGAGTTGAAAGCCGATATTTATAAACGAGAACGTCTGCGAGATTGCTGCCTAATGGACACAACTATTTGTAAATAAAAGTAGCACAAGTTTCTAACTTGTGATTGAGTAATAAAATTTTCTAAACACAGAAGTTGAAAACTTGTGCCGCAACGAAACATAATGAAGAAATTACTATATATAACGCTACTAATCAGTAGTTTATCAGCGTCGGCCTGCGATTTGTGTGGTTGTGCAAACGGAAGTTCATTTGTTGGACTTTTGCCTCGCTCGGGCAGCCAATTTGTAGGTCTGCGTTATCGTTTACGGAGCTTCGATTCGCACCTCAATAGCCAATTATTAAAAACTAAAGAAGATTACCAAACACTCGAAGTTTGGGGACGTTTTTATCCCGTCAAAAATTTGCAAGTAATGGCATTTTTGCCTTACAACGATAACCAACAAACCTTGCTTTATTCGGGTACTGAAGAGCGAAAAAACGGCGTGGGTGATGCAACAATTTTGGCTCATTATAATGTGTTAAACACTTTTCTGGATTCGACTAATACCAGTGGAATCTACCATAATTTAATGATTGGTGGAGGAGTAAAACTCCCAACTGGCAAGTTTGAATATGGTTATGGTGGCGAAGCCGTAAACCCCAATTTTCAGTTGGGTACGGGTAGTACTGATTTTTTGTTGAGTGCCATTCACACTGTTCGTTATAAAAAATTGGGTTTAAACACCGAAGTAGGAGGGAGGATTTCGACCAAGAGCAATGAGTATTATAAATTCGGCAATCGACTAAGTGCTTCCATCACAGCTTTTTATACAAAAAACTTCGGGCATCTTTCTATTATGCCAAATATCGGCTCTACGATTGATTATGGTTTTAAGGACCGCAAAGATGGCGTACTAAATTCTCAAACAGGAGGCTATACTTTGCTCGGTAGCCTTGGAGTTCAAGCCTATTACAAAGCGTTTACGGCTGGATTTACTTTTCAAGAACCTCTCGTTCAAAACTTAGGTGGTGGAGAACTCAAAACTCGACCGCAATCTTCGGTTTTTCTGACAGTAGGCTTTTAAATATCCTTATGTAGATAAAAATTGCTTTATTTGTAAATATTTTAGATAAATATTCTAATTTATTTAAAAATTATAGATTATATATCTGAATAATAAAATTCGTTATTATCTTTGGGCGTTCTTTCAATAAAAGCGTTTTTGGTTACTACTGATGAGGTAGTATTAAAAAGGAATCGTGTGAGAATCACGAGCTGACGTGCAACCGTATTGAGGGTTTTACCTCTAAGTCGGGATACTTGCCAACTACGTATCGACAAAATGCTTTCACGAATAAGGCATTGGTCAGGCATATTTCGCTTGTACGCTCATGAGCTACGAGTGCTATTCCTTGCTATCTTAGTGTGAAAGCATACCGTTAGGAAATGAACAAATGGTTTTCTAAAAACTCTTTTGTTTCACTCAAACTCTTTAACAGTATGCTAAAAAACAACCTCGGTTTCCCACGCATCGGAAGCCATCGACAACTCAAAAAAGCCTGTGAATCCTACTGGTCAGGCAAAAGTTCTCTTTCAGAATTACTTGAAGTTGGGAAAAAAATCAGAATCGAAAACTGGAAATTGCAGCGAGAATTGAGCATTGACCTAATTCCAAGCAATGATTTCTCGTTCTATGACCACGTTTTAGACCACAGCTTGATGTTTGGAGTAATTCCTCAACGTTTTGAAGTACTGAAACACTTGCCCGAAGCTGACCAGTACTTTGCAATGGCCAGAGGCTATCAACAAAATGGTTTCGACCTCAAAGCAATGGAAATGACCAAGTGGTTCGATACCAACTATCATTACATTGTACCAGAATTTACTCGTTTTCAGACCTTCAAACTCAACGCCGAAAAAATAATTAATGAGTTTCGAGAAGCAAAAAATGGGGAAATTATTACAAAACCAGTCATTATTGGGCCCGTAAGTTATCTTTTGCTTGGTAAAGAAAAAGAGGAAGGATTCGATAAACTCTCTTTGCTCGACCGACTTCTGCCAGTTTATAGTGATTTAGTCGCCCGCCTCGTTAACGAAGGTGCAGAGTGGATTCAGTTCGACGAGCCATTCTTGGCTTTGGATATTAATTACCAAACCAAAGATGCTTTAAGAGTCGTTTATCAAACCATTCGCAAAGAATTTCCTGCACTCAAAATTTTATTGGCTACTTATTTCGATGGCTTGCAGGAGAATATCCTTGCTGCTTTGAATCTTCCGATTTGTGCATTGCACCTTGATTTGGTCAGATGTCCCGAGCAGTTAGAAGAAATTTTACCCAAAATTCCTAAAGATTTTACATTATCGCTTGGCTTGATTGACGGCCGAAATATCTGGAAAACCGACTATAAAAAAGTTATTCCTATTGTTGAAAAAGCAATAAAAACGTTGGGTACAAATAGAGTGATGCTTGCTCCATCGTGTTCACTTATTCATACGCCGTGTAACTTGGAAAACGAAACAAAAATTTCGGCCGAAATAAAAGATTGGTTGGCTTTTGCTCAACAAAAACTCATCGAAATAACTGAAATTTATGAAGTCGTTGTTAATCAAAACATTGAATGTCTTACCAAAAATCAAGCGTCAATTCAACGACGACAAACTTCGACTTTGATTCACAAATCACACGTAAAAAATAGAGTAAACGATGTTAAACCAAGTGATTTAGATAGAAAAAGCCCATTTTTGGAGCGTCAACGCTTGCAAAAAAGCATTTTAAGTTTACCGCTTTTTCCGACTACAACCATTGGTTCATTTCCACAAACTGACGAAATTCGTGCCATTCGAGCAAAATTTAAGAAGGGCGAAATTTCGGTTGCTCAATACAACGAATTCATTAAACTGCACACACAAAAAGTGGTGGCTTGGCAAGAAGAATTAGGCTTCGATGTGCTGGTTCATGGCGAATTTGAGCGAAATGATATGGTCGAATATTTTGGCGAACTCCTCAGCGGTTTTGTATTTTCTGAAAATGGTTGGGTGCAGAGTTATGGTTCTCGATGTGTGAAACCTCCCATCATTTTTGGCGATATCGAACGAAAAACTGCAATGACAGTAGAATGGAGCAAATACGCTCAGTCGCTGACCCAAAAGCCCATGAAAGGAATGCTTACTGGGCCAATTACGATTTTGCAATGGTCGTTTGTGCGAGATGACCAGCCACGTAGTACAACCATGATGCAGATTGCGTGGGCAATTCGTGACGAAGTGGTTGATTTGGAGAGAGCTGGCATCAAAATCATTCAGATTGATGAAGCTGCTTTGCGTGAGGGGCTTCCGTTGCGTCAAGCCAAACGAGCAGCGTATCTAAAAAATGCCATTGATGCGTTCAGAATTTCGGCCTCGGGTGTGCAAGACGAAACTCAGATTCATACTCACATGTGTTATTCTGAATTTAATGACATTATCGAAAATATTGCCGAAATGGATGCCGATGTGATTACGATTGAAACCTCTCGCTCGCAAATGGAATTGCTCGAAGCATTTGCTAAATTCAATTATCCTAACGAAATTGGGCCAGGTGTATATGATATTCATAGTCCACGGGTGCCAAGTGTAGAAGAAATGGAAGTTTTATTGCTAAAAGCGATGGAGGTTTTACCAGCCGAAAACCTTTGGGTGAACCCCGATTGTGGACTGAAGACCCGTAAATGGCCAGAAACCGAACAGGCACTTAGAAATATGATTGAGGCGGCTCAGCGAGTAAGAGAACGAGTGACTGAATTTGCTTAAATTTCAACTGGTTTGGCTGCACTGGTGGCCAAACCTAACTTTAAAAAATAGATAGATGGATTTTGTTTCGGGATTATCACGACAGAAGAGAACAGGTGCAAATGTGCCTTTGCATAGCTGGGGAATTGCTCATCCGTTGTTGCAAAAGCAAATAGATATTGCCGAAGATTTGAAAAAAATAGAAACCTTGAAAAAGCAGTTTTCTTGGCAGGTAGATTTGCCTTTTCGAGATTTTTTGCTTGAAAACTATTCGATAATTATCACGAATTTAGAACGAGAAATCATTTGGATAAGTCATAATTTTGTGAAACTAACAGGATATTCGGAAGAAGAATTGATTGGTAATAAGCCGATGATGCTGCAAGGAGAAAAAACAGATGAAAAAAGTAGAAATAAAATTCGTGAAAATCTACAAAAATTTGAGTCATTAAAAGCCAAGGTTATCAATTATCGAAAAAACGGAGAAGTTTATAATTGCAACATCGAAATTTTTCCGCTGATGAATGATTCAGGCAACTTTACCCATTTTTTAGCACTTGAAAAAGAGGTTTGCTGAGTAAACGAAAATACACAAATCATGCAGACAAAGTCACCGAAAAAAGCATTGATGAATTGGTCGGGCGGGAAAGACTCTGCTTTGTCGCTTTACCATGTTTTGAAAGATAAAAACTATGATGTTCAGAGTTTGCTAACAACGGTAAACGATGCTTTCGGGCGTGTATCTATGCACGGTGTGCGTGAAGAACTGCTCGACAAACAAGCTGAAAGTATTGGATTGGAATTAGTAAAAGTTCGCCTTTCAGAAACTGTTTCGATGGAAGAATACCATGCCCAAATGGCAGCAATGCTTAGGCCAATGGTAGAAAAAGGTATTGAATACTCGATTTTTGGAGATATTTTCTTAGAAGATTTGCGTCAGCATCGAGAAGAACGTTTGACTATGCTTGGCATGAGAGGTGTTTTTCCAATCTGGAAACGCCCTTCGCTCGAACTTTTGGCTGAGTTTTGGGATTTAGGCTTCAAAACTATTGTAGTGAGTGTCAATGGAAATGTACTGGATAAATCTTTTTGCGGAAAAATCCTCGACCGAGACTTTATCAAAGAACTTCCCGCAAATATAGACCCCTGTGGCGAAAACGGTGAATTTCATACGTTTGTTTACGAAGCACCTTATTTCAAGCAAACAATTGGTTTTGAACTTGGCGAAACCGTTGATAAAACGTATAATTTTAAAGATTCTGACGGAAACGAACACATTTCTACCTACTATTTTACCGATTTATTGCCCAAATGAACAAACACGCACCCGATAGCTGCCCACGCTGTGGAAATATTTTTACGTGTAAGGCAAATAACGCCAGTCGGTGCGACTGCCAAAATACTCGCCTTACATTCGATGAAACGCAGTATATCAGAGAAATAACCGTTTGGGATTTTGATGGAGCGTGTTTGTGTCTTTCGTGTTTGAAAGAACTTCAGCAAGAATACCAAGCCAAGCAATTACTCGCCTAAAACTTCCCAACCATCAGCTTGAGGGTCGTATTTGGCAAATTCGCCCGAATCGGCCAATTCAGACGCCATCATGCCTATTTCAAAAGCATCATCGAAGCTCGAACGCAAGTATAAAGCGTTGGAAGTCAGAATGGCTCTCATGCCTTCAAAATTATCGTTTTTGAAAGTAATGCCTTTTTTATCTTCTTTCGATATTTCAAAATTTTGTTCTAAAAGACGTTCTTTTAAAACCTGAATTTGCTTTTCTGTGAAAGGAATCAGATTTTTATCATTATCGAAAAAATCCTCCGATTCGGCCTCCATTTCGGCCAACATTGTTTTGGCTGTGTAAACTTGAATATTGTAACTCATTATTTTGATGCTGGATGCTTGATGTTTGATATTCGATGTTCGAGGCTTGGGTTTATTTACAAAATCAAAACACCCAACATCGAATATCCATCATCGGACATCGTTTTATATGTATTTTCTCAATAAATCAACACTTTTCTGAACGCCCGATTTAGGGTCTTCTTTTCCTTCAAACTCAATCGAAATATATCCTTGATAATTTACTTTTTTCAAAATATCAACAATGCGTTTGTAATCTAAATCAAGCGAATACCATTCGCCACCACCGTAATAAGTTTTGGCTTGTACGAAGTTGGTTTGTGGGGCAATTTTCTCCAGTTTGTCATAAGGATTTTCTAAGAAATTACCCGTGTCCATCAATAGCCCCAACCACGGCGAATCAATGGCATTTTTGATACGAAGCATTCCTTCGGGAGTTGAGCCAAGTCCCCAGTGGTTTTCGAGAGCCAGCAAAATTCCACATTCTTCGGCTTTTTTCATGCACTGCTGAATACTATCAATGCACCATTTGAAAGCTTCATCTTCGGTGTAGCCCTCAATGGCAGGTTCGATGCCTCGCTTGGCCATAAAATCATCGAAAGATTTGATAGTTCCCCAACGACCCGTATTCAAACGCATACACGGAATCCCCATTTTGTAGGCCAATTCAAGGCAATGAATAGTATGGTCAATGTGTTGTTTCAAAACTGCCTTATCGGGCGAAACAAAACCTTGGTGAATCGACAAACAAGTCATGGCAATTCCATTTACGAAAGCGTGTTTTTTTAGTTTCTGCAAATAAGCATTTTCTTCGCCGTCCATTTGTCGGTGAAGTACATCAATGCCGTCGAGTCCGAGTTTTGCTGCTTCGTCAATTACTTTTTCAATCGGGAATTTATCACCTTTAAAATGCCAATACGAATAACTCGACACACTGAGTTTTATTCGGCTGGCGGTTTTAGTAGTTGGTTGAGGTGTTTCAGCAAAAACTGGACTTGAGAAAGCCGCTGCACCTGCCAATGGCACTGTTTTCAGAAACGAGCGTCGAGTGTTGTTCATAGTTTTATAGAGTTGAGAAGTGAGAAGCGAGATTGGAGATACAAGAATTGAGATTTTTTCATCTCGTATCTCCAATCTCGCATCTCGTGTCTAATTCACAGTAAATAGAGCATTACCAAAAATCAATTTACCCGAATACCAAAAACCTCTGAAAAGTGGAGAATCGGCCATGTAAACAATTTTTCCACGCCCCATTTCTTGCACACCGAAAGTTAGCGTATTTTTCATTTTTTCTTTCGCAATTTTTCCTGCAAAACCAGTTATATGATTGTTTTCTTTGATATACCCTACATTCCAACCATCTTTCATGTAATCATAGTTATAAACATCACGCACGAGTGCATAATAAAAACCATCTGTGCCGTAGCCGAGTGGATGCGTTTTGTCAATTTCTACCTTAAAAATAGCTCCTGGAATTTGCTCCATGATTCCCTCACGCTCACGAGTACCATAGGTTTTGAGTTCGGCTTTATCGTTTGCTGAAGCATCTTTTTTACGTTTCAAAGCATACCCATCTTTATCGGCAAAATAGCCAGTTGCACCTTCGAGAGCAATTACTTTTCCACCGTTTTGAATCCATTTTTTCAAAGCATCGCCATTACCAAAAATTCGGTCATAACTACCATCAGCCAAAACAATTACATCAAGTTGCTCAAGTGGTACTCTTGAAAACGAACTTCCCTCAATTACCGTAATCGGGTATTTGATTTGCTGCTCGAAGAAATGCCAAACTTCGCCAAAAGCCGTTGAAACTACACCATCACCCGCAATCAAAGCAACTCTTGGATTTTTAAGTACATTTACTGAACCAGAACCGAAATCATTTCCGCTCATAACCATGCCTGAAGTAGTGCCTAAAAGATTGATATTAAATTCTTTAGCGGCTGATAAAATCGTTTTATCGAATTTATCTCCCATTCGCTCATTATTGGTGCGAGTAATAATCAACGAACCCGCATCAAATTTTTTACCGTCAATCTCGAACGGATTTTCGTTGAATCTTACTTTGATGCCCGCTGCCAAAACTTTCGATAAAAACTTTACATCTTCAAACGATTTCCATGCTGCTACATACGCATAAGGTTTGCCTTCTATGCTTGCTTGTTTAACGCTTGTCATTTGCGAGTTACCTACTGCTAATTTTTCTTTGGTAGCGAAAGCCTTTAAACCGTAACCATACGCCAACGACCAAGTTGTGAGGTCATAAGTTACCGAGTCTTCGAGGGCTGTTTTGGGTTCAAACAAAATCTTTACAAATGTTCCTTTTGGTTGATAGGTGCTGATAATCAAATCATTAGTTTCTATTTTGAAGCTCTCGTCTTTCAAGCTTTGATAACCAAAACCAGTTGCCGTAGATTCTTTAGCTGCAAAACCATAATTGATTTGGAGTTTATCCAGAAGGCTCGTCAAGGCCTGAACCTTCGCTTCATCACCTTTGGTTTTCATTACAAACGATTTGTAAGTGCCGTAACCATTGGCAGTTTTGTCGGTAAAAAACTTGGTAAATTCATCCACCGTTTTATCAGCACGACTCGAAATAGCTTCCAACGACCCCATACTTGTAGCAAAATGATGCGAAATACGTTGCGTTAGCGTAAGTGTATCGCCATCTTCTTTGGCAATCGCCAAACCAGCAGCACCGCCACCACCTTGCTCATAAGTCATACCGATTGCTCCGTTATACGAAGGATAAGTATCGCCATAGCTTGGATAAAGCAAGTCGTAGTTTTCTTTCGAGAAATATAACCAGTAATTTTTGTCGAAATATTTTTTATTGAATTCGCCCAACGTTTGTTGAAATTCACGTTGCCATTTGCTCAAATCTTCGTGATAAGGTTTTGCTGATGGCGGGAAGTAATACGGTGTATTATAGCCCATTTCGTGAAAATCGGCGTGCAGATGTGGCATCCATTGGTTATAAAGTTTCACTCGTTGTTGCGAAATTTCTTGTGTTTGCCAAGCCCAGTCACGGTTGGGGTCGAAAATATAATGCGAGAAACGTCCACCTGGCCACGGTTCACGGTGTTCGATAGCAAAAGGAGCGGGGTTTCCGCCTTGATTTGCCACACGATTATACCATTGAGCATATCGGTCACGGCCATCAGGGTTGATACACGGGTCGAGGATTACAACTGTATTTTTCAATACGTTTTGAGTAGTTGTATTATTTCTATTCAAAAGCTCATATAAAACCTGCAAAACAGCTTCTGAACTTACGGCTTCATTACCATGTACATTATAACTCAACCAAGCAATGGCAGGAACTTTGCCCGTTGGCTTGCCTTCCATGAGGCCGATACTTTTCAAGTTATTGGTACGAATTTCTTCAATCTTGGCTAAGTTTTCTGGAGAAGCGATTATAGCTACCATCAACGGGCGACCTTCAAATGTCATTCCATAGTCAATGGTTTTGACTTGCGTTGGGTTTTGTGCCGCTACATATCTCACATAATCAACGATGCGGTGATGAAAGCTGAATTTTGTGCCGAGTTTATACCCCAAAAATTCGTCAGGAGTTTTGGTTGTTTGGGCTGATAAGTTTAGAAAACTAAGAAATAAGAAAAAACAATAAGAAATCTTTCTCATTAGACAATGAATGTTTTGAAGTGTTAAGATTCTTCAAAGATAGAGAAGAGAAAAATGATTTGCGAAGGTCAGGCAAAGTATTTCATAAAAATTATGATTATTTTCTTTTTAGCCTTGAAAATATGATGTTTTTGTTTTTATATATGACTTTTGCAAGAATTTTTCTTATTTTAAACTTTTTTTGAAGTGTGCTATTGCACATTAAAATTATTGCCGTACTTTTGCACCACAATTCGCTAACGCAGACGATAAATGGAACCAGTCGGCCCTATCGTCTAGCGGTTAGGACAAGTCCCTTTCACGGATTAAACCGGGGTTCGATTCCCCGTAGGGTCACGAAATCGCTGCGATTTGACGAATTTATGCTCAATAATCACTGATTATTGAGCATTTTGCTTTTTATGCAGGGGTACTACATTTTAGGTCATTGTAATTTGAAATATTTATTGTACTTTTGCACCACGATTTACAATCGCAGACGATAATATGGAACCAGTCGGCCCTATCGTCTAGCGGTTAGGACAAGTCCCTTTCACGGATTAAACCGGGGTTCGATTCCCCGTAGGGTCACGAAGTCGCTGCGATTAAAAAATCGTTAACGCCTGATAATTTTCTAATTATCGGGCGTTTTCTTTTAATGCTATCTTCAATTTCACTCCTTCTTAAATTTTTATAAAAAAGTTTTCATCACTTCTGCAACCTTGCTTGATCTATTCTCGTATCTGACAATAAACAAAGAGAATTCTTTTATAATGGCCATTAAAGAAGATACATCTATTATTTCAATCGAGTCTAAAATTTATCTAAAAATTATTTTTAGTTTAT
Organism: Emticicia sp. W12TSBA100-4; assembly: GCF_040253585.1. Classification (NCBI taxonomy): domain Bacteria; kingdom Pseudomonadati; phylum Bacteroidota; class Cytophagia; order Cytophagales; family Leadbetterellaceae; genus Emticicia; species Emticicia sp. W12TSBA100-4. Next base: position 202,553 of record NZ_JBELAU010000001.1, read on the forward strand.
GGAAACATCACAATTAAGTAGAGGACAATTTTTGAAGCAACTTGGAATGAGTAGTGCGGCTTTAATGTCGTTTTATTGTCTGGGTACAGGGCTTACATCTTGCTCAAGTAGCTCAGATGACCCCACACCAAGCCCTACAACTGGTGGTGGAACAAACACAAATTCAGGTGTAACAGGGACTACATCGGGAGCAATTGATTTTACAATAGATTTGACTAATTCTAATTTTGTGAAATTAAAAACTGAAGGTGAATTTACTTATGTAGGTGACATCATTATTGCCAATGCCAAAGGTACTTTTGTAGCTTTATCAAAAGTTTGTACACATCAAGGTACTACTATCAATTATAGAAGTGGTACAAACGATTTTCTTTGTCCGAATCATGGGTCGCAATTTAAGACCGACGGAACTGTATCGAAAGACCCAGCCACAAAAGCTCTTGCTGTGTATAAGACTGAACTTTTAAATAGCGGAAATTCCTTAAAAATCAAAGCTTAATACCCTTTTCTAAATTTCTCAACAAATTATGTATAAATTTTAAAAAACATAAATCCATTGTTTTTAATTTTACGTATATATAAGGAGTAATTATAGAAATTGATTACCGTAAACTGATAAATTTATTTTAAAGATATCTAAGTCTGTACCATTATATTGGGTTACAGCATAGTTTACCCTAGTCATTTCTTTAGTTATTTATGTAAATTGGAAAATTACATAAACAAAGTTTTAAGTGTTTTTCAAATACATATAGTAATTATTGTTTAGGGGTATGTGTTTTGATGAATAAAGGAAGCCAAATTTTTTGGCTTTCTTTTTATATTTCTTTTCTAAACTTTTATACCTTATTAATTATCATGAAGAAAATTCTTGTATTGCTGTTATTCGTATCTTCTACAATTATAAATCAAGCTCTTGCCCAGACCGATGCCGATAGTCTTTTAAACGATTTGGATGCAGGAACTGCAAAAACGGAATTACTGCCCAAACGAATGCTTTTATCTCAAAGGCTTTTTTGGGGTGAGCATGGGCTATATCGAAGAACTGGAATTGCTCCGAAGTTAACACTCGAAAATCGTGAGCGAGAATTAAAGATTCGTAGAAATATGTTTAAAATCCATCAAACACTGGGTTTTATTACAGCAGCGGGTATGATTACACAAGGAATTTTAGGCTCTCGTTTGTATAAAAATGAAACATACAGTGATAAACTTAAGAAGACTCACGGAGCAGTAGCAACAGGTGTAAATATTGGCTATGCAACAACAGCTTTAATGGCCTTTACAGCCCCTCCTGCGATGCTAAACAGAAAAGGTATCAGCAATATTAAGGTTCATAGATATTTGTCTTATGTGCATCTTTCTGCTATGATTGCTACCAATGTCTTAGGTCCTCGAATTAGTGATAATTATAAATTAAAGCCTTATCACCGTGCCGCTGCTTATACCGCAGTTGGAGGCTATTTAGCCGCAATCGCAATGATTAAATTTGAGTTTTAGACTCAACTCTCACATTTTTGATACTAATCAATGAAACTAACATATAGTTGCCTTGTTTTGTCGCTGATTTCTTTTTTTGGAGTCGCACAGCAACAAGATGTAAGTAAGATATTTGCCGATAAAAGTGTTTCAAAGGTAATTTATGCCATGAAACATCCAATGCACGATTGGGAGGGTGTCTCGAAAGACGTAAATGCCGTGATAGTTTATAATAAAGCAACCAAGAGCGTTGATCAAGTGGTGGTTTCGCTTAAAGTAGAGTCGTTTGATAGTGGAAATTCTAACCGTGACTCACACGCATTGGAGGTATTAGAAGGTTTAAAGTTTTCGAAAGTGACTTTTGTTAGTACAAAAATCAAACCTAATGGAAATGCCCTTAGCATTGACGGAAACCTTACTTTCCATGGCGTTACGAAGCCAATTACGATTACTGTAAACCGAAATGATGTTGCCAATAAGATAGCTTTTGATGGTAAATTTGATGTATTATTGTCTGATTATAAGGTAGATAGGCCTTCGCTCTTTGGCGTAAAAACTGAAGATTTTATCAATTTAAAGTTTAATTTGAGTTTCAATATAAAGTGAGGAAATGGCGAATTTACTTCTGTTATTCCGATTTTAAAATAAACATTAAAGAACTGCAATGAAAACGCTCTCAAGAATCCTCGTAGCTATTTTACTTCCATTAATGGCTTTTTCACAGCAAGATTTGACTAAGATTTTTGCCGATAAAAGTGTTTCGACGATTACTTACGAAATGAAACACCCCATGCATGATTGGGAGGCTGTCTGTAAAGATGTAAATGCGATAGTAGTCTATAATAAAGCAACGAAAGGAATTGAACAGGTAGCGGTATCGTTAAAAGTACAATCATTTGATAGTGGTAATCCGAATCGAGATTCACATGCTTTAGAGGTTTTAGAAGCTCTAAAATACCCGAAGGTAACGTTTGTTAGTACAAAAATAAAGGCCGTAGCTGAGATGCTAACCGTGGAAGGGAATCTGACGTTTCATGGGATAACAAAGCCAATGACAATTATAGCTTCTCGTGAAGATTTTATAAATAAATTGGTCTTTGAAGGTAAATTTGATGTGTCGCTCACTGATTATAAAGTTGAGCGACCATCATTATTTGGCATGAAGACCGACGATATGCTACACTTTAAGTTTAAATTTATCTATAAGTTGTAGTTATTGCCATTTAAGCGTTTCAAGAATATGTCTTGAGTCAATTTTGACGTAATCAATGATTGGCTTCAGTGAATCATTTTCAGTTGCTGTCATCAAATATACCGCTCCTCTGAGGTAATGTTTGGTGCTATCAGTCACAAAAAACTGGTAAGGACTTGGCACTTCGCCTTCTAATTCAAAAATAACTGCTCGTTTTCCACTTTTCGTAGTCAAAATCTTGTCTGTTATCGAATAAGCTTTTTTATCGTGGTTAAATGCCAATTTTGCTGCATCCCCCATCATGTTTTGCAATCTGCCGAGGTCATTTTTGACGGGCTTGTATGTAAACTGGATACGAGTATTGAGTTTTGGATAATAAACAATTATCCAATGCGGTTCGGCTTTTTTGAAAGTATCAAGCTGAATAATTGCTTCCTTTGAGTACTCAAAGGTATAGGGATGTTCGTTCGGTAAGGTTTGATATTGATGCGGAGGCAAATCAATTCGATTAAATCCCCGAGGTTTTGGCGAATATTCTTGGTCTGAGTTTTTGCAGCTTCCGAGCCAAATGCCAACAATCATAACAACTACTACTTTCAAAACCTGTATTTGGTGCATAGAATACTTTTTCTTAATAAATATAAACTCCTGTTTTTTCTTCGTCGCTCAAAATTACCTGAATATGCTCATTGAGGGTTGTTGAAAGCGAATATCCAACATAATCTGCCGCCATCGGAAAATTAGGATGGTTGCGGTCAACGATTACGGCAACTTGTAATTTTTTGATTGGAATACTCAAAAACGGACGCAAACTAAATGCCAAAGTTTTCCCTGTATTGAGTACATCATCACATAAAACGATGTTTTTATTGCGAAAAGTATCTACTTTACTTTCAATATTTATTTCTGGTTGTTCGGTTGCTTGCTTGTCAAAAGATACACGTGCGATGCTAACATCAATTGCTGAGATTTGTTTCAATTCTTTCACTAAGATTTCGGCAAAAGTGTAGCCTTCTCCATTGATTCCTGCAATAATTATCGAGGATTCTTCAAAGTTTTGTTCATAAACTTGATAGGCAATTCTACGAATTTTTTGAAGAGTTTGGGTCTTATTTAATAACTGATTTGACATAAAATAAACTTTTTATACTTGATTTATTGTGCCTAAGATTTAAAAACAAAATAATTGGTTTGAATTTTGATACTACTACTTTGAAGCTCTTTTGGACTGATCCAATGCGAAAAAACGTATCCGTTTAGTAATTTTTTGGCATAGTTTGTGCAAATGACTTTAGTAAATAATATTAACGAACAAAGATAGTCAAAACTTAATCATTATGAAGTTCATGAAATACTTAATGTCAGCAATCGTTTTCATTTTTCTTACGAGTGCCACACGTCCAAATGATGATGACACCAAGAGAAGAAGAGAGGATAATGAGCTGGCTGACAGAATCAGGATGTCGTTTAGAGGTGGAAACCCTCGAATGTTGGCAAGTTGTCTAAACCAGCAAGTTGAACTGGTGATAGATTCAGAAAAAATCGACTTCCAAAAAATTTCAGCACAACAAGCAGAGCAGATTTTTAAATCGTTCTTTCAAAAAAATCCCCCATTAGCATTTCAGTATGTTTATCAGGGAGCATCAAACGCTGACCTTCGTTACAGTGTAGGCACGTATCGCAGTCGAAACAAAGATTTCTTGGTTTATATCTTGGTTCGTCGTGCTGATGCCAATAAATATGTGATTGATACGATTCAGTTTAGAGAGGGGTGATATTGCTCTACTTACGAATTTTATAGATACTTATGACAAAATAATAGGAAAGGCTCTGAAATTGTCAGAGCCTTTTTCTATTTTTGTGTTTTCAAATCATAAGTGAGTGTTTATGCATAATGATCAATGTTAAATGCTTGATGTTTAATTTGCTGATAGAAAGGAGATTATGTTGTGTTGATGCTTTAAAAACAAGGCAAACAAACTGAAAATGATTTCTTGGAATTAAAAAAATAAGGAGAATATCAAAAATTTGACAGATATTGAAGCACCGATTGAGTATTTAATGACAATAAAATAAGATGATAGTAAAAACTAAAAAATTTGCCTTAGACCCCAAAGAATATGTGAGTATTTCGTTTAAGCGTCACATGAAAAACGAATGGAAATGGTTGTTGATTCCAGCGGCTATTTTTTTATTGGGTTTGGTTCTTCATTTCTCGGGAGCATACAAAAACTGGTGGATTCCAGTAGTATCCGTAGTGGGTGGTGGTCTTTATGTGTTGTTTTGGTATGCACAATTTTATGCGGCCTCACAAATGGAGCAAAACAAACAAATGTTCGACAAGTTTATGTACGAGATTGATAGCCGCCAAATTTTAGTTAAAATCAATCAAAAAGAAGGTGGAATTATGAAATGGGAAAGTATTCAGTCGGCAGAACGAATGGCTGATGCTTTTTTATTAATCATCGGTAAAGGTCAATTTTTACGCTTTCCATTTACAGTTTTTAATAGTGAGCATGATTTGAAATTATTTGAATCAATCTTGAAACGTAAAGAACTCCTATAAATTATTAACTATAAGGTATTTAGAATATAAAAAAATAAACTAAATACCTTTTAATTAGCTCATGAATGCTAAACGTCGTGTATTGATTGACGTTTGTCAAGTGTTAGTAGTAGCCTAACAATTTTATAAGTAATAATATTCATTAAGCTGCTTGTTTTTCGCTTAATTTTCTTATTATTACATAATGAATATAAGAAATGTACTCTTCGATTATGATGAGTATATTGTTACTGACATGAAGAAAGCTTTCCTTTTGCTGTATTATGGTTTTATTCCTGCTTTATTTTTCTTCGATTTCTTTCAAGAGCGAGATATCATGAAAAAAATAGGAGGATTAGAATTGTTTTTAAATATAATTCTGGTTTTTTATACCATTCAATATAAGAATAAGAAAGCAAAATTTGATCTGGTTGATTTGTATTTAATTGAAGCTCTACTTTTTACAGCAACTGGTGGGCTCCTTCTCCTATTTTTTAAAGACTTTCAATTATTGATGTTTATCAACACAGTTGGGTTTTACCTAACCCAATTTATGTATATCAACATTTTTAGAAATGAAGGTAGTTTTTTACCCGCTTTTTCTTCAGTAATCAAAGACTGGAAAATAATTATACTTACAATTCTATTTTTTTTAGGTTTAGCTTATTTTCTGATTACTTATACACCTAATAGTCTTCTTGTAATAAGTTTTGTTTATTCTACCCAAATGATGGTGCTTTGTTGGATGGCTTATTTTCGACCAATACCGTCTAAAGCATTTTTTATGGGTTTTGCAGGGGTTTTCTTATTGGTTATGTCTAATCTGTGGTTAGCCTTCAATTTATTGTATCGACATTTCAGCTAAGGAATAGGTATATATTTTGTGCTTTATGCGACCTCGCAATTTTTGCTCGTTGAGAGTATTCTGTATAATCAAAATCTGAATAAAAATTAGCTTGCCATTAGATAATCAATCGTGGCTAAGTCAATGGCTTCTTCAACATTCATTCCTTCTCGGAGATAATTTAGAGAAGTGCGTAAATAAATCAACTCATCTTGGAGATTTGGTCTTACTCCAGTGGTTTTTTCGAGTATTTGCTCGATGTATTCGGTCGGAATTTGGATATACTCTTGCATCGTTTTTGTAGTTTGAATAGTGCTGTATTTTAACTACAATATCAATGCCAATGCTTGATTTGGGTAATTATACTTATCAAGAGGATATGAAATGGATTTAATTAACGCCCATTTTTATAACTTTGCTAAAATTGCCAGATGAAAGTCTAATGAAGTAAATACCTGACTGTAAGTTTTTTACTTCAAAATTTTTGCCAAATTTTAAAGCTTTAAGCTGTAAATTTTCTTCATATCTAATTCTCCCCAGAATATCAATAATTTGTATTTTTTCAATCTCATTGTAGTTGGCTTGAAGAGTAAAAATACCATTATTCGGATTGGGAGAAAGGATAACTTCCATCTCATAAAAATCAGTTGATTGCGGAGACTTTTCGTTGAGTAAATCCGTTACCCAAATACCTCGACCAAAGGTAGCTGCATAAAGCTTTTTGGTTTCGGTATTTATTTCGAGTTCATGAACAATTACGTTGGGTAAATTACCCAATAATGGTTTCCATTCTTTTGTACCTTCAACCATGTAATAAACCCCAATATCCATACCTACATATAGAATATCAGTTTCGTCATCTGATTGATAAACAATGGTATTTGCGGGAATATTTGGCAAATTATAGCTAATATTCTCCCAATTTTTCCCACCATTACTCGAATAGAAAACTTTCTTGTTTTCTTCAAAATTACTTAAAGTAGCCCAAATACGTTCGGGATGATTATCATCTACTGTAAGATAAGTTATGTAAGAATCTTTGTAAATGTCATTGGTGATATTTTCCCAAAATGCACCATTATTAACAGTTCGCCAAAGCTCTGCCGACTGTTTTTGGATTGGCGTTGCTTTCTTTGCTATATAAATAATGTTGGCATCAGATTTCGGGACAGCCAAAGCCGTTGAAACTTGTGGATAGCGAGTTGTGCCGTAAATTCTGAAATTTGATATGGTTTTGAGTTGAGACCTATCCTGAGCGATGTCTAATTTATGTACATTTCCGCCCGCAATAATTACTTGATTACTCTTTTCATTAATCACAAATGGGGTTGTCCATTCTCCAGTATCGTTATTGGTAGCTGGTGGAAATACAGGAATCTGCCTTTTTCGACTATCATTAAGGTCAAAAAAACTAATAAAACCATATTGAGAAGAACCATAAATATAGTTTTTACTGAAAGCACCTTCCATTCCATCACCATCAAATTCGTTTGTCCATGGTTTTTCGTCTTGCATCAAAAACATATTATTATCTTGAGCTCCTGTCAGAATTTTTTTGCCATCTGACGAAAGGCCAAGTCGATAACACGACGTTGCATTTACACCTGTCGATACGAATTTCCAAGATAGGTTGGCAATCGTACTGGCAATGATTTCTTTGGTGGCGTAAACTCCTCCATCATTACACAAATAAATAGTTTTGTTAAGTGGATTATAGCCAAAAGCGTGCTGGTCAGGGTGAATAGTGTAATAACCCGTAGCTTGACGCCATGTGGTGCCGCCATCGTTTGTTTCGTTCAGTATTAAGCCTCCAACATAGATGGTTTGTGGTTTAGTAGGATGCACCATAATACACAAGTCATAAAAACCTTGTCCACCAGTTGAATTATAAGAAGTAGAAAGAAGGTTGCCTCGAAAGGCTGATTTTTGCCAAGTGTCTCCATTATCAGAACTAAGATAAAAGCCTTCAAAACCATTATTGACATCACAGCTTACGGCATAGATGAGGTTAGGATTTGTTGGTGAAATAGCTACCTCTACTCGTTGCACATTTGTTTTACCGATGCCTGTTGACAAATATCGCCAAGTATTTCCTGCATCTTCTGACTTCCATATTCCAGCTTCTCCTTGCTTGGTACTTGCCACATAAACGGCAGAAGCAAAAAGAATATTTGAGTTGGTAGGATGCTGCACGAGTGCAGATGTCATTTTATCTAAGACTTTATTCGACCATGATTCTCCACCATCAAACGATTTGAAAATACCTTTTGTACCAACTACTATAACCTCCTTAGAATTTTGTGGATTTACCCAAATAGTTCGAGTAATTGAGTTAATACCTTCTGAGAGTTGGTTTTTTAGTCCAGTTTGTTGCCAAGTTTGGCCTCCATTAATACTCTTCCAAACACCGATACCGTAGTAAGTATTCCGTTTTCGGTCGGCAGTGTAAAGGTCATAGCCAATATAGGCGAAATCAGCCAATGAAATGTAGATAATTTCAGGATTATTGGGGTCAAGAGTAATACCACTGATTCTTAAAATAGGTAAATTATCGCCCAGTGGCGTATATGATTCTCCACCATTGGTAGTTTTCCAAATTCCTCCTTGACCAAAACCGATATAGAAAGTTAAACTATCTTTTGGGTGAAATGCAATACAGTTTACTCGGCCAATGCCGAATAGTTCTTGGCTACCATAAGGCCCAGAAGGAATCCAAGAAGATGTTTTTTTGCGTGAACTTCTGTCGTTTTTTCTAAGATTTTCAATATTTTGATTAGTACTGAGTAAAACTTCATTTGACGGCATTGAGCCTGTTGTATCAATTCTTCTTAGAAGTTCATGTTCGTAGCGAGCCATCCATTTCCATCCACGAGTACTTTTAGGTTGTTGAAAGAGCCAATCTCTAAACTTCTCTTCGTGTTGAAAAAGGTTCTTCGATTCGTCTAAACTCGGAACCCCCTCAGGAAGCGTCTGAGCCATTAAAGCGAAGCTAATAGAAAAAAAGAATAACGTAAAGGCTCTTTTCATAAAAAAGAAAAATTAAGTAAGCATCAGTCAAAAGGTTCCATCAATATCGGGAATATTTTGATAATTTTAATGTAAATGTACATGAGCGTAGCTACTTTATGAAATTATTAGCTTCGCTAACTGTTGATTTATATTCTGCATATTCCAAACATCTACGATATAGTTCTTCAGCTCGTTTATTATTTCCTGAACGAATCGAAATCCGAGCCAGACCTGCGTAAGCCATTGCGTAATAATCATTTGTATAGCGTTCGTTGGGTTGCATCTTCAATACATTTGTGTAGTGTTCGGCGGCGGCTTTATCATTTTTTTTAGACTTTTCGAGAATTAATCCTTCAAACAGATTTCCTGCCAAAACATATACTTTATCATTAGTACGTTTTAATTGTTGAATAAGTGGCAACGCATCATCAATTTTTCCGTTCATAATCAAACTTTCTGCATGACGCATTGTATAGACTAAATTATTTGGATAACGCTCATGTAGCCACTTGGAATAAACTAAAGCTTTTGAATAATTAGACTCGTACTTTAAGAAGACATTCATTAAATAAAATGCTGCTTCAATGCGAGAAAAAACCGATTTCTGAACAGCTTGTTCAAGCTGTTGAATACCAATTTTTTTATTGCCATTTTCAAAGAAGATCATAACAGGTTTGACTATCGGATGGGTTTCAGGGTACTGAACTCTGTAAAAATTATACAAACCCGAAGTAAACAAAAACTCAGGGTTTTTCTCAATCAACTGTTTTCCATCTTTCAGATAACCATAAGCCTTACGAGATTCGTTGGCGGCTTTTACTTGCTCTTTTTTATAATTAAGCACTAAGGCGATATATCCATGCGAAGCAACTAAAAAGAAAATAGCTTCAGCTTTTTTGCTTTGGTCTTGTAGCAAAGTCTCAGCTGAAAGTTGGCATTTTTCAAGCAGAGCAAGATATTGTGCTAAGGCTTTCGGGTTTTGTTCAACAGGTAAATTCTGCCACTGTACTTGTAATGCACTTAGTAGTGGTGTTACTGGATGTTTTGGATATTTGGCTTTTACATGGTGGAAATATGAATCGGCTTCTTTAAATTCATAGTTGTATAACTTGTCTAATCCTTTGATAATCAGCTGCTTAGACTCGTTGTCATTAAGGAGTTGTGCAAATGATGTTACTGAAAACATTAAAAAAAATAAGATACCAAAAAGTTGTTTCATGAAATGTAATGTGTATTTCCTTTATTAACGAATATTAAGCAAAAAAAGCCTCCCAAAGGGAAGGCTTTTTTTTGCTTCGTAACTTACTTTTTGATTGTGTAGTTTACGATTAATTTTTGTGTTGCTCTAAGTAAGTCATTACAGCTTCACGGCTTCTGAGGTTTACACCTTCGCTTTGCATAGCCTGACCAACTGTTTTCTCAACTGTAACGTAAGAGAAAGTAAGGTCTGTTTGAGGAGCATAACTTTTGCTACCACCGATAGCAGCAGTTTGTGAACTGTAATAGAAATTTACTTTGCCAGTTTCATAACCAAAGTTTACTTGCTCAGTTGCACCATCAGTTTCTTTGATGATTACACGTGGTAAAGCCACAAACTGTGTACCAACTTTTACGAAAGCAAAAACAAACATTGTTGCTTTTACGTTAGCATCAATTACTGAGAAAGCACCTGTTTTACCAGTTGCACCAGTACCAAGACCAGCAGCATCAATTGTTTTCCAGTCTGCTACTTTTACTGTTACTTCTGCACCTTTTACGTTAGCGTTTCCGTCTTTTCCGTTTGTACCGTTTGTACCGTTAGTTCCATTAGTACCGTTAGTTCCATTTGTACCAGGAGTTCCTGCAGGACCTTGAGCACCAGCAGGGCCTTGAGGACCTTGGTCACCTCTACATGACCAGAAAGCTACAGATAATGTGAGTGATACTACTGAAAGAACTCTATAAAATTTGTTCATGATTTGATGGGTTTTGATTTTTTGGCTTCAGTTACGTAGCAATATTATTGAAATTTGTTCAACTTTGCAAACGCTAATATCGCTTTATTTATTTTACGGCAAAAATTTTTTCTAAAACAGAGTATCTTAAAGTTAGAAGAAAGAAATTGCCCTAAATTTGTTTCAAAGATAATATTACTTTAGCAAAGTGTATGCATTTAATGTTTAAAAAGAATAAAATCAAATTATGCAAAATTTAGATTGCCTCAATCAAGTAGCCGAGTTTCATCGCACATTCAAGCATCCAATTTTAGAAACCCCACAAATTCCTTCAAAACAACGTTGTGACCTTCGGATTTCACTCATAGCCGAAGAGCTAAAGGAGCTTCAAGAAGCAATCAATGATAATAATATTGTAGAAGTGGCCGATGCACTGGCCGATATTCAATATGTATTGGCAGGTGCGATTTTAGAGTTTGGTTTGGGCGAAAAATTTAGAACTTTGTTTGATGAGGTGCAACGCTCTAATATGAGTAAGGCTTGTAATACAGTAGAGGAAGCCGAAGCTACCATGAAGCACTACGCCGAAAAAGGAACGGAGTCTTATTATAAAGAAATAGAAGGTAAGTTTTTGGTGTATAGAAAAGGTGATGACAAGACCTTGAAAAACATCAATTATTCGCCAGCAGATTTAGCTTCAATCGTTAACGCTTGAGATTTTTATGAAAAAACATCAGCCATTTAGTGCAAGTACTCGGTTTTTGAAGTATGTCCAAATTGACACGCAATCAGACCCAAATTCACCATCGAATCCATCTACCGAAAAACAGAAAGATTTGAGTCGATTGCTGGTGCAAGAGCTATTAGATTTAGGTATTATTGATGCTCATCTTGATGAATGGGGATATGTCTATGCCACGATTCCGAGTAATACCAATAAGAATGTGCCAACAATTTGTTTCTGCTCACACGTAGATACCTCGCCCGATTGTAGTGGGGCAGGAGTGAAGCCACTCATTCATTTTAATTGGGACGGAACAGATATTGTATTGCCTGATGATTCTACTCAAGTAATTAAAGTAGCCGAACACCCCGATTTAAATGAACAAATCGGTAACGACATAATCACGGCCAGCGGAACAACTTTGTTGGGGGCTGATAATAAAGCAGGAGTTGCTGAAATTATGGCTGCGGCCGAATACTTGATGCAAAATCCTGAGGTGAAGCATGGAACAATAAAGATATTGTTTACACCTGATGAAGAAGTGGGACGTGGCACAGAGAAAGTTGATTTAGCTAAACTTGGTGCTGATTTTGGCTACACAATGGATGGTGAAAACCTTGGCACACTCGAAGACGAAACTTTTTCGGCCGATGGTGTGAGTCTTACTATTCATGGGATAAGTACACACCCTGGTTTTGCGAAAGGTAAGCTCGAAAATGCCATGAAAATTGCGGGAGATATTTTGGCTGCTTTACCCAAAGACACCCTTTCACCCGAAACTACCGAAGGCATGGAAGGTTTCATTCATCCAACCCAAATTTCGGGGATTCAAGAATCGGTAAAACTTGATTTTATCATTCGAGATTTTACGGTGGCGGGGTTGCATGAAAAAGAAACTTTCTTGCAAAATATTGTTAATCAGATTCTTATAAATTACCCTAACTCAAAGGTTGATTTTAAAGTAATTGAACAATACCGCAATATGAAAGAAGTTTTGGTGAATTATCCGCAGGTGACAGATTATGCTTTGGAAGCTATCGAACAAGCAGGTATTAAAGCTGAAAAACGAAGTATTAGAGGTGGAACTGATGGTTCACGGTTATCATTTATGGGTTTGCCGTGTCCGAATATTTTTGCAGGCGAACATGCGTTTCACTCAAAACTCGAATGGGTTTCGGTGCAAGATATGGAAAAAGCTACCCAAGTGATTATTAATTTAGTGCAGATTTGGGAACAGCGTTCGTAAGTCATAAAACTCCTGACTATTCCAGTCTAATATGGATTCATTATTAGGTCTTATTTCTGGATATTTGACAATTTATGTTGTAAAGACAAGGCATGCCTTGTCTTTACTCTGCGTATGATAATTCCGATTTATTTCTTCAAGAATTCTTTCACTACTGCCGCCGTTTTCTCAGCATCTTCTTCCATTGGCGTATGTCCTAAATTTTTGAAAACTACCAAAGTATCATTAGGTAAATCTGCATGAAATTTTTCGCCAACTTCAAGCGGAATTAGTAAATCTTTATCGCCCCAAATAATGAGTGTAGGCATTGCTAAATCTTTGATTTTAGCGGTTTTATCATTAATAATTCCTTTATTTCTAAACTCCGACATTCTATCAATAAATGCTTGACGATTACCTTCACGGAGCGATAATTCAAAATAACGGTCAACCAAATCGTCGTTTACTTTGCTTTTATCAGCATAAACATTTTCTACACTTTTTTGTACAATTGAGCGAGGCGTAACGTATTTAAACAGATTCTTTACAACTGGCCAACCTGCTACTTGAAAAGCAATTGGTACTGATTTTGACTTCATGGCATAGCCTCCAGCATCTACTAAAATCATTTTTGATACTTTTTCGGGGTATTTCACTGCAAAATTCCATGCAATTGAGCCACCCAGCGAGTTCCCTGCAATGATGCACTGTTTTACGTCAAGTTTTGTCAGAAAATCATTGACGAAAGTAGCATAAAACTCTTGAGAATAATCGCTCGTGGGGTTTGGGCCAGTCAAGCCATAAGCAGGTAAATCGAGTCTGATAATCTTTCTTTCGGTTTTTAGAGCATTTACCCATCCATCCCATGTGTGTAAGCTCGCTCCAGTTCCATGCAGAAGAACCAACGGAATGCTATCATTTGCCAAACCTTCTATTCGATAATGCACCGACATTCCATCAACTTCGATAAATTTTGAGTCAGCGTTGGTATATTTTTCTTTAAGTGTTGAGAGCGGAATATCATTTTTCCAGTATAAAGCAGAAAGACCAACAATGGCGAGTAGTACAAAGATAAAGAGGTACTTTAAAGTTTTGACCAACAGTTTCATGTGATGAAGATTTTTTTCTGAATTTTTATAAGCCAAATCTAATATCTTTTTCTTGAAAATTTTAAATTGTTTCATTATTTTGTGCAAATTTGTGAATAGAACATAACCTGTTAATACACCTATGAAAATTTCACCTAACAAAACCCTATTAGAATATTTTTATCATTGGGAGGCAACTACACCCGATAAAATTTACTTACGTCAACCCTTCGGCGATGATTTCAAAGATTTTACGTTCAAGGAAGCTGGGCGACAAGCACGTAGTTTGGCAGCATACTTAAAGTCATTGAATCTCCCCACTAAAAGTAATATAGGTTTAGTCTCAAAAAACTGTGCTGAATGGCTCATTGCCGACTTCGCAATCATGATGGCGGGGCATATTTCGGTGCCTTTTTATGCTACTTTGACCGATGCTCAGATTAATCAAGTGCTTACGCACAGCGGTTGTGAGATGCTTTTTGTTGGAAAATTGGATGATTGGGCAGGTATGAAATCGGGTATTCCTGCTAATGTGAAATGTATTTCGTTTCCTACTTACAATCCCGATGCCGACCACGTACAATGGAATGATATTTTGGCAAAACATGCCCCAATGACCGAAAATTATGTGCCAAGTTTAGAAGATATTTTTACGATAATTTATACATCAGGCACGACAGGAAACCCTAAAGGTGTGATGCTAAAATACGGAGCAATGGCAAGTGTAATTTATCATACCCGTGATGTGGCTAAATTGCACACCGAAAATGCTCGTTTTTTCTCGTATTTACCACTTTGCCATATTGCTGAGCGAAACATCATTGAAGCAGCGGCAGTTACGATGGGTGCTACCATTTATTTTGCCGAAACACTTGATAGTTTTGCCAAAAATTTGGCCGCTGCCGAACCAACGCATTTCTTGGCCGTTCCTCGAATTTGGACAAAGTTTCAGTTGGGAATTCTGGGGAAAATGCCCGAAAAGAAACTCAATACTTTATTAAAAATTCCGATTTTGAATGGAATTGTGAAGAAAAAAATCAGAAAAGGGCTGGGCTTAGATAAAGCCGTGATAATTCTGACTGGTGCTGCACCGATGCCAAATAGTTTGATTGTTTGGTTTAGAAAGCTGGGGATAATTATTCAAGAGGCTTATGGAATGACCGAAAACGTCGGAGCTGTGTGTATGATGCCAAAAGAAAATGTGAAAGATGGAACAGTCGGGAAAATATATCCAGGAATGGAAGTAAAAATTGCCGAAGGTTCTGGCGAAATCTTGACTCGTTCAAACTGGAATATGGATGGTTATTACAAAGAACCAGCACTGACTGCCGAAACAATTGATGCGGAGAATTGGATTCATACGGGCGATGTAGGAGAATTAGATGCAGAAAATTATCTAAAAATCACGGGGCGTGTAAAAGAAATGTATAAAACCTCGAAAGGTGAATATGTTGCTCCAGCACAAATCGAATTTGGTTTTGCTGATAATAACTTTATTGAACAGATTTGCGTGGTTGGAAACAATTTACCACAACCGATTGGTTTATTAGTATTGTCGGATTTAGGTAAAGCAACTGATAAACAGGTAGTTAAAGAAAGTTTGGAGACAACCTTAAAAGATTTAAATCCAAAACTAAAAAGCTATGAGCGTGTACAAAGATTGGTAGTTTTACGTGAACCGTGGACGGTAGAAAACAATAAAATGACGCCAACACTCAAAATCAAGCGAAATATTATAGAAAAAGAATTTGCCCCAAAAGTTGATGGCTGGTATAATAAAGTAGAGCCAGTAATTTGGGAGTAAGTTTTTTTTAGTGTAGAGTTAAAAATGTAGAGTTAAGAGTTCATTCTACATTCTTAACTCTACATTCTTCATTTATCTAAGCAGTCCCTCTGGAATCGGTTTTTCTAATAAATGTTTGTAGATAAACTGCGTTTTTAGATTATCGAAATGAACACCTTTATTTCCTCCCCAACCGTGGCGGCCATTTGGGTAAAGCATAAACTCAAAGTTCTTCTTTTCATCTTGCAATTTACTGATTAGCTGAATGCTGTTTTGCATATGTACGTTATCGTCCATAGTTCCGTGAACAATTTGCAAAACACCTTTTAGTTTACTTGTGTGCGTCAGTACATTGGCCGATTTATAACCTTCAGGGTTTTCGGCTGGCGTGTCCATGTATCTTTCGGTGTAGGCACTGTCATACAAACTCCAATCTACAACGCTTCCGCCCGCCATTCCGTGAGTAAATACATCACTTCCGTAAGTCAAAGCATAGCAACTCATATAACCACCATAACTAAAACCTGTGATACAGATTTTTGTTGGGTCAGCTATTCCTTTGTCTATCAATGATTTAACAAGCGTTTTATAGTCTTTCATTTCCCAGTAACCTAAATTACGGTGCATATAAGCCACACCTTCTTTACCGAAATGTCCGCTTGCACGGTGGTCGAGTGCCACTTGAATGATTCCTTCTTTAGCATACCATTGTTGGCGAGCAGACCACGTCCATTGGTCATAAACTGTACCAGCGTCTGGGCCACCATAAATGCTTACCAAAACAGGATATTTTTTACCAGCTACCATATTTTGCGGGTAAGTGATTGTCATCGGTAAGTCATAAATTCCATCATCACTTTTTACTCTCAAAAGTTCAGTTTTAGCCAAATTATAATTGTCCATTTCTGCACCTTTGATACTGCCCAATTCACGCACTATTTTACCTTCGTTATCAACAATTGCCATGCTGGTTGGCGTATTGATGTTTGAGTAAGTAGTGATAAAATATTTAAGATTTGGCGAAGCATTGATATTACGGTTATTGTAAGCCCCAAAAGTGAGGCGTTTTAAGCCTTTTCCATCGAAACCAACTTTGTAGAGGTCGAAACGAGCAGTGCTTTCGATACCACGAGCATAGAAATAAACCACACGATTCTTTTGGTCGATGCCTTCAACATTTTTCACTGTATATTTCCCTTCGGTGATGTTATTGATAAATTTACCGTTGATGTCATATAGATATAATTGTTTCCAGCCAGTTTTATCGCTGATAATCATCATTTCTTTGCCACCATCCATAATCGTTAGGCGTTCGTCGGCTTCATCAATACCAATCCACGATTTTTGAGTTTCGTTATAAAGCTCCTTTTTACTACCATCTTTTGGCGAAACATTGTATAGTTTTAGGTTATCATTGCCACGGTTTATCCATTGGAGCATCAAACCGCTACCATCTGGCAACCATTTTGGCCAACCAAAATATTGTTCGTCTTTTTCGTTGAAAGTAGCCCAAGTAGTTTTTCCACCCGCTGGCGAAACAAAACCAACTTTGGCTTCAGGATTTGGGTCGCCACTTTTTGGATAACGAGTTTCTTCGATAAAACCATGCTGCCCTTCGCTGCTATAAAGCGGAAACATCATCGTTTTTGACTCATCGAAACGCATATAAGCAATTTTCTTGCTGTCTGGACTCCACCAAAATGCACGGAAACGAGTCGGGCGACCGAAGATTTCTTCCCAATAAACCCACGTTGCGTAGCCATTTAGCGTAGTTTTAGTGCCATCGGTTGTGAGTTTTATCTCTTTTTTTGCTTTGAAATCATACGAATAAAGGTTGTTTTCTTTTGTATAAGCAATGTAGCTGCTATCAGGCGAAAACATAGCATTTTTTTCTTCGGCTGGGTCGTTGGTTAGTTGCGTTTCGGTATCACCACTTTTCAAAAATAGATTACCATTTTTGCTGATAATGGTTTTTACAGGTTTTGCTTTTGGGCGGAGAATTTCTTCGCTCGCTTCGGTCATTTTTCCGCTGCTAACTTCCAAAACCATAGATTTTGCTTCTGCTTCTGGCGAAAGTTTTTGAGTAACTAATACTCGCTCATCGTCAAGCCAGCGTTGAATAATTGGTAATGGTTGGATGAAGTTTTTGGGTGTTTTACCCGTCATCAATTCTTTTTCGTCAAAATCTTTCTTTTGAGCCAAAACTGCGGTACTCGCCAGACAGAGAAGTAAAAGCGTTTTTTTCATGTTTAATAGTTTGAAGATTACAATTGGGCGTAAAAATAGTGAAAATGTTGGAAAATCATCGAATGTATTTCTGTATTGGAAAGAGTGATTTTTGTAAGAATATCCAACTTGGACGTTCCTACGGGAAAATTTGACCATTAAAATTAAATCGTAAAAACACTTTTTGGTTGTTGAATACTAATCGTTATATTTGTAAATATATAACGATTGTTTGCTTAATCATTTGAACCTCGCAAAACAGAAACTTCAGCCTAATTACTAAATTATGACATCACTATTATTACTTCTCTTGTTATTGAGCTTGGTGGCTTTTTTATATTCTTCAGTCGGGCATGGCGGAGCAAGTGGGTATTTGGCCGTAATGGCAATTATGGGCGTAGCTCCCGCAATGATGAAGTCGTCGGCTTTGGTCATGAATTTGGCAGTTTCACTGTTTTCGTTTATTAGCTTTTACCGAGCAGGACATTTTCGACTAAAACTTTTCTTGCCATTTGCACTGGCCAGTATTCCGATGGCTTTTTTGGGAGGAACAATGACCCTGTCGGATTCGATTTATAAGAAAATTCTTGCTGTATGTATCTTATTTTCAATCGTTCGATTAGTTTATAAATTTGATGATAGTGAAAAGAATAGACCAATTCCGATATGGGCAGGAGTCCTTTCGGGCGGCTTAATTGGTTTACTTTCGGGAATGATTGGCATTGGCGGAGGAATTATTCTTAGCCCCTTGATGCTACTGATGCGATGGGCGAATTTGAAAGAAACGGCGGCCGTTTCGGCACTTTTTATCTTTGTTAACTCACTTTCAGGCCTTTACGGTCAACTACAAAAAGGTGGAATCAATCTCCCCGAAAATATGCAATGGGCAGTTTTGGCCACGATTGTTGGTGGTTTGGCTGGTTCTTATTTTGGTAGTCAAAAATTCAATATACCAACCCTAAAAAAACTTTTAGCGGTGGGATTGGTCATTGCTTGTTTGAAATTGATTTTTACATAATGTTCAGATAATAAATGGGTCATTTTGTAGGAACGTCCAAATTGGACGTTCCTACGTGGGAAACTTAACCAATTGTACAATAAAGACTATATAAACAGCATGAAAATACTATCTTTAACCTTATTTTTTGTTTTTTCTATAATGCTTGGATTTGCACAAAAAAGTGTAGAATCAACAAATCAGTTTACAATATCGGGTTTGGTCGATAAACCTAAAACAATAAGTTTTTCTGATTTACAGCGAGAAAAAAGCATCGAAATCGGTGATGTTAAGATTACTAACCACGCAGGAGAATTTCGGAAAGAGTATAAAAACTTAAAGGGTGTGCCTTTGCTAAATTTGCTCAAAGATGTAAAGATTACGGCTGAAAGTCCTAAAGTTTTGAGCGAATATTACTTGGTTATCAAGGCATCTGATGGATATTCGGTGGTGTTATCATGGAACGAACTTTTTAATACGGAAGTCGGGAATTCATTTTTTATTGTGCTGGAAGCTGATGGTAAAAGTCAAGTCGAAAGCACTGAACGAATCTTATTGATTGCCACAAAAGATTTTAAAACTGGCCGCCGACATGTAAAAGGTTTGCAGAGTATCGAAATTAAAAAAATCTAACTTTAAGATTGTAGAAAGATTTTAATTTTCTCATCAAACGATTGTTGAAATTCTTCATGTAACTTTCTAAAAGCAGCAATCAGTTGTTTCCCTTCCTCGGTGACAACCGTTCCGCCACCTTTTTCGCCACCCGTTTGTGTGCTGACGATAGGTTTAATGGTATGCTGATTAATCGAATTCACCAAATCCCAAGCTTTTTTGTATGACATCCCCATCTGTTTAGCAGCTTGACTTATCGAACCAGTTTCGATGATATTTTCGAGCAATTCTAATCGGCCAGGGCCAAGAAAACGGTCATCTTCGCTCTCAATTCTAAGCATTCCTGTTATCCGAAAAGTCTTTTCTGGCTTCAATAAATCTTTAATTGGCATTGGTTTTGGCAATTTTGGTGCGGTAAATATAAAAAATCTACGGCTGAAAACTTCTCAAGTTGCTAAAATCCCTAAATCTTCTCGCCAAAATATGATTTTTCTCATTTCAAGATAAAAAATCATTCGATAGTTTTGGTCATTATCTATTCTAAACCTTTGATACAATGACATCCTTTCGTACCCGTCCAAAATTTAAGATTACTTCCGAAAAAAGCACTAACGATATTGTAAAACTACTTACCGATGGACTTGAAAAAACATCGCTGCCAGTTGAAGGTAAGGTTTTTAATACGCACGGCTTGCTCAGAATCAAACCCGAACAACAGCATTATTGGTCGCCACAATTGAGTATTAGTTTTGAAGAAATCGAAGACCACAAAACGATTATTAGAGGAATGTACGGTCCGCACCCAAGTGTTTGGGCGATATTTCTGATGGGCTATGTGTTTTTTGGACTGGGTATATTTTTTATCTCAATGATTGGCTTGGTCAGAATGAGCCTTAAACTTGACGCTACCATTTTATGGATAGTACCGATTTTGGCTACTGGGGCAATCATTGAATGGATGTTAGGCCAAACAGGCCAGAAAGTAGGAGCAGAGCAGACCTTCACGATTCACCATTTCTTTGAAGATGCTCTCAATGAACAGGTGCATATCAGTAAAATTCGCTAAAAAAGAAAATTATACTCTATTGAATTGGTAGATAAATAAATAGTTTGCTATTTTTGCCTGTTATCTAACGATTTCTTCAACAAAAATCAAATAATCATGCAAAATAGTAAACTAACTATACATTTCGCTTTGGCGGTATTTCTATCAGTTTTCTTGTTTTCGTTTAATACTCCTTCCGATGATTCTGACTACGAAAAAGAAATAAAAGCGTGGCATCAGAATCGTATCGAAGGACTAAAGAAAGAAAATGGTTGGCTGAATTTGGCGGGTTTATTTTGGCTTGAAGAAGGTAGAAATTCGTTTGGCGGAAATACTGAAAACAAAATTGTTTTTCCGAAAGATAGGAGCAAGGCTTTCTTGGGTGAAATAATTTTATCGAAAGGGGAAGTTTTCGTGGAAACCAAAGCCGATGCCGAGGTTTTTAATGAAAATGAAAAGGTTGAAAAACTCAAAGTTTTCCCTGCTGAAAAAACTATTGTGCTAAAACACAATACTTTACGCTGGTTTGTGATAAAACGTGGCGAACGCTACGCCATCAGACTTCGAGATTTAGAAAGTCCATTTTTGAAAGAATTTCACGGAATTGAAACTTTCAAAATTGACCCAAAATGGAAGCTAAAAGCCAAATTTGTACCAACAGAAGGCAAGAAAATTGCTATTTTGGATGTAACTGGCCAAACTTCACAACAAGATTCACCTGGAGTTTTAGCCTTTACCATTGCCGGAAAAGAATATAAGTTAGATGCTTTAAAGGAGGGTGATGAGTTTTTTATCATCTTTGGCGATAAAACCAATAAAAAAGAAACCTACGGAGCTGGTCGATTTGTATATGCTGCTAAGCCCGATGCCGACGGCTACACTTATATTGACTTCAATAAAGCATACAATCCACCGTGTGCTTTCACACCTTACGCAACTTGTCCGCTGCCGCCAAAACAAAATCTCTTACCGATTGAGATAAAAGCAGGTGAGAAAAACTACGGAAATCACTAAGAATTGAGCAAAGAACAAGAAAAATTAGAGAAGCAGTAAACTAAAAACTATTATCTTTACGCACTTTAATAAAAATCTTGTACAACATGAAGAAAGTATATCTCAGTGATTCGGGGCCGAAAGTATCGGAGGCAATTTATGGATTTTGGCGTTGGGAAAATTTAGAAAATACTCCAACCAAAATGGAGCAAATCATTAATTTATGCTTAGAATTGGGCATTAATACCTTTGACCATGCCGATATTTATGGTGATTCGACCATCGAGGAGCATTTCGGAAAGATAATCAGCAATAAGTCTTTCAAACGTGAGGATATCGTACTTTTTAGCAAATGTGGTATTCGTAAATCGAGCAACGGAAAGGTCAGTTACTTCGATAATTCACATAATTACATTGTGAGTAGCGTAGAAAATTCTTTGAAAAAACTCAAGACCGATTATTTAGATATTTTCTTATTGAATCAAAGCGATTTCTTGGCCGACCCAGAGCAAACAGCTATGACTTTGGCCGAAATCGTCAATTCTGGAAAAGTGAAGCATATCGGAGTCGCTAATTTTACGGCATTCCAACACCAATTATTAGCTTCTTATCTCACCATTCCAATCGTTACAAACCATATCGAATTAAACTTGATGAATATCTCTGCTATCGAAGATGGTCGCCTTGATTTTATTAAGCAAAGTTTCAGCAAACCTTTAGCATGGGCTCCGCTTGCAGGTGGCGAAATCCTTGATGGAAAAGAAGGGAAATCGGCAGTTTTGAAAACAAAACTCGAAGCAATCGGCAAAAAGTATGATGCTAACGTAGAGCAAACGGCCGTTGCGTGGTTGATGCAGTTGGGTACTTTGCCAATCATTGGCTCGTTGTCAGAAGCTCGTATACGCAATGCTGCCAGTGCCTCAGATATTAAATTAAGCCGTGAAGACTGGTATGATATTTACCAAACTTCGGTAGCATCTTGACAAGTTCTGAGTTCTGAGTGAGATACTCGGTCCAGACTCAGAACTCAGAATTCTAAACTCAGAACTTAAAGACATGGCAATTGTAGAAAATATTCAGTTCATAGAAAAGGAAATTGAAGGGAAAGGTGTAACGCTGATAGCGGTGTCGAAGACCAAACCAGTGGAAATGCTAATGGAAGCCTATAATGCTGGTTTTAAGCGTTTTGGCGAAAACTATGTGCAGGAATTGGTCGATAAATATGAGCAAATGCCAAAGGATATTGAATGGCATTTTATTGGCCATTTACAGTCGAATAAAGTGAAATATATTGCTTCTTTTGTGAGCCTAATTCACTCGGTAGATAGTTTGAAACTTTTGCAGGAAATCAATAAACAAGCTGCCAAAAATAATCGAGTAGTTGATTGTTTATTGCAAATTTATATTGCCGAAGAAGATACTAAAAGCGGCATGACTGAAGAAGAATGTTTGGAGATTTTGAAGGCTGAGACGCTGGAAAAACTTCCAAACGTAAGAATCGTAGGTCTGATGGGAATGACAACCCTCACCGAAGATGAAACTCAAATCAGAAAAGAGTTTAAGAAGCTGAAAAGTTTTTACCAATCAATAACAATCAATCCGCAGCGGCGGCCGCATTCACAATTAAGCATTCTTTCAATGGGCATGAGTGGCGATTACGCTATTGCAATCGAAGAAGGCAGTACGATGATTCGAGTTGGAAGCAAGATTTTTGGTGGTAGAATTTATCAGAAATAGAAAAATACTTGTGCCATATTTATAAAATGTGGCACAACTTTATACATACTCCCCATTGGTTGACTTCTTGAAATCTTCATACTGAAAGTCGCTCATCAAAATTACATATCAAGTTTTCAATGAAGGAATTGAAAAATAAGTAAATCTTTCTATTTGCTTAAAACTTGTGTAAAGGTTTAAAGCTGGGTTTCTGCAGTTCAAATAACGTTTTTCTTGAAGAGGTATTGAGTTGTTTATTAAGCCATCTGAGTGGTATAATCTGAATTCTCACAAAAGAACTTACTACTTGAAGTTTTTAGCTCAACAATTTTATCTGGAATGAGCAAAATTGTCAATCTTTCTTTCATTTAAAGTCTATCAATGGTCTGAAACTTAAACGCTGTTTATTAATATACTCTGGATCAATACTTGTCACTTAGTAGAGAAAACCGTATAGTGAAATTCAAGATATAAAGGTATAACAGCTATTATTTCAGGACTCAAATCTACACTAAAGCAAAATGCTACCATTAAAATTCACGAGGCTTTTATGCCATAGATCATAGCAGAACATACTGAAACCCACCAAAATATTCTTTATTATTTTCAACAATATCAAAAAAAAACATCTCCTAATGTGGGGTAAAATAAGAAAAAAATGTCTTAGAATTGTACAATAAAATTTCCGAATAATGCTACACTTTAAGCACAAGGAAGATACCACTGAGAAAGATATTATAAGTATCACTAAATTTTCGGAAGAAACTAAGGTGATTTCTGAAGAATATTTTATTGAAAAAACTTTCGTCGAATCCCCACAAAAAGGCTTTGAATTACTCTTCAGGAAATATTATACCAATTTATGTAATCACGCTATTCGATTTGTATATTCAAAAGAAATGGCCGAAGATATTGTGGCAGAGGTCTTTACTAATTTTTGGCAAAATAAGATATATGAAAATATTACCACTTCTTATCGCTCGTACCTCTATACTTCGGTTAGATATAGGGCTTACAATACTATAAAAAATGAAATTAACCGAACTACCAATTTAGAAAATAACGAATTTGATTTTCAGTATTCTGATAGTTCGGTGGTACTTCAGCCTGATGAAATTTTACATTTTCACGAACTGACAAAAAAACTGGAAACTTCAATTCAGAATTTGCCGCAGCAGTCCAGAAAAGCGTTTCAATTAAACCGACTCGAAGGAAAAAAATATACCGAAGTAGCACTTGAAATGCAAATTACGGTTAGTGCCGTAGAACGTTTGATAAGTAGGGCATTGGCAAAAATCCGTCAAGAACTCAAATCAGAATGGATTCTGGGGGCTGTACTTTGGATATTTTTAAACTAAACCCACAAGAATTTAAAAATTAGGCTTTTAACATGGAATCATCACTTACAAAAAAAATAATATTTGACTACTTCGACGGAAAGCACTCTTCGATGCAATATAAAATGATAGAAGAGTGGCTTAAAGTCGAGGAAAATCAAGAACTTTTCTATCAATACCTTGATGAATGGGAATCACAAAATCCACAATACTTTCACAACCTTGAGCATGGATTTGAGAAAATTAAACAGAATCTGGTGAGTGCGGCAAAAGAAAAACAAGCTTTTGAAACCATCGAAGATAAAAACCAGAGAGGAGTGTTCTTAAAATGGTTTGGTGTGGCAGCTGCCATGTTGATTTTTGCGTGGGTAGGGTGGTCAGAGCTTTCAAAGCCCAGAAAAGTTTCTTATGAGAACCTCGTACAAAATACAAAAAAACAAACAGGAGAAATTTACGAAAAAGAAAATACCACAGCCTTTCCAATGCTACTAACTCTACCCGATGAAAGTTCGGTGATTTTACAACCACAAAGTAGAATTAGCTATTCACCACAACAATATAATAAAAACAAAAGAGATGTGATTCTGTCGGGAGAAGCGTTTTTTGAAGTACAAAAAAACTCTAAAAAACCTTTTTTTGTTTACGCCAATGGCTTGATTACTAAGGTGTTGGGGACAAGTTTTAGTGTAAAAACAAATCTTGCTGAAACCGAGGTGATTGTCAAAACTGGGCGAGTGTCGGTTATTATGCAAAACGACATTCGCAAAAATGAAAAAATCAACGGTAAAACTTTAGAAGGGCTTGTATTAGAGGCCAATCAGCAAGTGAAAATTAACCAAAATGATGAAAAAATAGAAAAACCAGTGATTGTTAAACAAGACCAGTTATTTCAAATTATTCAAAAACTTTCTTTTGATTTCGACGAAACACCTGCAACCGAAATTCTTGAGATAATCAAAAAAGCCTACAACATTGAGATAAGTTATAATAAAGAAAAGTTGGCAAACTGCAAACTTACAGCACACTTATCTGACGAACCACTTATCGAGAAAATCAAACTGATATGTATTGCCTTAGACGCAACTTATGAAGAATCTGACAATAAATTTATCATCAAAAGTAGTGGCTGTAAGTAAAAACATTATTCAAATCACCTAATCACTATAAGCGTAAACAAACAGTAATATCTATTTTTCCCTTAAATAAAACTATGAAAAAAAATCTACTGATTTGTAAGAAAACAAGTAGTTTCTTGCGAGTTACATTTTCACAGTTGGTTCTTCTATTGTTTTTTGTTGGAGTTTCCTTCGCTCATGATGGTTATTCGCAAGAAATATTGAATAAAAGAATTAGCCTTAAAGCGGAAGTTCAGCCCATAAAAAAGGTTTTGAATGAAATCGAAAAATCGGCAGATATTAGATTCATTTATAGCTCAAATCTAATAAAAGCAGAGAAAACGGTAAGTATAAAAATGGATAACTCTACTTTGGGCGATGTGTTGAAAAATCTACTTTCACCGCTTCAATTAGATTATAAGGTAATGGGCAAACAAATTATCCTTAAAAGAATCGAACCAAAGGTAGGACTTATTGAAAATGAAAACCTGCCAACTGCTCCCATAATTTTAGATAAAACTATCAAGGGCAGTGTAAAAGATGACAAAGGAGAAATGATAGTTGGGGCAAGTATAGCAGTAAAAGGTACAAATAAAGGTACAACATCTGACATCAACGGGGAATTTAGTATGAGTGTCCCGAACGAAAGTGAATTATTGATTGTCAGCTTTGTAGGCTACGAGTCGCAAGAAGTGGCAATCGGCAATCGCACCATCTTTGACATTACACTAAAAGCTGATTTAAAACAGCTCGAAGAGGTGGTTGTGGTTGGCTACGGAGAGCAGAAAAAGAGAGACTTAACAGGTGCTTTGTCTTCAATTCAATCGAAAGATATTGTAAGAGCAAATCCAACATTAGCAGCAAGAGCTATTCAAGGGCAAGTAGCTGGAGCAACCGTAACAAAATCTGATAACCGCCCAGGGAGTGGTTATAATATCACAATTAGGGGCGAAAATACAATTAATAACTCGACCGCTCCTTTAGTTGTAATTGATGGTCTGATGGGCGGAGATATTAATAACCTCAATCCTAATGATATTCAAACAATGGATGTGCTAAAAGATGCTTCATCAACGGCTATTTACGGAGCAAGAGGGGCAAACGGAGTCATTATTATTACCACAAAAAAAGGTATTTCAGGAAAGCCTCGTGTAAGTTATGATGCTTATGTAGGGATGAAAACCCCCGCTCATCTACCAAGAATGATGACCGCTCAGGAATTTTACAAATCTACCTATACTGATAGAATTTTGGAAGGTTCAACAGGGGCTACTTTTACAGCTTCTGAATTAGCAGTTATTAATGGTGGCAAAAGTACTGACTGGGTCGATTTAGTGACACATAATGGCCTACAAATGAGTCAGAATATTAGTGTTTCGGGTGGAACAGAAAAAACAACATATCGCTTTTCGGGTGGGTATTTAAACGAAGATGGAAACGTAATCAGCACCAATTTCAAGCGTTATAATTTAAATGCGGGGCTTGATAGTAAACTGGGCGAGCATTTCAAGGTTGGCTTTACTTCTTATGTTACTTACTCTAACCAAAATTTAGGTTCGCAAGAATCGTTGAGAGGTGCTTACCGTGCAAGACCAACTGGCGTGCCATATTACGCTGATATAGCAAATCCAAGTGAAAATCAGGAAGTAAATGTAGATGGATTGGCTTTTTGGATGGGAATTAATGATAAGCAAGTACCAAATCCCTTGAATGACGTTGATCCTACGCAGTCGAAACTGCAAACCACAACGGCCAATATCATGGGCAATACCTATGTCGAATATACGCCTATCAAGGGTTTGAGTATTCGTTCTTCGCTTTCTGCGACTTACGGAAACTCAAGAATTGGAGATTTCAGAGGTTCTTGGACAAAATCGCAAATTGGGGCAAAACCAAGAGCTCAATATGACAATCGAATCATTGCAAGTTATACGCTTGATAATATCATCAACTATAATTTAGATTTGGGTAAGCACCGAATTACTTTAACTGGTTTACAGAGTGCATTTTATCAAAGAAATGAATCATATACGATAGCAGCAAGAGACCTTCCATTTAACTCTGATTGGTATGCTTTAAATACAGGTTCTATTACTGGCTTTTCGAGTGCATTGGTTGAGCGTTCAATTGCTTCTTATATGGGGCGAGTAAATTATTCGTTCAATGATAAATATTTACTAACCCTCACAGGTCGTTCGGATGGTGCATCGCAACTGGCGGCTGGCAATAAATGGGCATTTTTTCCATCAGTTGCTTTTGCTTGGCGATTACTTGACGAAAAATTTCTGCAAAATGTCAAAGTTCTATCTAATTTAAAATTAAGAGTAAGCTACGGAGAAGTAGGAAATTCAACTGTAAATCCATACAGCACACAAGCTGGTTTACTGAATACTGGTTATGATTTTGATGGAACTGCCGCTTATGGTTTTGCTCCATCAAACTTAGCCAATAAAGATTTGAGATGGGAACGCAGTAAAGA
The DNA here is from genome assembly GCF_040253585.1 of Emticicia sp. W12TSBA100-4. Lineage (NCBI taxonomy): Bacteria > Pseudomonadati > Bacteroidota > Cytophagia > Cytophagales > Leadbetterellaceae > Emticicia > Emticicia sp. W12TSBA100-4. Next base: position 230,896 of record NZ_JBELAU010000001.1, read on the forward strand.
ACTTAACTTTGGTTTAGATTTTGGTTTTTTGGGAAACAGAATCGCTGGAACTGTTGAAGTGTATGACCGAAAAACGGTTGATTTAATTCTCAATCAAAAAATTCCAACTGCTTCGGGTTTTTCGCAGGTAATTTCAAATGTGGGTAAAATTCAGAATAAAGGCGTCGAAGTATTATTAAACACCGTCAATGTGGCAAGACCAAATTTTTCATGGAATACCTCGCTTACATTCACGAAAAACAATAATAAACTACTTGAATTATACGGTAACGGACAGTTGGCCGATAAAGGAAACAAACTTTTTGTGGGTTATCCAATCAGAGCGAATTTCGATTTTGAATTCGATGGAATTTGGCAAACGGCTGATAAAGATTTAGCTACAAAATATAAGCAAGTGCCTGGTTCGGTAAGAGTGGTTGACCAAAATAATGATGGGCAAATTTCCTCAACCGAAGGAATCGACGATAGAAAGGTCCTGGGAACACAGCTACCTAACTTCTTGATGGGGCTTACGAATCGTTTCAAATATAAAAACATTGATTTATCGTTTTTTGCATACTATCGCAACGGCACGCAATATTCAAATAATACATTGGCTGGAACATTTGGCGAACTTACTGGAACAAGATATAACCGACTTGCCGAATTAGATTACTGGAGAAGCGACAATCCTTCAAACACTTATTTTGGAGTAGTGGCGGCAAATCCGTATCGTAGTGCTATCAATTATCAAGATGCCAGTTTCTTGAGAATTTCTGACATCACTTTGGGTTATACGCTCCCAAAAGGGAAAATGGATGCTTGGAAATTATCGAATGCCAGAATTTATACACAAGTGTTGAATCCTTTCATATTTACAAAATACGTAGGATTTGACCCAGAATTCAATTCAGCAATTTACCAAGACGACGTACCGTCAATGACCGTAAGTGTTGGTCTTAATGTAAGTTTCTAATACCCTAAAATTGACAAAAAAATGAAATCAATAATATTCAAACGATATAATTTTTGGCTGGTTACAAGTTTATTTCTTGTCTTAACTGGCTGTAAAGATAAGTTTTTGGACGAAATCCCAAAATCGACCCTAACAACTGACGTATATTATCAAACGGAAGCAGGTTTTGAAGATTTGGTTCGTTCGTGTTATCCTTTATTGAGAAATATTCATCAAAACAGAGTTTTGGTACTTAATGGAACCGATGTATTTTCAGCTCAGGGTGGTTGGAATCCTTCGGCGGTCAATGGCAAAGAAAATCCACCAAGTTTATATGATGTATATGACGCCCGATTTAATGCAACTTTACCCGAAATACAAAGTTTGTGGCAATTATTGTACGCCGAAATTGCACGAACAAATACCGTAGTTTCTCGTGCAGGTGATATAACAACAATGACAGCGGCACTAAAAGATACAAGGGTTTCAGAAGCAAAATTTTTGAGAGCATTATGCTTATTTTATGCGGTTCAACAATGGGGCGATATTCCGATGCCATTGGCTGAAGTAACTACACCCAAAAAAGATTTTCCTCGTGTGCCTGCGGCCGATGTTTACAAACAAATCATTGCCGATTTGCTTGATTGTGAGGCAAAATTACCTGCTGTTGCCTCAAATTATGGTCGTATTACCAAAGGTGCTGCTCAGTTTTTGTTGTCTCGTGTATATTTGACAAGAGGCTGGAATTATAACAATTCGCTTGGTGGAACAAACGCTGATTTTGATTCGGCTCTAATTTATGCCGACAAAATAATTGATACATATCCGTTGGCCGCAAATTACAGTGATTTATTTCCGAAGCGTTCAAATAATCCTTTGACGCAATATACAGGTGCTCAAAACGATAAAAATGCCGAAATCATTTTTGCCGTACAGTATAATTCTGATGTTTTAACTAATAAAACTGACCCTGCTTTCACACAAGATGTAGCAGGAGGAAATGATTTACACTCAAAATTTGGCCCAAGTGGTGAAGGTTTTGTGGGAAGCAAAGGCAGAACGAGTGATTATAATCGTTGTCTCGGTATTCATCAAATCAATACTGCGACCTATCGCTTTTTCGACCCCGATAACGATACTCGCTATGCTCATAATTTTGTACATGTGGGCTATGCACTTGCGGCTGTGAAAGATTATAAACCGCTACCATTAAGCAATGCCAATTTGAAAGTAAATTTTGCAGTTGGTGATACTGTTTTGGTTTGTCGACCTTGGAATAAACCAGCTACAACATTGGCTGAAAGAGGAATTGACTTAGGGGGAAAGAAAAACTACGCTGTCGTGAATACTGACGAGTATGGTGGTGGTTATCCGATTGATAATTCTGGATTTAATATTCAAGCTCCTTTGATGTGGAAGTTTTGGCAGCCAGGTATTCCTTATGGCGATGCTTTCGGAACTTTCAATGAGTGTGTTTTTCGTTCGGCCGAAGCCTACCTGATTGCAGCCGAAGCGATTGTCAAAGGTGCTAAAGGTGGAAAACTGGGCGGTGCTGAAGTTTACTACAACCGAATTCTTGACCGTGCTTTAGGTACAAAAAAAGGAATAGACCCAAAACGTGCGGCAGCTCCCGAAAACCAAAAATCTCTCGAAACAACTTCGTACCGAGCTACTGCATCGAATATTTCAGTTGATATGATTTTGGATGAAAGAACCCGAGAGTTTATGGGTGAGTATAGCCGTTGGTTCGATTTGAAAAGAACTGGAAAATTGGTTGAGCGAGTGAAAAAATACAACCCTTGGGTAAAAGGACAATCAATTGCCGATAAGCATTATTTACGACCAATTCCACAAAGTGAAATTGATTTATCATTCCCTGCAATGAAGCAAAATGAAGGTTATTAATTAGAGTAAGATTTGTTAATAAACATAAGGCTGAAAAGAGAGGAAGAATTTTTTTCTTCTCTTTTTTTTACTAAAACCATTATTTTAACCCTAACTATGAAAAAAAATATAATATCAATCCTAACCACTATTTTACTTCTTTGCTGTTTTTCATTTACTCAAGCCCAATGGAAAGACCTTTTCAATGGTACAGATTTTAAAGGCTGGACAAAAAAGAATGGCAATGCCGAATACAAGGTTGTCAACAAAACCATTGTTGGTCTTTCGCAACTCAATACACCCAATTCATTTTTATGTACAGATGAAACATACGGTGATTTTGTGTTAGAATTGGAAGTGAAAGTTGATATTGGCTTAAACTCAGGTATTCAAATCAGAAGCATTAGTGACCCAACTATTCAAGCGGGTAAAGTTCATGGTTATCAGGTTGAAATTGACCCTGGCGACCGAGCTTGGAGTGGTGGAATCTTCGACGAAGGACGCAACGGCTGGTTATACCCTTTATCTGTAAATCAGAAAGGCAGAAAAGCATTCCGAAACGGGCAATGGAATAAATATCATATCGAAGCCATTGGAAATAGTATCAAAACTTGGATAAATGGAGTTCCCTGTGCTAATCTTTTAGACACTCAAACCGCTCGTGGGTTCATTGCATTACAAGTACACCAAATCAAACGAGAAGAACAAGTAGGCTTTTCTGTTCAATGGAAAAATATCAGAATCGCTAGTGAAAATCTACAAGATGTTGTCTGGAAAGGCGGGGAAGAAGCTCCAGAAGTAAGCTATTTGGTGAATAAATTGTCTGAAAATGAAATCAGAAAAGGCTGGCGTTTACTTTGGGATGGAAAAACTACCGAAGGCTGGCGTTTGGCAAATTATGATAAATTTCCAACAGTCGGCTGGGCAATTCAAGATGGGGTTTTGAAGGTTTTAGGTACAAAAAAAGATACTTTAGTAAAAAGTGGCGACATTATCACCGACAAAGAGTTTTCAAATTTTGAACTCGAAATGGATTTTAAACTCACCACAGGAGCAAATAGTGGGATAAAATATTTTGTCGTAGAAGACCGTAAGAAAAAAGCAGGCACAGGATTAGGCCCCGAGTTTCAGATTTTAGATGATAAAGTACATCCTGATGCAAAAGCGGGTGTGAATGGTAACCGAACAACTGGTTCACTCTATGATTTAATCACGGCCGAAAATTTATCAGAAGGCAATTTGGATAAACGTATGAATCAGCCTGGGAAATGGAATAAATTACGCATTGTCTCAAAAGATGGACATATTGAGCATTGGTTAAATAACCTTAAAATGGTTGAATATGACCGTCATTCGCAGATTTTCCGTAATTTAATTGCCAAAAGCAAATACAGTACCTACCAAAACTTTGCTCAAGCCATTTCGGGACATATTCTTTTACAAGACCACGGCGATGAGGTGCATTTCAGAAGTATAAAAATCAGAGAGTTTTAAAAGCCATTCAACCCTAACCAATTACAACCACTATGAATAGAAGAAATTTTGTGACAATGGGAGCAAGCTCTCTTTGTGCAATTCCAATGCTTGGATTTAGTGTTTTTGAAAAAAGAAATAGTGCCGAAAAACCAGCTTGGGTAGTTGAATGGATAAAAATACACGACCAACAATTGCCCAATTTTAAGAAACTAAAAGTTACTGACCCAAAGCATAGGTATGTAGGCGGCTACACTGACGATGTTGAAATTTCGAACCCACATACAACCAGCGGCTTTATTGCAAAGGCTTGTATGCTCATCTCATGCCCAGAATCTTCGTTTTATCAATCAAGTGAAGTTTTAAAAGATGTTGAAGCCGCTGCAAAAGCTATGCTCAAATTTCAGCATAGCGATGGTACTATTGATTTATTAGCAACTAATTTTCACTCAACTCCCGATACTGCTTTCGTACTGGAAAATATTGTTCCTGCCTACAAATTTCTGAAACAATCAAACACAAAAGGCTCGGAAAGTACGCTTGAATTATTGCAGAAATTTTTGAAAAATGCAGGAGAAGGGCTCATCGTTGGTGGAATTCATACACCCAATCACCGCTGGGTTGTGTCAGCTGCGTTAACAAAATTAAATGAGCTTTTTCCTGACAAACGGTACCTCAATCGTATTGATCAGTGGCTCGCCGAACATATTGACCTCGACCCAGACGGACAATACACCGAAAAAAGTACCAATAGCTATTCACCTATTGTTAATCGCTCGTTGATAATCATGGCAAAAGGCTTAAATAAACCAGAATTACTGGAGCCTGTGTTAAAGAACCTCGAAATGACTTTGTTTTATGTTCACCCGAACGGCGAGGTTGTAACGGAAGCATCGAACCGACAAGACAAAGGCACGATTGGCAATATGTCGAAATATTATTACTGTTATCGTTTCATGGCATTGCAGAAAAACAATGGAGAAATGGCTGCAATGGCTCGGCAAATTGAGAAAACCAGCTCCAAAGAGCAATTGGCGGGCTACCTTGATTATTTTTTAGAAGACCCAACGCTTTGGAAAGATTTGCCCGCCGATAAACCCTTGCCGACCAGTTATGCAAAGGCGTTTCCCTATTCGGGCGTAGTGCGTATCCGACGTAGTAATTGGGACAGCACCCTTTTATCAAATAATACGAGTTGGCTTACTTTTCATAAAGGAAATGCAGTTTTGCAAGCAATGCGAGTAGCAAGTTCTTTTTTTGGAAAGGGACAATTTCAGTCAGAAAAAATTGAGCAGCGAGGCAATACTTGGGTTTTGACAAAATCGCTCGAAGGGCCTTATTATCAACCACTTGAAAAAGATAAAATCTCTCCAGATGGTGATTTAGACAAAATGCCAAGAACTTTAAGAAAACAAAGTGAAGTACAGAAGCTCGAAACCATTGTAAAAATCAAAGAAGCTAATAATGGTCTTGAGGTCGAAATCAACATGAGCGGCACAGAAGGTGTTCCTGTTACGCTTGAATTAATATTTAGGGCAGGAGGAGAGTTTTCGGGTGTTTCAAAACTTCCAGCAAAAGAAAATGCGTATCTTTTTTCGGGTGAAAAAGGCACTTACACTGTCAATGGCGATACGATTAATTTTAGTTCAGGGACAATCGAACATAAAAACGTACAATTAAGAGGAGCATTACCAGCAATGGATGCTCCAACGGTCTATCTGACAGGCTTTACGCCATTCAAACACACAATAAAACTCTCTTGATTTTTTGCTCAAAATGAACAAAATATATCCATTATTTCTACTATATTTTTGCTTAAACATCAGCAGTTTTGCACAAAAAAACAAGCAAATTTGGCTGGATGATTTAGGGATAAAATCATTTTCAGAAGGTATCCCTGCGGTTTTACCAAAAACTAATGCAGGCGGAGACTCGATTCGGATGAACGGAAAATATTTCAAACACGGTGTTGGCGTAAGTTCAACGAGTGTTTTATCATTTTTCTTAGATGGTCACGCCACTGAATTTTCGGCCATTGTTGGAGTCGACGACAAAGGCGTAAAAGATTTACCACTCAAATTTTATGTCATTGGCGATAGAAAGATATTATTTGAAAGTGGAGAAATGAAACTCGGCGACGAACCAATACCCGTAAAAGTTAATTTGGAGGGCATTAAACGCTTAGGGCTTTTGGTAATAATCGAAGAAAAAGGGTTTAATCGGTCATATTCTAATTGGGCAAATGCTCAGTTTGTAATGAAAGATGATTTTATTCCTCAAACTATGCCAAATTCCGATGAAAAATACATTTTAACACCTAAACCCGATAAAAAACCTAAGATTAATTCACCAAAACTTTTCGGAGCAAGACCCAACAATCCTTTTCTTTATACAATTGCCGCTACTGGTCAACGACCGATGAGTTTTTCAGCAAAAAATCTACCTAAAGGCCTATCAGTTGACACCAAAACTGGCATTGTTGCTGGAAAAGTCGTTCAAAAAGGTACTTACTTAGCAACGCTGAAAGCAAAAAATGAACTTGGAGAAACCACGAAAATCTTAAAAATTATCATTGGCGATACCATTGCTCTCACGCCACCAATCGGCTGGAATGGTTGGAATTCTTGGGCAAGAAATATTGACCAAGAAAAAGTAATCGCCTCGGCCGATGCAATGGTAAAAATGGGCTTGAACCAACATGGGTGGACATATATTAATATTGACGATGCTTGGCAGGGACAACGTGGTGGACAATTTAATGCCATTCAGCCTAACGAAAAGTTTCCAAAATTTACTGAAATGATTGATTATGTGCATAGTTTGGGCTTAAAAATAGGAGTCTATTCTACGCCAATGATTACGAGCTATGCAGGCTATATTGGTGGTTCGTCAGATTTTGAAAATGGAAAAATTACCGATTCTATCAAAAATAATAAACGTGCATTTCGCTATGTGGGCAAATATACATTTGAAGAAAACGATGCTAAACAAATGGCAGCTTGGGGCATTGATTATCTGAAATATGATTGGCGGATTGAAGTTCCTTCGGCTGAGCGAATGTCGATAGCCTTGAAAAATGCTGGACGAGACATTGTGTATAGTATTTCTAATTCTGCTCCTTTTAATAATGCCAAAGATTGGGCAAAATTAACCAATACATTTCGCACAGGCCCTGATATTCGAGATTCTTGGTTGAGTCTTTATGTATCTGCTTTTACACTTGACAAATGGAGTCCTTATGGCGGGCATGGGCATTGGCTTGACCCCGATATGATGATTTTAGGAAATGTTACCACAGGTACAAGTTTGCATCCAACTCGACTTACACCCGACGAACAATATAGCCACGTAAGCTTATTTAGCTTATTATCAGCACCTTTACTCATTGGATGCCCGATTGAGCAATTAGATGATTTTACCCTCAATTTATTGACAAACGATGAAATAATCGAAATTAATCAAGACCCACTCGGAAAATCAGCAAGGCTTTTATCGGAAGAAGATGGTGTTCAGATTTGGGCAAAACCATTAGAAGATGGCTCGTATGCCGTTGGATTATTTAATGTAGCTGATTTTGGAAAAACTCCTGAAACCTACTTTCGCTGGGGTGATGAAAAATCGAAAACTTTTACCTTCGATTTCAGTAAAATTAACTTGAAAGGAAAATATCAATTGAGAGATGTTTGGCAACAAAAAGATCTTGGTTCTTTTAACAATTCATTTAAAACAGACATTCGTCATCATGGTGTTTTGATGCTGCGGATGTACCCAAAAAAATAATTTTAAAATTTTGATAGTCATGACAAAAAAGGCAAAATTTTACTTAATAATTTGTGTTTATTTTGGCTTTTTAGGGGCTTTAAAAGCGAAATGTTCTTTTCTAAAAGATAGTATATACTACCAAACATACACCTATAAAACTTTATCCCCTTACCAAAAGCACCTTTTTGAAGAGTTTTTGGCTGATGAAATTCCTGCAGGTGTTAAAGTTGAATCCGTATTGACCGATAATACAAGTTTACGAAGTAAAACCCGTTTGGCCGAGGCACTTTTGTTTAGAAATGCCGCTGGAGATAAAGAAAATGCGGTAATTATCTTGGAATGGATTCTGAAAAACCAGTACCAAGATGCAAATACCAAGATTTATGGTATTTGGAAAACGAACATTGCCAATGATAAATTTGACCAAAATTGGCGAGAATTTATTGGCTGTGATTTGATTATCATTCGTAATAAATTCAAACATCTATTGCCCAAAAAAATTATAGCAGACATCGAAACGGGTATTATTCATGCTGCAAAGGGGGCTTTTAAAAGAAATGTTGCTCCTGATTACACTAATATTTCCATAATGAGTGCTTTTCTGATGGAATACGTCGGAACAGAATTTGGATTAGATGAAGTAAGAAATGCAGGCTTAAAAAAAGCCAAAGATATTTACAAACTTTATCAAACCAATAAAACATTCAGCGAATATAATTCACCAACTTATTACGGTGTGACCATCATCGGTCTTGCCTTATGGAGAGAATTGGCTTTTTCAAAAGAAATTCAAGAAATGGGTAAAGCCCTTGAAAAAGAATTTTGGCATGAAACTGCTACGTTCTATAATCCTCACCTAAAAAACATGCCAGGGCCATATTTTCGGGCTTATGGCATGGACATGACGAAGTATTTTGCCATCACAGGTACTTGGATTGCCCTTGCTCTCGATGATGAAAGGCTTGCTCCTTTGCCACCTCAAAAAGGTCCAAAGTATGGCGAAATGAGTAATCTTGCTCCAATTTTTAATTTAGGATTATCCATTCCTCAATCAGATTTGATTAAACTGAAAGCGTTTACTAAACCTCAATTTATTACTCGCAGCGTTCCGAATAATTATAAAGGTGATAGCATCAAAAAAGTGACCGCCATGATAGAAAAAGATTGGATGATGGGTGGTTTATGGGGGAATTTACGAGTTTGGGAGCAAATAAAAACAGGTACGATTCATTGGAAAACCGCAGATGGAGAAATTGCATGGTTGATGATTTTAGGTGATGGTAAAACCAACGTAAAAGTAAACCAAACCCAAATGAGTATCTATTCTTCTACCTCAAAACCAACAAGTTTTGAAATCTATATTTATGCAAAAAGTGCTGATATTAAGATGTTTGAAGATAATATTTGGGTTTTACCACAGATGAATCTGGCGATTGAAACTCAGTTAAAAAGAGTCCAAATTGAAAAAAATACTTCGGAAGAATTTCACAATGATTATGCCGTTTCAGACCAAATATCTCACTTATTTAAGGTGGTGTACGAAATTCCAAATAATTGGGATATTCAGAAAACGCTCATCGAAATTACTCCTAAAAAATATTGACCGTAAACTATCATAAATAAAATGAACAAAAAATATATCCTGTGTGTAATACTTGCTTTGCTTTTAGGTACAAAAGCTTTTGCACAAAAACCAAATATTGTCTATATCCTTGCCGATGATTTAGGCATTGGAGATGTATCAAGTTATAATCCGGCAGGAAAGATTCAAACACCTAATATTGACCAGTTAGCTAAAACAGGCGTGCGTTTTACTGATGCTCACACAACATCATCGGTTTGTACACCTACAAGATATAGTATAATGACAGGGCGTTATAATTGGCGAACGCCTCTTAAAAAAGGAGTTTTACATGGGTATGATACCCCTTTAATTGAGGCAAATAGAGAAACAATTGCTTCATTTTTACAAAAACAAGGATACACTACTGGCATAGTTGGCAAATGGCATTTAGGCTGGAATTGGGGAAATATTGAAGCTGGCGAAAAGAAAGTGGATTTTACATCAAAAGTGCAGAACGGACCTAATGCAAAGGGTTTTGGTTATTCATTTTGTATTCCTGCCTCTCTTGACATGCCACCTTATGCTTACGTTGAGAATGGATTCTGCACTACGATACCAAAAGATACCTGTATTGGTCGTACAGGTATTCAACTTTTCAGAGCGGGTATTTCTGCTCCCGATTTTTTACCAGAAGAAGTACTGGGAAAATTTACAGAAAAAGCCATCACATTTATCGAAAATAGCTCGAAAAAATCCCAACCATTTTTTCTTTATTTGCCCTTGGCTGCTCCTCATACACCTGTTTTGCCAATTGGCAAATTTGTTGGCAAAAGTAATGTTTCGCCGTATGGAGACTTTGTACTGATGGTCGATGATGTACTAAAACAAGTGGTCGAAACCCTCAAAAAAAATGGTGTCTATGAAAATACATTGATAGTATTTGCCTCAGACAATGGTTTTGCAAATTCTGCCGATTTGAAAGCTCAACTTACTAAAGGCCATAATCCTTCGATGACATATCGTGGCCTGAAAACTGATATTTTTGAAGGTGGACATAGAGTTCCATTTATTGTCTCTTGGGGAGGTAGATTTAACAAAGGTAAGGTTAGCCCACAGCTGGTAAGTACAACAGATTTTTTTAGAACAATTGCTGAACTCACCGCTACTCAATTAGATGATAACGTAGCCGAAGATAGTTATAGTTTTTTAAGTGAAATTACAGGCAGAAATACGACTTATGCTAAACGAGAGGCGGTGGTTCATCATTCGTCAAACGGTTTTTTTGCGATAAGAAAAGATAATTGGAAGTTAATTATGTGTTCACATTCAGGCGGAAATGGCCAGCCAAAAGAAACAAGCGAGGAAGCAAAAACATTACCAGCCATACAATTATACAATTTGCTAACTGATAGTGCAGAAACCCAAAATGTGTATGATAAACACCCAGAAATTGTAAAAGAACTCACGATTTTACTCACAAAATATATAAAAGATGGCAGAAGTACAAAAGGAGAAATTCAAACAAATGAGGGACCAAAGCATTGGCCACAATTAACCTGGTTGACCGAATGACGACTAACTATATTCGGAATTTTCTTGTCGAGTAGGAGCGGGCGGAGGGTATTAGCACGGGCATTCATTTGCTTGAGAGCCGAAGCGTCCCAAAGTTGTGGCTCGTTGGGAAGAGCGGTACTAATTTTTGCTTGAATATTAGAGTAAGATGCCACCGATTTTATAAAAATTCGATAGGTAATCTTATCGGCATCTAACCTAACTCGATAGCTAATTTGCCCCATAACAGAATGGCTAATTACATCATTAGCATCAAAAACCTTGTAGATGTTTTCCCTTTAATGTCAATACACATATATGATTTTTTTATGTTTTTTAGGCAACTATTCTGTAAGTATATGTTGGGTAAAAGTGTTTTTAAAAACATTTTATCCTTGATTTCTGGACAAAAACATATTTCTTACCTACCCTAAATACAAATCCTTATCATTCTGTATCATACATATACATAAACTTATTTAGCGGATATAATTGCTTTTCTGCAAAATGAACGAGGTTAAAGAAGTGGCCTTTTTTAATAATGCCAAGAAAGAGTGGAGGCTTACTATCAGTAATAGTATTTTTATTCAGAAAAGTTAAACATTCTTTATTTAATTTACACTCATAAATTTTTTAATATACTTTTGCGAACTAAGTAAGGAATTATGCCAAATTATCTTTTTTCAAAGACAGCTTATATCAAAGGAGTGCAATGCCTGAAACAATTGTATCTCTATAAATATCACTATAAACTCCAAGACCCACTAAGCCCCGAAACTTTGGCAAAGTTTAAAAGTGGACATGATTTTGAGGATGCCTATCGGGCTGCCAATTTTCCGTTTGCGGTTGATATTGAGAAAATCGCTAAAAATAGAAATGACTATGCAAGCCTGACTCAAAAGGCACTACAAAAACAAGTGGCTGATATTTTTGAGGCAACTTTTGTGCATCAAGAAGTTTTAGTAATGAACGATGTGTTGACTCGAAGCAGTGGAAAATGGGAGATTCAAGAAATTAAGAATAGTATCGAACTAAAATCAGCTCATATTCAAGATATAGCTTTGCAATATTTTGTAACAAAGGGAGTTTTAGGACAAGAACTTGATGCAAAATTGATTTTAAATAGTGGTGAAAATGGCTATAAAATAATTGATGTAACACCCGAAGTAAAAGCATTACAAGGTAATATTAGGGCCAATATTGAACGATTTAAAAATATTTTGGAACAAAATTCTGTTCCAAAAATTGCAATTGGTGAACACTGTGAAGATCCCTATAAATGTAGCTTTTGGGGATATTGTCATAAAACTACCTAAAACCAAAAAGCGGTACCAAGATTACTCCAGATACCGCTTTTTACATTTTTATTCAACTAAACGATTTTTAATTTTTGTCCTTTCTTTACTGAATTAGAGCGTAAACCGTTTATTTTCTTTATTTTTTCTACCGAAATGCCTCCATATCTTTGTGAAATGCTCCAAAGTGTATCTCCTCTCTGAACGACGTGGTATTTAGGTTTTGTTTTTTCAATCGTTTTCTTAGATTTTCTTTCTTCCTTAATGGTGCGTTCAACTTCAACTACCTCTTCAACATCATCTAAAATAACTAATTTTTGCCCAACCATGATTTTTGATGATTTCAAGTGATTCCACACTTTCAAATCATACATATCAACATCGTATTTTTCTGCAATTCGATTCAAAACATCACCTCTTTTAACTGTGTATGTTTTCTTTTTTACCTTACGAATTTTCTTGATTTCATCCTCAACCTTTTCTGGTTTTTCAGTTTCTTCAACTATATTCTCATCATTCGATGCTCTTGCAGAGCCACCTCCAATAATAACCACCCCATTCTCAATCACATCTTTATTAGAGGCTAACATAACTGGCATACCGTTTTGACGTTGAGCCGAGTCTAAAATCATCTGGCGATTTGCTTCAAAATAAGCATAACTTTCGGTTGGAATTTTCAACTCAAAACCTCTTGAATGTGCGGGTAATACTCCTTTCAGAATTGAAGGATTATGTTTTTGAATATCATCAATGCTAATACCACTTACGTTTGAGAAAGTTTCAAGGTCTAAGTAACCATCAATAACTACTTTTTCTACCGTTACAGGCTCCATGATTTCTTCAGGAAAGATACCGTATTCACCAGCGTGGTGCATCATATACATTATGGCTGTAAATTGAGGTACATACGCACGGGTATCTTTGTGTAAATAAGGGTGCAACTGCCAATAGTTAGTGATATTTCCTGCACGACGAATCGCACGGCGTAAGTTTCCTGGGCCAGTATTGTAAGAAGCTAATACTAACTCCCAATCACCAAAAATATTATATAACTGGCGGAAATACTTACAAGCAGCCTCGGTCGATTTTTCGATGTCCATGCGTTCATCAACATATTCATCCACACGAAGACCAAAATCTTTACCCGTAGGTTTCATAAACTGCCAAAGACCAACGGCCTTGGCGTGCGAAATTGCTTTTGGATTCAAGCCTGACTCAAGCATCGAAAGATACTTTAACTCGTCAGGCATATTATATTTTGCTAAATATTTCTCAAAAATCGGAAAGTAAAAATTCTTTTTTTCGAGCATTTTTTTAGTAAAGCTCGGTTTTTTATAGATGAAATAATCTACAAAACTATGCACGATTGAGTTATATTGTAAGGGAATCGAACGTTGGAGATTTTGAAATCCTTCTCTTACTCGATTGACGTCAGCCGTTGGAATAAAGGCTTCGACAGTAGGGAGTTCTTCAACGAGCGAGTCTTCGGCCGAGACAGTGATTGCCTCTTCAGGAATAACAGACTGTGCATTTGTTATGAATGATGCACAACCCAAAAAACTCGATAGGACAAGAATTTTTTTAGATATTTTCATTATTATAATGTATTAGCGAAGGTACTTTACGCTTGATTTATGGTGTTAGGAAAGCAAACCATTGTCAAAAATAATTCATAACTACTTTTTTGTCAAGTAAATTAGATTTTATTTTTGTATTTTCAAATATTTCTGAAAGTATAGTTTATTTGAAAATATTTTACTGCTCCAATGATTTTGCAAATGCGAGCATTTCTGCTTCATCAAAATTCTTGCCAAGAATTTGAATGCCTATGGGTAAACCTTCTGAATTTTCACCATTGGGAATCGAAATACACGGATTTCCTATCACATTTGCTTGAACTGTAAAGATGTCCATCAAAAACATTTGTAATTGATCGTCTGATTTCTCTCCAATCTTGATGGCTGGTGTTGGTGTTGTTGGTGAAATCAGAAAATCATATCTTGATAAGATCTCATCAGTCGATTCTTTTATTAAACGACGAACCCTCTGTGCTTTCGTATAATAAGCATCATAATAATCTGCACTAAGCACGAAAGTACCCAGAATAATACGACGACGTACTTCAGATCCGAACCCTTCAGCACGAGATTTTTTGTAGAGTTGATCTAAGTTTTTCACACCTGAGGCACGATGTCCGTAACGAACACCATCAAATCTCGAAAGGTTTGAACTTGCTTCGGCAGTTGTCAGGATATAATAAGTTGGTAATAAATATTTCATTAAAGGGTAGTCAACCGCCTCAACGATGTGTCCTTGAGCTTTTAACTGCTCAATTTTTTCGGCTGTATTCCTTCTTACATCTTCATCTAAACCTTCACTTTCGAGGGCTTCACGTATGTAGGCAAGGCGATACTGCTTTTTCGGAGAAAGATTTTCTGTGTAAGCTGGAACTATCAAATGAGAAACTGTGCTATCGTGTTCGTCAGCACCTGCAATAATTTCGAGTAGGAGGGCGGCATCTTCAACCGTTTTGGTAATTGGCCCGATACAATCAAAAGATGAGGCGTATGCAATCAGGCCCCAACGAGAAACTCTTGAATATGTTGGTTTTAAGCCAACTACACCACAAAATGCCGCAGGCTGACGCACCGAACCGCCAGTGTCAGAACCCAGCGAAGCCAAACACATATCGGCTTGTACAGCTACTGCTGATGCTCCCGACGAACCACCAGGAACACGAGTTGGGTCGGCAAAATTTAGGGTTGGTCCAAAAGCAGAGTTTTCATTGGATGAACCCATTGCAAACTCATCGCAGTTTTGGCGACCAATAATGATGGCATCTTCGGCCAAGATTCGCTCAACGGCAGTAGCCGTAAATTGCGATTGAAAGCCATTTAAGATTTTACTCGATGCTTGCAAACCATGATTTTCGTAAGCCAAAACATCTTTCAAGCCAATGACCATACCCGCCAATCGTCCAGCTGTTCCGTTTTTGATTTTCTGGTCAACTGTTTCTGCTTGTCTTAGAGCTTCGTCGGCATATACTTCCAGAAAAACATTGAGGTTTTTATGCGTTTCGATTTGTTCTAAATAATGTTTTACCAACGAAACACAGTTGGTTTCACCGCTGGAAATGGCTTGTTGTACTGCTTTAAATGAATTATATTTGGTCATTTCTGAATCATAATAATGTAAAAACAAAAAAACAACAGCACTCAATTTAAAACCGAGTGGCTGTTGTTAAGGTGTTGCCAAATTATCGTTGCCTGAGCGATGCCGAAGGCAAAGGTAATTTAGCAAAAAAATCCTTATTTTTCTTCTGAAGTTGCTTTTTCGATGTTTTCTTTCACTTCACGTGAAGCATCTTTAAATTCACGGATACCTTTTCCTAATCCACGAGCAAGCTCAGGAAGTTTCTTTGCACCGAAAAAGAAAAGAATAACAACCAAAATCAAAATCATTTCTGTACTACCGAGACCGAACATAATATTATTTATTTAAAGTGTTTTTTTAGTCTATAAACCACTGACGACTGTCCGCAGTATTTTTTTATTCTATTACAAATGTAAAAGTAAATTAGAAATTAAAAAATTAATTTTGTCTTAAACTTTTCAAATGTTTAGTCAGATGTTTTACATTAAAATAGTGTGTTTTAGTACTAAAAGCTTTATTATCAACTAAATTTTCGTTTATGTCGATTGAAAAGTTTGGGTTGTCTATTTCTTATTTTGCCATTGGTCAAACTTTACAAGTTCATCGTCAATGCTTTTGAAGATAAATACCAATAATGCTACGTCATCGCTCAAACCAATAAATGGCAAAAAGTCAGGTATAATATCAATCGGTGAGATAAAATAGACAAAAGCCGCAATGATTTTTACTAAATTCCCGAGTTCGATTTGACGATATTCACCTAAGGCATAAGCCTTGATGAGTGTTCCCATGATGGTAATTTTTTCTCTTATAACATCAAAAATCCCTCCTACGCCCATTTCTTTAGTTTTCGTAAGGGCAGCTTGCAATAATTGTAATAGACTTTTTGCATTTTTTGCAATTCGGGGAGCTTTCCCCAATGCACTTTTATAAATGGCAGATTCGATTATTTTTGACAGCAAACTTTGTGTTGAACTCGTTTTGGCACTCATTTTCGTAGGTTAATGTGCTTTGTGAAAATATTTTGGGTCATTATTTTCTCGAAGGTTTTAAGCAAAAAATGAGTAGATTATTGCTTCGAGATTCTTAAACTTAACATAGAAACGTAAAAACTTATAAAAATTATCCACGAAATATAAAAAATGCAAAAAAAACATTCAAATACATTGTTTTGTATTAGTTTTGTCCAATAAATTTGTTGTCAATTTATAATAAAACCATTTTGCTGATTTTTATACTAAAACTGCCTTCTGGTCTGTTATAAGTTTATCTAAATATTTCTTCAACTTTCATGTCTAATCTATAACCCCAAGACATGAATTAATTTATAAAAAGTTCCTCTCCTGGGGTAGGGGGCTTAAAAAACTATGAAAGTAACAGTAGTAGGTGCAGGTGCGGTTGGTGCAACCACTGCCGACAACATTGCTCGTAAGCAAATCGTAGATGAAGTTGTATTGCTCGATATTAAGCAAGGTGTTGCTGAAGGAAAAGCAATGGACTTGATGCAAACGGCTTCATTAGAAGGCTTTGATACAACTATCATCGGTTCGACAAATGATTATACAAAAACTGCAAAATCTGATGTAGTTGTTATTACGTCAGGTTTACCACGTAAGCCCGGTATGACTCGTGAAGAGTTAATTGGTATTAATGCAGGTATCGTAAGAGATGTAGTTACAAAAATCTTAACTCACTCACCAAAAGCTATTTTGTTGATTGTTTCTAACCCAATGGATACTATGACTTACTTGGCATATCAAGTAGCTCAAGAAATGGGTGTAAACAAAAAACGTATCATCGGTATGGGTGGTTCTTTAGACTCATCTCGTTTCCGTTATTTCTTGTCGCAAGCAACTGGTTTTGCTCAAAGCGACATTCACGGACAAGTAATCGGTGGACACGGCGATACTACAATGATTCCGTTGACTCGTTTGGCTACTGTAAACAGTATTCCTGTAAGCCGTTTCTTATCAAAAGAAGTTCTTGAGAAAGTTGCTGCTGATACAATGGTTGGTGGTGCTACGCTCACAGGTTTGTTGGGTACATCGGCTTGGTATGCTCCAGGTATCGCATCTTGTGCGGTTGTAGAAGCTATCGTTCGTGACGAGAAAAAAGTAATTCCTTCAAGCGTTTATTTGAATGGCGAATACGGCCAAAAAGATATTTGTATGGGAGTACCAGTAGTGATTGGTCGTAACGGTTGGGAGAAAATCATCAACATTCGTTTGAACCAAGAAGAGCAAGCCGCTTTTGCAAAATCGGCTGATGCTGTTAGAAATATGAATAATGTACTTGCTACATTGTAATATTCGATTTATTATTTTATGAAAACTCGTGGAGGCTTAGCTTCCACGAGTTTTTTATTTACAGTGATATTTCGTCAAAAAGAACGATGGATTTTTGTAAACTTGAATTTTATTTGACCCAAATTTGCTGTAATTTGCACAAAAATTAAGAAAAAACTATGATGTCTAACTCCGATATTGTTGATACTATCGAACTCACCGCAAAACTACTCGAACTCCACAATGAAGACGAGTTTAGAATAAAGACATATACCAATGCCGCCTATAATCTGGATAAATATGTAGGCGAATTATCACAACTTGATTTTTCGCAACTGACACAGATTCAAGGAGTAGGCAAAATGATGGCGGGTAAAATCCTGGAGATGGTTAGTACAGGTCAGCTCAAAGATTTACAGGAATTATTGGCCAAAACTCCTGAAGGTGTTATCGAAATGTTTAAGATTAAAGGGCTGGGAGCGAAGAAAATCAAAGTTTTGTGGAATGAATTGGGCATTGATAACCTCAACGAATTGCAGATTGCATGTGAAAACGGAAGTATATCGAAAGTAAAAGGTTTTGGAGGAAAAACACAAGAATCTATTCTTGAATCGTTGAAGTTTATTCAAAGCCAAGCAGGAAAATTACGAATGGATAAGGCCGCAATTTTGGCTGAAATTATATTGGAAGAACTCAAGAAAAGCTTCACGAAAGTTGAAGTTTCGGGGCAAATTCGCCGAAAATCAGAAACAGTTGACACTCTAACTTTCTTAGCTGCTTACACTGATCCGCTACCAGATTTTACAGCCGAAGGTTTTATAAAAGATGAGAAAACTTCTTCTCCATTTGTATGGCGTGGGAAGTTTTTGGAGAATAAAATTAGCATCGAGATTCGTTATATCGCTGAAAATGAATTACTTAATAAACAATTTGTTTATACCGCCAACGAAAATCATTTGAAGTACCGCAATGAAAATGGAGTTTCTCTGCTGAGTATTGGTTTGTCAACTTCTTTGGGCGAAGTCCAAACGCAAGAAGCTGCCGAAACTGCCATTTATGAAAAATTCGGAGTGCCTTATATCATTCCAGAAATGCGTGAGGGCGTAAACGAATTTGAGTGGATAAAGAAAAACAAGAACGAAGATTTAGTGACGTGGGATAGCCTAAAAGGGATTCTGCATAATCACTCAACGTATTCTGATGGCCAACATTCGCTCGAACAAATGGCCACATATTGCAAGGAATTAGGTTTTGAATATTTGGGTATTGCTGACCACTCACAATCGGCTACGTATGCCAGTGGCTTGTTGATTACGAAAGTGCAGCAACAACATGCCGAGATTGAACAATTAAACAAAAAGTTATCGGTTGACCGCCCATTCAAGA
This sequence comes from Emticicia sp. W12TSBA100-4, assembly GCF_040253585.1. Classification (NCBI taxonomy): domain Bacteria; kingdom Pseudomonadati; phylum Bacteroidota; class Cytophagia; order Cytophagales; family Leadbetterellaceae; genus Emticicia; species Emticicia sp. W12TSBA100-4. Next base: position 250,183 of record NZ_JBELAU010000001.1, read on the forward strand.
TTTTAAAAGGCATTGAGTCTGATATTTTGGGCGATGGTTCACTTGACTATCCAGATGAGGTTTTGGCAAGTTTTGATTATATCGTAGCATCGGTTCACTCAAATCTTACCATGAATCAAGCACGTGCAACCGAGCGTTTGGTGCGTGCCATCGAAAACCCTTATACGACAATCTTGGGACATCCAACTGGACGTTTATTACTTTCTCGCCAAGGTTACCCAATTGATTATAAGGAAGTTATTGATTGTTGTGCTGCTAATGGAGTAGTAATAGAAATCAATGCCAGTCCATACCGACTTGACCTCGATTGGCGTTGGATTGAATATGCCCTCGACCGAAACGTGATGCTAAGTATCAACCCCGATGCACACGAAATGCAAGGCTACCACGATATGCACTATGGTGTAGCGGCAGCTCGCAAAGGTGGCTTAACCAAAAATATGACCTTCAATGCTCTTAGTTTAGTAGAAATGGAGGAATATTTAGGGAGAAGGAAAAAATAGTTTTTGGTGCGAATCGTATGACGATCGCATCCTGTTCGCCCGAAAATGGGTAGAGACGTAGCACTGCTACGTCTCTACTACAATACGAAACCTTACACATAACTGTGCTTTATCAATCTGATGGTTTCGGCAATATCTTTAGCCGAAACAGGCTCTCCCAAAGCCGTAAATTCCCAGCGTGAGCCTAAACGTTTGAGTTTCGCCATCAGCATCGAAACATAGCCTCGATAAGAATCATCCGTCGATAAATTGAAGGAAGCAAAAACTTGTTGTGGGTTGTGATGCTTGCCTTCAATGATTCTGATTTTTGCGTATGGAATTGTAGCAAAATCTTGCTGTTTGTATGAATTCAGATAAAAATAGATACTATCTACATCATTTGAAATTCGTTCGAGATTAATACTAATCACTTCGTTATCTATATTATCGGCTGAAGTATCGCCAATTCGGTCATCACCACTGTGCCTAATTGTACCATCTTTTGATTTTAGATTTCCGTAATAAACCGTTTCGATTTCAGTCATAAATTTATCGAATAGCGTCACGCTTCCATCTAAATCAACGGCTTCTTGAGTATTCAGTAAACCAAAGAAACTTTTTTGTTTGATACTTCCCCAGTCGAGGCCAACGGTTATTTCTTTTAGCTCGATTCCGTTTTTTTCGAGCGATATTCTTGCGTTTTTTGTCAGATTTATCATTGTGTGAATATTAAGCGTATATATCAACCAAACCTTGTAGTTCAGCAATCGAGCCTTGTGAGTTGGCCGTAAAATGCCATTCGTTACCCGACCTTCTGATTTGTGCAAAGACTACGGCGTTATCAAAAGCATGTGAAATATCTAAATCATATTTGGTGATTTCCTTTTTAGAATCAACATCAACGATGCGAATGTAAGCGTCTTTGAGTAAACCAAAATTATGTCCACGGTTGACGGCATCATGAATCGAAACACAAATAGCCAGCTCCTGAGCGTTTGGTGAAATAGTTTCGAGGTTTGCCAAAATGATTTCATCGTCATCTTCGGCTGCACCAGTGCGATTATCGCCCGTGTGCTGAATGGCTCCATCGGGAGATTTTAGATTATTATAAAACACAAAATAATCATCGGCAATCAGTTTTTGATTGCCACCCAAAATGAAAACCGAAGCGTCGAGGTCGATATTCATGTTTGTTTTTTCCCAACCTAACCCAATCATTACTTTGTTGAGTTTGGTCATTTCTTTGCTGAGGTTAATTGAACCTCCCTTTTTTAAGTTAATAGACATAGCTTTTTACTGTTTGAAAAATTCGTTTAATAATTTATTTAAGTCTGGTTTTTGCTCAATTTGCGGTGTTTTCGACTGCATTTCTTTAAATTTTATTTCGATAGTCTCTAAATCAAGTGGTTTTTCGGTCATTGATTTTTGCTCCAGATGTGCCTTTAATTGCTCAAAATCTGACTGAACATTCAGTTCTGTTTCGATTTCTCTGAATTCCTGATTCAGATTGTTTTTGGCCGAACTCATGGCCGAAATGCTCTCAGCTTCGGCTGCCATTTGATTGATTTTATCTTCGTATTTTTCGAGATTCGCCAATGCACTTGCATTAAGTCCACCGAGCGATTCCGCAATTTGTTTTTGTGTTTTGGCGGTTTCGGCTCGTGCGGCATAAATCTTTTGTTTGGTGGTTGTTTCTTCGAGTTTTAGCTTAAACTCATCCAATTGAGCATTGAGTTGCTCTACCATTTTTTGTGAGTTTTCGGCCAAAAGTCGGTATTCAATTTCCTTTTTTTCGGCAAGTGTTTTTTGAGTTAAAGCCTTTTTTGCCAAATCTTCATTGCCGTTTTGCATTGCTAAAGCTGCTCGTTGATACCACGAAATTGCTTCGAGCTTAAATTGTTCGTGGTCTTTTTGCAGCTTTTTCTGATTGGCCATCGCTACTGCTACTGCCTTCGATAATTTAACGATTGAGGCTTCTAACTCAGTTATTGCCAATTGCATCATCTGCACAGGGTCTTCGATAGTATCGAGTGCCGAGTGGGCCTGTGCTTTGCTAATATTTAAGATTCTTTTGAGGATAGATGTCCACATAATTTGCTGCGTTTTGTTGCATCAAATGTATGGGAGTTTTGAATGACCGACCAAGAGAGAAATTGATGATTGGACAAAAATAAGGATAACCCAAGTAAACGATAGTGAGGAACTTTTTTTAGATTTTATGAAGAATAGACTTGTAGAAACATCGGCGGAAAATATTGGTAGATAAAACAAAGTAGAGTTTCATACAAAAACTCTACTTCTTCAATAATTGCAACATTTCATATTCAATATCATCGGCTGATTGCGGAGAACCACCGAGTTTTATGTGCCTGATGATACCATTTTGGTCGATAATGAGGTTTGTTGGGAAACCCAAAGCCCCATAAGTCCCTTGTGTGACTTCTCCTGCATCGGCCATGTGAAAGAAATTAAGAGGCATTTTCTTTAAATATTCTTGTAATTGCTCTTTAGAATCGAGAGCCAACGAGAGTAGTACAATTTGGTCGGCTTTTCGCTGTTTTTCGAGTCTATTTTTAAGGTTTTGTAAACCAGGGTATTCGATTCTACAACCTGAGCAGTTAATAAACCAGCAATTCATCAAAACTACTTTTCCTTTGAGGTCAGATAAGAAAAACTCTTTCCCATTAATATCTTTATACTTAAAATCAGGTGCAGGTTTACCAATCCATTTTACTTTATATGCTTCGTAAGGGTTTTCTTCTTGGGCGATGGTTTGGAATGATAGTAGGTTAAATAGTATAATGATGATTTGTTTCTGCATCTTTTAATTAATTTTTTGCTGAAAAATTAAGCGAATATATGTAAATGAAAATATCAATAAGAGATAAAATGCCTTTATTCCTTTATTTTATACAGAAAATAATAAATTTACATATATTTGAGTCATAAAACCAGAATATTATGAGTGTTGCTGCCCAAAGTTTAAATGATGTTCAGTTGAATTTGTTGAAGTTGTTTAGTAGAAAGATGTCAGAAACTGAACAGGCTGAAATCAATGAAATACTTTTGAAGTATTACGATAATTTGCTTCAAAAAGAAGTGCAACGTGCCATTAATCAGAAAGGATACACAAATGAAGATTTTGAAAATGTGTTGAATAATAGTCAACGTACAAAATAATGCGGGTAGTTATTGATACAAATTGCTTGATTGCTTCTATTCCTGCTAATGGTGACTATTTTTGGCTTTACTTGGCGTTCAGAAATAAGGAATTTACTTGGGTTGTAAGTACCGAAATTTTACAAGAGTACGAAGAAAAACTAAGCGAATTTTATAGCCCAGAAACTGCTGATGTAGTCCTAAAAGTTTTACTTACCTCGCCAAATACTGAATTAGCCGTTCCATATTTTCGTTTAGGGTTAATTATTAATGACCCAGACGATAATAAATTTTCTGACCTTGCTATTTCTACCAATGCCCATTATTTAGTTTCAAATGATAAACATTTTGATATTTTCAAGAAAATAGAATTCCCACCATTAAATGTGGTAAAGTTGAATGAATTTAAGCAGATTCTTAATAGGTAATACCATTTATTTTCTCTGTAAAACCTCCTCAATTTGTCTGATTAATTCTTGTCCTTCGTCGTTGCTGGGGTCACTGACTTGTGAGACTGCGAAATTTCCTTTTTTATCAATCAAATAGTAGGCGGGAATGCCCGTAACGCCGTAGTTTTTAGTAATCGTACTGTTTTCATCGGCTCTGAGATTAATTCCTTTCACATCATACATTTTTATCGCTTCACGCCATTCTGCATCATTATCAAGTGAAATCTGAATAAAGACTACTTCATCTTGAAACTTTGCTTTCACGGTTTCCATAAATTTCATGTCATAAATACACGGCCCGCACCAACTTGCCCAAAAATCAAGATAGACAGTCTTTCCAAGAAAATCTTTGAGCGAAACTTCTTTACCATCAATATCTTTGAGCTTGAACGGTTTGGCGGGTGAGCCTTTAGCAAGCGTTTTAGAGAAACTTACTTTTTTAGATAGGTAATTTTTATAGTCTCGACTCGTGGCAGTTGCCAGAAAATCATCGACCATTGACTGTATTTTTGGTGTAATATTTTCGGCCTCAATCATATTTTTGAGCTTGAAGGCAGTTACTCGTTCGATGAGTTGAAACGAAAAATAAGCACGAGAATAGGAAGATTTTATGAGGTTAATTTCTTCGAGTTCAGTCAAATCTTTACGTTTTCTGACGGCCGATTTTGCTACAAACAAGTCCATGAGATTCTGAAACATATTGCCATATTCGAGCGAATGTGCTTGCACAGAGTCGGGTAGTTCTTCGATTTTTAATGAACTTTTTACTTTTTCTTCTGTCCAAGAGCCGTACTTACTTCCCGACAAAAAATTGACTTTGTAGTTTTGTATTGTACCAATAATATCGGCCTTACGAGATTGGATGAAGTTGTCAGAAAGAAAAGGTGTTTTCTCCAAAAACTCTATTTGTGCTTGTTGTTCATTGTCCAGAAAATCAAAATATTGTTCTTGTGGAGCTTTGCTGAGGGCATCAGCTTCTTTTTCAAAATCTCGTTTTTCTTCAAACTTTTCTCGTTGTTTTACATAATAATTTAATTTATCTGACCCCATTCCTGTAAATTTCAGTGACGGCCAAAAGTTTTTTGGTGTAAATTTCATCGAAATATCATCTTCTGGCTCGATAATCCAATAATGAAAACCTTGGTCGGCATAATAAAAATCAATGTAGGCAACGTGGTTGAGGCTCGTGCTAAAACTAAATTGATTTTTGTCATTAAGCTTGATTTCATATTCTTCTTCGTCGCCCACCCAATCTCTATAAAGTGTAATGAGTACTTTTCTTTCGGTCGGATTTTGTACTTCGCCTGAGAGTTTGAATACACCTTGAGCTGAACAAAAATTTGATAAAAGAGCAAGCAGAAGTAAGAAGCGAATCATAGCTATTTAATTTATGAAGACTGGCTTTCGTAATAGTTTTTGTGGAAAACGAAAATAGCCAGCGAAAAATTGACTAATGCCATCAAAATTACTGGAATTTTAAACATAATCAATAGCAAGAAAAGAATTCCTGCAAAAAACAACCGCTGTAAGTAGGCATCGTTTGATAAATTATTGATATACTGTGTATGGTGATTAAGAAATATCATCGAAAGAATAAAAATAGTGAGTTGCAGAGCAAAGAAATAACTTACACCTTCGGGTAGGTTACGGAGTAAAACTATCAATTCAGGAATGAGCAGCAAAGAGTAGGTGAGTAAGTAACCTAAAATTCGCCGATGTAAGTTTATAGGAAGATTACGGCTAAAGGATAAAAATTGATTTTCATAATAGAAAAACTGCTGACAAAAAACGGTGTGACCAGCCGCTGCAAAAAGTCCGCCGAGAGCCAAAAGGCGTTCGTCATAAGCATCGGTAGGATAGAGGCTGCAAACACCAATAAGCATAAAGCAAGAAAAAAGTTTACTCAATAATAATAATACGGGCTGTTTGGCAAATAAATATCTGATAAAAAAAAGATAAGGTGGCGTCTTGAATCGACTGAGCAGGTTTTGAATAGGTTTTGGCGAACTTCGCACAACATTTGGGTGCTTGATGCGATATTCATAAACGATGATTCCTACTATAACTAACAGGATATTGAAACCAATAATAGCCGATGTTTCTAAAAATTTACTTTGTTCGATACCAATTTTTATCATCCAAAGTGAATAGAGTACGGTGAGTTGAAGCAAAGAAAGTTGCATTAAACCCAGTGCTAAATGGCGTTTTAGTGGCGAAAATAGACGAATATGATATAGAAACTCATTATTTTTCGATTCAAACATTCGAAGTGAGAATAATATTACTTTTAGAGCGTGCAATGCCCAAGCAATAAATATAAAACCTAAAAGTGAAGGTAGAGTTAATGCACTTTTAATGATGGTTTTATGCTCTTCAGCCCGCATGAAGCCAAAAGAAAACATCATTACGGCAAATATGAATACTGCATTTTGACGATAATATTCTTTCGTAATAGTCAGACTGAGTATGCGAGAGATTGTTTTCATAATTGCGTAATGGTTTGATTTTGAACCAAATACATATTTTTAATGGCCAATTTCTCGAATCGGAAGTCTTGATGTGAAGAAAGTAGAAAACTCACACCTTGTTTTTCGGCATATGCTTTTACAAGCTCATAGACAATTTGCACCGAGCGGTCGTCAATCGTAATGAGTGGTTCGTCGAGCATGATTAAGCTGGGTTTCCCGAGAAATGCACTCAATAATGATACTTTTTTGAGCATTCCACTTGAATAAGTGCCGATAGCCGATTTCCAATAGACATCTACACCCAGAGTTTCAGCTAAATTTTTTAATTGTGAGGTTTCGGCTTTTTTAGCTTCGGCAATGAAACTTAATAAATCATAAGCCGATAAATAATCAGGATAGAGTGGGTCGGCTTCACTCATGTTTACTTGCATTCGGTAGGGAACTGTGTCTTTTCTGATGTCGAGATTATTCCAAGAAATATTACCATCAAAAGGAATAATTCCTGCTACTGAACGAAAGAAAGTTGATTTGCCCGAACCATTGATTCCCTTGAACCAATGAATTCCTTCGGGAATTTCTAAATTATCAACCGCTACGATTGTGTGGTTATTATAGCTTTTTGAAAAGTTTTTGACTTTTAGCATTTGAACGATTTACGATTTTTTCAACGACGATTTACGATTTTTTTTGCATTTCTACCAAAGCATTTACATAAACGGTATGGTAGCACCATTTTCCAAATTGTGATGTCGGGAAACAATTTGGAAAATTGTGCTACATTATTAAAATATTTTAAAAATATAGTTCTACATAATCTTTGAAAAAGAATATTTGGCAAAAATGCTTAAAATCGGTCAAAAAATCGGTTTTTGTACTATTATAAGGAAGTATTGCAAACTGACTCAAAAAAGTGATATTTTGACTGTTATTTAGTCTATTAATTTAATAGGATTATTCAAATTTTCTCTTGAAGTATTCCGAAAAACGTTGTAATATTCTAATATTCTGCTATAATTTTAAAACAACTTTCTGAAATTAACGATTTCTTAATTGACTTGTATTCAGTTACTTACATACATTTGCATCACAAAGGTTTTCGACGGAGATAAATAATTGATATGACTTTTTTTAGTTTTAACTTTTTACAAATAGTACTCCAAAGAAAACAAAAACAAAGAAAATTATGAAAAAATCAGCATTAGTATTGGCCCTTGCCGCAGCGATTGTCTCGGCAACAGCCACAGAAGGAATGGCACAAGCGAAAGCTGCTTCAGGAAAAACAACATCAACAGCTACGGTTACAAATCTGAGCGTTCAAGACATGGGAAGTCTTCGCTTTAAGTTAGCTTTTGAAAACCCTTTGCGACAAAAGACGAAAATATATTTACTTGATAAAGAAAGCAATGTGTTATTCGATGAGTACACATTCGGTAATACTCAATACGTTAGAGCTTTTAACCTTTCTAACTTAGTTGATGGCGAATATACTTTCGTAGTAGAGACAGGTAAAGAAAAATTGAAAAAAGATTTTGCTATCACTACTAAAACTCTCAGAGGCGTTTCTTTGGCGAGTAATTAATTTGACTTACACTTTTAAAATAACAAATCAACATTTAAACAATTAAGAAAATGAACAAGAACACTAAAAATATCATCAAAGCATTAGCAGTAGTTTTCACATTAGCAACTGCTACAACAGAAGGAATGGCTCAAACGAAAGCAGCGGGTAAAGTTGCATCGACTGAAAAAAGCACTTTGAGCGTTCAAGACTTAGGAAACTTACGTTTCAAATTGGCTTTTGAAAATCCTTCAAAACAAAAAACTAAAATCTCTTTGGTTGATAAAGAAAGTAATGTATTTTTCTACGATTATCCATCAAATGATGTTCAATATGTAAAAGCTTTTGATTTGTCTAACTTAGTTGATGGCGAATATACATTCGTTGTAGAATTAGGTACTGAGAAATTGAAGAAAGATTTTGTAATCACTACTCAATCTTTACGTGGAATTGCTTTGGCAGGTGACGACCGTAAATAATATGGAGTGTTGTCAGCAAAACCCAGACAAACTTCGTCAACACTAAAAACCTTTGTAAACAGAATAGCCGTTGCATTTGCAATGGCTATTCTGTTTTTTAGTTATAATAATACTGAATGACGACTTATTGAACTTGAACAACTTAGACTGCAACTGGAGCTTTTATGCCTGGATATGGGTCATATTCTGAAAGTGTAAAATCTTCAAATTTGAAATCAAAAATGCTTTTTATATCTGGATTCAATGTCATTTTAGGTAATTTTCTTGGTTCACGAGAAAGTTGTTTTTCTACTTGCTCCAAATGGTTTGAATAAATATGCGTATCTCCACCCGTCCAGATAAATTCGTGGGCTTCGAGTCCGCATTCTTGAGCAACCATCATCGTGAAAAGTGCATAAGAAGCAATATTAAACGGAACTCCCAAAAATACATCGGCACTGCGTTGGTATAATTGGCACGAAAGCTTATTATCAGCCACATAGAACTGAAAAAAAGCATGGCAAGGCATCAATGCCATTTGCGATAATTCGCCAACATTCCAAGCCGAAACAATGATTCGGCGAGAATCAGGTGATTTTTTTAATTGATTAAGTACATCTTTCAATTGATCAATCACTTGTCCGTTTGGAGCTTCCCAACTACGCCATTGTTTGCCATAAACTGGACCTAAATCTCCGTTTTCGTCAGCCCATTCGTCCCAAATCGAAACACCATTTTCTTTTAAATAAGCGGTATTCGTTTCGCCTTTAATAAACCAAAGTAGCTCATGAATGATAGATTTTGTATGTACTTTTTTGGTAGTCACGAGGGGAAAACCTTCTTGTAGATTGAAACGCATTTGATAACCAAAAACACTTATTGTGCCTGTGCCAGTGCGGTCGGTTTTTTTTGTGCCGTTTTCGAGAATATGCTTTAGTAAATCGTGATATTGCTTCATTTGGGATAAAATCTTGGAGTTTTTTTGGCAAATATAATAGATAAAGATGCTTTTTCCATGTAAAAAAGAAAACCCTTCAAATCTTTGAGGGATGAAGGCTGGTTTTAGGTTTCTTTACAAAAAAATCTGCCAAAGACTACCTTTGTATGTAAACATCAAAAGACTTGATCCTACATTTTTAATTTAACTTTTGGATATTTTTTCAGCCATTTTTTCAGTAAAACGTCCTCGTTTGGGTAATTCGTTCGACATTGAGTTTTCAGGACTCGTCAAATTGCTTCAGGAAAGTGAATAATTTACTGAAGCTTAGGCCAGATATAACCAAGAGTAGATTTGGCGGGCAGCTGTCACATCGCAATAATTGCATCGCTATAGAAATAAAAGGGATTTCTATACATGCGATAAAGCATGAGGATTAAGTAAATTGTAAAACAAAACCATCGGTGAAAATTAAAATACCCTACTTTTGAGCTTTTTCTTTGTACTCAGAAGGTAATACACCATAAGTTTCTTGAAAAACTTTTCCGAAATAACTGAGGCTATCGAAACCAACATTGAAGGCAATCTCAGATACATTTCCTGCATTTTGACTGAGCAACTGGGCTGCTTTTTCTAAGCGGTAGCTTCTGATAAACTCTACAATTGTTTGATTACACAGTGCCTTAATTTTGCGTCGAAGTTGAGTAGTACTAAGAGATAGTTTATCGGCCAATTGTTCGATACTAAACTGAGAGTCAGATAAATGAGTATCAAGAACTTCTAATACTTTTTTAATAAAATGTTCATCAACGACATTGACTTTCACATTAGGATCTAAGGGTTTTTGATTATTGTTTTTCTGATAATATTTTTTTAACTTTTCACGAATCACGAGTAGATTTTTCACTCGTGCCTGCATTTCTTGGCTATTGAATGGCTTTATCAGATAATCATCAGCACCAAGTTCAAGACCTTCAATTCGACTCTCAATATTAGCCTTCGCCGTGAGCATTACAATCGGAATATGGCTTGTTTTTTCATCAGCTTTCAGAACCTTACAAAACTCAAAACCATCCATTTCGGGCATCATCAAATCGCTGATAATAATATCTGGTACTTGTGCCATTGCTTTCTCGATACCATCTTTTCCGTTGACGGCCTCAATGATTTTGTATTCTTTCTCAAAAACACTATGTAAATACTTTCTTATGTCTTCGTTGTCATCAACAATTAAAAGAATGTTCTCATTGTCGAGTAAGATTTCTTGTTCGGTGCTTACTTTTTCTGAGGATTTTGATTCAAAATCTGGCTTTCTTGCCGTTGTTTCGCTTGTTTCAATAATAAAACCTTTCCAAGTATTCATACCAATCGGCAAACTAACTGTAAAAGTTGTTCCAACATTTTTCTGACTATGCACTGATATTTTGCCTTTAAGAACCCCCACCATTTCTTTTACTAAAGCCAACCCAATACCAGTTCCTTCATATTTCCGATTTTGTGTATCGTCAACTTGAAAGAAACGATCAAATATTTTATTTAATTTCTCGGATTCGATACCAATGCCTGTATCGCTAACTTCAATCGACATTGTCTTCTGTAACTCATTAAATCTTGTCGAAATCCTTACTAAACCATTTTTAGGTGTGAATTTGAAAGCATTCGAAAGAAGATTTGTTACTATTTTTTCAATTTTATCTCTGTCGATGAAGCCGTAAACTTCAGTTTTACCAATATTTCTTTCAAAATTTATTTCTCGACTTTCAGCCAAAGAAGCAAACGAACTTGTGAGTGTGCGTAAATATTGCGTGATATTTTGCTGACTTATTTCGGGCTTCATTTGTCCTGCTTCGAGTTTGCTAATATCAAGCAATTGATTTATGAGGGTCAGAAGCCTATCTGTATTTCGTTGAATCAGCGGAATCAGTTTGTCGGTTGGGTATCTATCGGCCAATTGTTGGAATGGTCCTGTTATAAGTGTAAGTGGTGTACGGAGTTCGTGCGAAATATTAGTAAAGAAAGTAGTTTTGAGGTTGTCAAGTTCTTTTAACTTACTATTTTGTTCGATGTTGAATTTTAATTGCTGCTCTGTCAGAATTTTGATTAACTCAGTATTTCTAAAAATTCGACCTAAGAAAAAGATAAAAAAGAAAAATTCAGCAAAAAAGAAATAATATGAAAGCGTGTAAATAGGTTGCATTTCTATCCAGCCGAGTAATCTGACATTGAGTAAAAACGTACTAAGTAGGCCAAAAATAAAGAGAATATTATAATATTTGGCAAATGTAACCTTCTTTATAATAAAATAGACATTCAGTAAGATATAATATGCCGCCGAGTAAACAAGGGTATATACTCCAGCCTTTAGCCAATACCATTGATAATCGACAAATATGATTACATTAAAAAATACATTGATAACCAAAAATAAACTGATGAGATAGATATGAACTTTAGAAAGTTTATGCACCAGAAATGCCACCAAAATAAAAATCCCAGTTCCCAAAGTTCCAGAGTTATAGCATAGATAATCTATTTTTTGAGCTAATTCGGGGGTATCTGTGAAAAGAGGCCCCGCAATATTGAGATATCCCCAATAATTGAAAGTACGTATAATGGTGTATAAAGAGAATAGCCTAAATGATAAATCGTTAACAACAAAAAAGCTCAGGACTAATACCAAAAAAAGTCTGAAAAACATCAAACCATTCAAAAAGCCTTGCCCCGAAAAGTCATCCATTCTAAACTTTGTGTATGAGTCTTTGGTGTGTAGCCTTAATTCAGCATAGTGTCCACGTTTGCTTGTGAGCTTGATATAGATTGTTTTTGTTTGATAAGGTTTTAGGTCAAAAACAAATTTTGGGTCTTGGTCAATAAATTTTTTATCTCTTTCTGCGGTAATTATTTTTTGTTGTTTGTGTAAGAAATTCTTCATTTCGGAATTATCCGCAATATAAAAATCAAGCTGTTCAACTAATGGATTTGACCAAATTAAAGTGTAGTTTTCTTGGGAAGAATCAGTGTTTTTTAAACTGAAACGAACCCAAAAAACATCATTTGAGTACGGAAACAAGAAATGGTCTTTGGTTGATTTATAAAATGGCTTTTGAGTGATTTCGACCAAAGGTATGGATGCTGTTGAATCCTTAAATATCTCGACTGAAGTTGTAATATTTAGAGGAAATTTGTCGGCGTTTTGGAGTGAAATTGCTTGTGCACTTATTTCAAAACTAAACAAGCAAAAAACAATTACTTTAAGGGCTAATTGTGTAGTTCTCATGGTTGGGGTTGTATCTCTGTACAGGCAAATATAGTGCACGAGATAACTATTCTCCAACCAAATCTTTATTAAAAAAAATAGTGTGATTCAGTAATAAATAAATTTTTTTATTTTATAGGCTTAAATTGCTTTTTTTTTGAATTACTTCAATTTTATCTAAACAATTTTTAATTCTTCTTCTCGAAGCAGTAAATTTTTCACCATTCGAGAGTTTTAGCGTAAGTTTATTTTTTTCAAGGCTATAAGTTGAAATATATTCAATATTAAGAATATGACTACGACTGATTCGGATGAAATTATCGTAGTCAATGGAAGAGTGGATTAAGTGAAGCGTCTGTGATGCTACCGTTTTTATTTTATTAGTTGTATGAATCAGCGTATAATTACTTTCACTTTGCAAATACATTATCTCATTGATTTCAATTTGATGACGACGTGTTAAGTAAAGAGTTTTCATGGCACAAAGCTGGTTGTAATTACGGCAAAATTAATGATTGAAAAATTTTTCTTGTTAGCTAAAAAATATCATTTTTGAGCTAATTTCTTACGAAATGCTTGAAAAAAACGTTTCTTAACCCTTTTTTGCCGATCATGTAGTGAATCTACAAAATTGTTTTGGGTTACTTTTTCGGTTAAATGCTGAACACAAAATTAACTGGCAAAAACAATTGGCGTATGCGTAAAAATACCTGTTTTTGGATTGTAAATGATTTTTATTAGCGGAAACCTCCAGTAGAATTTCATTAAATGAAGTATCCGAATCACAAGCTTTTATTTACTTTTACAATCAAAACTAACTTAATCAATTGAAGCGTAAACTATTTTTACTCCACGAACACATCAAACAAGATTGGCGATATTTAACAATACTTGCCTATCTTATTGTAGCTATTTTGACAACCATTCTTCATTTTTTCAGAAAAGGGCAAGAAGGGGTGTTACTTGATGGCTATCTTTCTACATTAGCCAGTATAGTGGCAACTTTGGTTGTAACAACTTTCTCGTTTGTATTTGTGGCTTTGCAGTTGGCTTCGGTGCAGTTTTCTCCCCGAATTATTCGTTCGTTTTTTGAATACGACCATTTCAGCCGTTTTTTTCTGTGGTCGTTTTTGGCTTGTGTGGGTTATTTGATGGGCTTGCAATATTTTGGACTTTCAGATGCATCACTTATTTACCCAAAATTTGGAATCGTTGGTTCGTTTTACCTCATTCTTTTGGTTTTTCCGCTATTTATTCACCACGTAGTTGATAATATAAACGCATCAAGTATTACGCAAAATATTGCTAAACGGACTATCAAAGAAATAAACGAATTATATGATGTAGCTGATTTTCAGTCGAGTAAGTCCAATAAACTCTTGATTATTAATAAAGAAAGTGGTTATCTTGATTCAATCAGATACAAAAAATTATATCAGATAATTCCCGAAAATAACCAATCTAAAATTTCGGTAAAACCCCACGTAGGAAGTTTTGTGTTGGAAGGAATGCCACTGGTCGAAATTGAATGTTCGGAATCCGAACGAGAATTTTATCAACAAAACCTATCGAGAATTGCTAATCAGTTTATTATCAGTAAGTTTCGTAGCTATGAGCAAGATATTCCCTTTGGTATTCGTCAGTTAGTAGATATTGCCATCAAAGCCATTTTACCCGCAGTCAATGACCCAACTACGGCTCTTAACTGCATTGATTATCTGGGAAACATTATCAAGAAAGCAGCCTTGAGTAACACAATTTCAAAAGAAGCTGCTTTACTCCAACAAAAAAATATTCATATTCGAGAGTTTAGTTTTGAGCAATTAGTCGATTTGGCTTTCGACCAAATCTATCATTGGGGAAAAGAAGATTATATAATTGTTCGGCACTTGATAAAAACCACAAGTTTCATTATTCCGTTTGTGAATGATGCCGAAAAACTTTATGTTTTATTGGCCGAAGTAGAAGACATGGAATTATCGTTTTTGAAAGAGAACTACGAAGAATTGGCTAAAAAAGAAGAAAATATATGCCCGTTTAAGAGAGCAGAGCATCGAAATAGCCTGCGAGATTATTTGGCCGACTTTTATGAAACAGCTATTGTTCAAATTGATAAAATTGGGATTTTCGAAGGAAAACTAAAAAGCTTAAAGAAATCTTACGAACGAAATCGTACTTTTGTATTGAAGCACAGAGAGTAGGATGAATCATATAAATAGCTTTGCTGACCCAAGCAAAGCTATTTAATTTCTTATTTTTTGTTTGACAGTAAGCGATTATTTTGATTTTCTAAATTTGATAATCGAGTTTCAAAATCATTTATTTTTTCTTCTTGTTTTTCTAAATCAGTTATTCTTCTTTCGGCCTCATTCAATCGTTTCAACAATGCTTGCGTAGCTGAAATATTGAGCGTAGAAAGGGCCTCGTAATCAACCGAACGAAAATCAGAAACTTCACGACCATATACGAAAACACTTTGATTGACGATTGGCGATTGGGGATTTACGATTTTAAAACCTTCTTCATTTACTTCTTTTACCTCTACTACGTCTTGATTTTTATCAAAAATTAACTTTACTTTTTCGCCTACTTTGAGGTTATGATTAGGTAGTGAAATAAAATTATTTTCGATTTTGGATAATTGATAAATATCTGGAATACAGTTAGTTATCTTGCTTACAGCTTGTGGATAGATGCTTTCTACTTGTTGTGCAATTACTTTTTTATACCGTCCATTTCCCTTGTCGATTTTATCTTTGAATTGATAATCAGTAATTTGGATTTTTGAAAGTGTTTCGAGGTCTTTTTCGTTATCGGAAATACCTTTGATGACTTTAATACGGGCATCAGAAAAAGCATTAAACTCCGTAGCAGCGATTCGATGCGAAGCATAAATCGAATAATTGTAGGTGTTTCCAGTGGTATTTGTACCCGTTAACGGACTGGCATTTCTGAAATAAGCAAAGTTTCCAAGCGAGCCATTTACACTTCCGTTCACCACCAATTTAGCTTGTGTCGGAGTCGTCGTACCAATTCCTATATTTCCATCATTGCCGATAGTCAATCTATTCAAATAGTTCGTATAGAAATCTAACCCATTTTTATTTCCGCCTTCGGTACGTTTAGAGGCAATCCCTTCACTACTCGAATTTCCAAATTTTAAGCCATTAGCTAATGTTCCATCATTCTCATTGTTATGGTCTATGTTCATGCCTTTTATGACTGAAAGTTGTTCTTGAGGCTCCTCTGTGCCGATGCCTACTTTACCTGTACCTCTTACACTAATAGCAGTTAAAGGGTTAGTATTTCCCTCACTTGTCGTCAAAATTCGCAAGCCCGTTGGCAAACTTGTAGCAGTGGGCGTTCCATCAACAAAAAAATGGATACCTGCCACGTCATAAAAATCATCTTGATTATAAGCTAAACCTCGAATTTGAATTAAGTCATCAGAATCCTGCACGGTAGCGGGTGTTGTTTTTGTTCCTCTTGCTTTTGCGAAATTGAGCCAAGGCGAAAAGCCAGAATCTTCAAATATCACCAAGTCAATATCCGAACTATCCGAATCATCTGAAATCGACAAAATATTGCCGTATTTTAGATATGAATTGGTTGGAAGCGGAAAGTCTGCGTTTGAATTGATGAATAAACGACCATTTAATTGAATTCTTCCTTTTACGGTTTCTTTGTTAGGCTCTATTGTTATGCTTTGAGCCAATCCAATTTGGCTAAAAAAGCTCATGAAAAGCATAAATTTTAAGTTTTTTGTATAGTTTTTCATGTTTTTATAAGAATAAATTGATTATCTAATTTGTTGCCATTCACTACCATCGCTTACAATTTCAATAGATCTTGCCGATAGCCATTGATTGTATTTGTCAAGATTATTACTGCTCTCAACATTGACTTTGCTTGCCCAAAACCCTAAGTAAAAATTGTTTTAGTTATTTAAAACAACGTTTGGCCTGCACCTTCACCAATTTTAAAGAATAAAAGAAATATAATTTTGGATAACTTGGTGATCATTAGAGGTTTATAAGTAAGTAGGTCTATGTACTCATTCTATCATTTACTTATTAAAACAGGCTTACTATGCCATTCATAAAACAATCCATCAGGGTCTCTTTTGGCTCTTATTTTCTGTACTTTTAGTAGGTTTTCATCGCTCATAAATGCTGCCGAACGGCGGTGTAAACCTTCATCAGCCAACTGAATACCAACTGATAAATGTTCCATTTTTCTCATCGTTTCCGAAGCCCAATTATCATACTTTTCGGTATCTTGGGCATCTTTCCAACAGCTGTATAAAGCCAAATAAATGTTATCTTCTTTGCTATAAGCCATGTCGGTGTTGAGATTACCTGGATGCCAATTGAGCCACAAAAAATGTGATGGAGCAGGAGGGAGGGTTTCCGAAATTTGCTTAATATGGGGCAATAAATCATCAATCGATGCGTGTGTCCACATATTATCTACGCCCCAATGGTGGTCTTCGGGGTAGTGCGACATCGTGCCTTTGTAGAGTAATTCAATACCAGGGTTGAAAGCAGGCGTAGCAATAATAGCCTTTTTCTTTATTGGACTATTGTGCATGAAAGCCTTTGCTTCTTCAAATTCGTCTTCAGTATCGGCAAAAATTGGAGCAAAAGCTTCAATGCCTGCCCCTAAAATATTGAGCATTTTTTTACTCATAATCATCTGAAATTCAATGGCTTTCGGAATCGATGAACCAGCATCATACGCCCAACGATAGACATCTTCAAGGTGTTTGATGCTAAAATCGTGAGCCATAATGGCTCTGTATTTGGGCAAAGGGTAGATTTTTAAATAAAATTTTACAACAATTCCGAAAAAACCTGGCCCCGAACCTCGAGCAGCCCAAAACAAATCAGCATTTTGGGTAGTATTTGCATGAACCAACTCACCATCGGCGGTGATGATGTCCATAGCCAAAATACTTTGACAAGCAATGCCCAATTTACGGCCATTCCAACCATAGCCACCTTGAAGCAAGTATCCACCAATACAAACGCCTTTGCAATGCCCCGCTGGAAAAAATAAATGCTCTTTGTAGAGTGCTTTCATCAAAACACTGCCGCCTACACCTGGCCCTGCTTCGGCAGTCATGGCTTCTTTATTTACGGAGTATTGATTGAAGTTTTTCATCAGCATTAAAATCGCATCTTCTCTAATGAAATTGGCACTAAAGCTATGTCCACCCGAGCTAATGGTAATTCTTTTTCCTACTGATTTTGCGTAACGAACTGTACTGATTACATCATGAATATCGTTCGGAGTTACTACCATCGAAGGGCGTTGTTTTGGGTCGATTTTGTTGAAAAGTGTTCCCATCACAATTTCATCGAAGCCTTTTTGGCCTCTCAATAACATATTTCCAGAAATTTTCAGATTTTCCATTTGTTATAGCTTTAGTTGTTTTGCTTAAATTCTGTGTATAAATCGGGGAGAATTGCGGCCAAATGATTCATTTCTTCAGAGCAATGCGTCATTAAATCTTTGGCTTGTTGTTCAGGAAGTTTAACAAGTTTTTGTAAAGCTTTTGAAGCAATTTTGGTGAAAATATTCTCCGAACGGATGGCTATATGCTTTCCTCCCATCCAAAATCTTGAACGCATTTCGGCTCCCTCTTCGGTTTTTCTGATTTGATGAACAAGCCAACCGAAATCAAGCGGAAAATTACTGTATCCAAGTCTTGCACAGATATATACTGCTTTCTTTTTATCAACGATGTGAGATTCGGAAAAGCCCAATTCGAGTGGAGATTGGAATTGAATAGCTGCTTTTTCGAGTTTTTTACCAATGTATTCTTCAATGTTTGAAGTACGATTGATGTAGGCCACATCGTCTCGTCCATCCGCCCAAACGGCCGATTGGTGGGCTTTCGGATGCCAAAGTTTATAACGACTATCTTCGCAACTATGCCAGCCAAACCACCAATCCCACATTTCAGGACTGACATTGGGCATTGGTGTTAACACCGCTACATGAAGCGACCCATCTGAGTTAACCACATAGCCATTTTCTAAGTCATGGTAGCCAGCATTATGCAGATGCCGTACATTTTCAAACCAAAGTCCTTGTTTTTCAGACTTTTTGCTGGCCTTCTTGACCAATTCAGGAATTGGTCGGATAGTTTCATTATAAAATTTGGCATGTGGCAGAGCCAAATCTTTGGTCTGATACCCGATATATTTCTTTTGATTTTTCATGCAAACAAATATGTTCGACAAAATTGTTTAATATAAATTAAAAAAATATGACCAATATGGCCATAAAATACTTTTACTCAGGTTATTACTTCATTAGACACTTGAGCATTAGATTTTTGATTTTTTGTCTGCGTTGTCGCATCAATTCCATCATTTGCTCATCAGTTCTGTTCTCTTTAGTTTTTATGTAGATATATCCCAAATAAGGAGTAGCACAGAGCGAATAAATATTCATCATCAGGTCTTCTCCAGTAAATTCTGATTCAATATTATTGCCTTTTTGCCTTTCAGCGTTTAAAAGTACGTCTAAACGATGTGGAAAATCATCATCCGAGTTTGCTGCAAGCATATTTACTACATCAGGCGATTCGTTGATGATATTCACAACAAAACTCGGTAGAGTTGGCTTTGCCTCGAACAAATCACAGAGTGTATCAATCATTAACGAAACTAACTGAACCAAATCCAGATTCTGCTCCATCAACCGAGCTAAATGAGGAAATACAACTCCCAAAGTATTATTCATTACTTCTTGAAATAACTCTTCTTTGGTGCTGTAATAATAGTGTAACATCGTACGACTAATCCCTGCTTCTTGTGCTATTTCGGTTGTGCGAGTACCTTTAAAACCATTTCTGTGAAACACTTTTTCAGCAGCAGCAAGTATCTTTTCTTTGGTGTCGTGGTCAATTTTAGGCATAAAATATTTTTGTTCGACAAAATTGTTTAAAATAAATTGTTTGTGCAAACATTTCTTAAAAAAATATTTTCTGCTTGGAAATAAATGGTTTATCTAAAAATATCACGACGCCTTTTTTTTCGTCTGAAATACTTTTTGAATCCTAAATAAAGAAAGAAAATGGCGGCAACGCCAAAAAGCAATGAAAGCGAATTGAGCGAAACCAAAGCAAGCAAAATGGCAATACCCAAAATGATAAAACCAATATAAATTGTAGAGTTAAGAGGAACTGGTTTTCTACGTTTTTTTACAGTTTTTTTATCATTTGTATGCTGATTTGGGAGTATTTTTTTAAAAAAAGTTTCTTGTTTTTTACTGATATTTTTTCGGTTTTTTCTTCTTCCATCATCTTGGATTTGTTGTTTTTGAATAGTTGCCTCATGGGTTTCTAACCCAAAAACTTTGATTGGTTCGGAATAAGAATCATGTGTAGAAGCAATCAGGGCGGAGGGGGCGGGTTGAGTAATTCTAACAGGAATTTCTATGGACTTTTTCTGGAAAGTATAATTGATGTTTGGAGACTTCTGAAAACTTGCAAATTCTTTTCGGCATGATACAAGGAGTGTAAAAGCAAGAAATAAAAACGTTAGTTTTTTCATTAATTTTATTAGAGAAAATCTATTTTTAGACTTACAAAACGTTGTTTTTACTAATTTGTTGCTAATTATTGCTCAAACAGAAAAATTTCATTGAGTCTTATTCAAAAAAATAGGGGAAGATAATTTTACTTATCTTCCCCTTCGGATTTATTTATCTAATTGAATGTTATTTAAAATAAATAACGTTTTCTTTTTGCTTCTGTTTTTTATCAATTACAGCACCAACACCAGCTCCTGCACCAGCACCAAGTACACCACCAACAATTGCTCCTTGACCTTTCTTTTTAGATACAACCGCACCCGTTACTGCACCAACACCTGCACCGATGATTGCACCTTTAGCTACATTACTCATTTTCTTTTTCTTGTTAGTACTTGCATAACTCACAGGTGTTGAAGGAGTTGTGCTTCTTGAACTTGAAGTATAGGCATTTGCAGAGGTACTATTTACTGTATTTGCTCTCGTTGGGTTTTCCTTAGATGCCATTTTCAATGAATCAATTTGTCTTTGTTGTTGGCTTATCAAATGTACTTGTTTCATTGAGTCAATGGCTGCTTGTTTTGCTTTTGCAATTTCAGCATCCGAATTAGTCGCTTTTGAATTACAACCATATATTCCTGTAAGTGTCATTAAAATCAAAATTACTTTTTTCATGGTTTTCTATATTTTAGTGTTAGATAATTGATTGAATCAATTTATGTTTATGTCTAAAACTTTTGTGCCATCATGGGAGAAGCTAAATTTTGTAATCTATTGGGGAAAATATTTCCCAATACGGGGATGTTTTATATGAGGCTCTGATTAAATAAGTTGTTGTTTTTCTTTTATATTTCAAAATATTCTCATTTAGCGTAAACCTCAAACCAAATCCAAGTAATTTTAGTTAACCTAAGTAGAATTTGCGTAATTTTGTAAAAAGTTGATACGATTGTATAGTCAATCAGACAACTAAATAGCTTTTGGGGAGCATTTGGCAATAACTGCCGACGGTGAACCAAAAATTACAGACTATTTATATGATAGAAAGACCAATAACCGACTGGTTGCCACTTACCAAAAAAGAGGTTGAGAAAAGAGGCTGGACCGATGTAGATGTAGTATTGATTTCGGGCGATGCCTACGTTGACCACCCTGCATTTGGAACGGCCGTAATTGGGCGAATCATTGAGAGCGAAGGCTTCAGAATTGCAATTGTGGCACAACCAAACTGGCAGGACGATTTGCGTGATTTTAAGAAATTTGGTAAGCCCAAATACTTCTTTGGCGTAACGGCAGGTTGTATGGATTCGATGGTGAATCATTACACAGCCAACAAGCGTTTACGCTCTAATGACTCTTACACCCCAGGTGGTGAAGCGGGTTTTAGACCCGATTATGCAACCACTGTTTATTCCAAAATTTTAAAGCAGCTTTATCCTGATGTACCAGTGCTAATTGGTGGAATAGAGGCATCGCTTCGCCGTGTTACCCACTACGATTATTGGAAAGATGAATTGATGCCAACAATTTTGGCCGATTCGGAAGCAGATATGCTGGTTTATGGCATGGGTGAGCAACCATTGCGTGAATTATTAAGCCGTTTGAAAAATGGTGAAACATTTGAGCAAGTAAGAGACATCAATCAGATTGCGTATTTGCACGAATCGCATGATGATATTCCTGAGCATAAAGGGTGGAGTTCGGTAGAAATTGCGAGCCATGAAGTGTGTTTAGTTGATAAAATCAAATATGCTTCTAATTTTAAAGTTGTAGAAGTAGAATCAAATAAATGGCAAGCGAATAGAATTTTGCAGAAAGTAGGAGAGAAGACATTGGTGATAAATCCACCTTTCAAGACAATGGAAGAAAAGGAAATCGACCAGTCTTTTGATTTGCCTTATACTCGTTTGCCACATCCGAAATACAAAAATCGTGGGCCGATTCCTGCCTATGATATGATTAAGTTTTCGATAAATATGCATCGTGGATGTTTCGGAGGTTGTAGTTTCTGCACGATTTCAGCTCATCAAGGCAAGTTTATTGCCTCTCGCTCAGAAACTTCGATTATGAAAGAGGTGGAAGAGTTGGTAAAACATCCCGAATTTAAAGGTTATATATCAGATTTGGGCGGGCCGTCGGCTAATATGTACAAGATGAAAGGCAAAGATGAGTCTATTTGTAATCGTTGCCAAGCTCCGAGTTGTATTCACCCAGTTATTTGTTCGAATCTTGATACCTCGCACAAGCCAATTACTGAAATTTACCGAAAAGTAGATGCTCATCCCGAAATCAAAAAAGCGTTCGTTGGGTCGGGTGTACGATACGATTTATTAGTCGATGATTTTAATAAAAATAACAAAGATGGCAATCACGACGAATACATGGAGCAGTTGGTTACTCGCCATGTATCGGGGCGTTTGAAAGTTGCACCAGAGCATACCTCAGATGATACTTTGCGTGTGATGCGTAAGCCTTCGTTTAAGTATTTCAGAAAATTCAAGGAAAAATACGACAAGATTCAAGATAAGCATAATCTGAAGCAGCCGTTAATTCCATATTTTATTTCTTCACACCCAGGTTGTGAGGAGGCTGATATGGCCAATTTGGCCGCCGAAACCAAAGATTTAGGTTTTCAGTTGGAGCAAGTACAAGATTTTACACCAACACCAATGACGGTGGCCGAGGTGATATATTACACGGGTGTACACCCTTACACGCTTCAACCTATCAAAACTGCCAAAACTCGTGAAGAAAAACTGGCTCAAAATCGCTTCTTTTTTTGGTATAAACCCGAATTTAGAGGTTGGATTAAAAGCCGATTACACAAACTTAATCGCCCTGATTTGGCAGATAGATTACTGGCAAGTCCGAAGAAAAAAGAGCAGCAAGCCGTGGCAGTTGGAGATAAGAAGAAAAAAAAGAAGAAATGGTAATATCTTTTTTTAACGATGGCAAGGTTCAAAACCTTGCCATCGTCAGTTTTATCTTACTGTTTCTGATAAACCCTCACATAATCAACTTCATACTTAATTTGCTTGGTTGCTGGCTTTGGTTCGCCACCATTTTGTCCACCAATTGCCAAATTTAGTAAAAGAAAATGTGGCTGTAAAAATGGATTTTTTCCGTCGGGATTAATGGTTTCGGAAAGCGAAGTAGTGTTGAGCAATTCATCGTCTAAATACAGATTGATGCTTTCGGGGGTCCAATCCATTCTCCAAATGTGAAATTGTTTTACCCAATCTTTATTTTTGTCGGTAAAATGTTTCAAGTCCGTTTTTGAATCGTCCCATTTGGCTACATATTGTTTATTTGTTCCGTGAGCTACATTGGCCAAGATTGTTGGTTCGGATTTTACTCGATAAAATTCCATCAAATCAATTTCGCCATTCGATGGCCATTCTCCCGAATTGCCTAACGTCCAGATTGCTGGCCATGAACCAAGTGTAGTGTCGATTCTGGCTCTGATAATAAAAGTACCAAATTGCCATTCTTGCAGGCTTTTAGTCTGAATACTGGCCGATGTAAAATTAATTTCTTTTCTGTTTTTTCGCCAACTTGTGTTTCCTTCCTCAAAGTTTGGATTAGGAATTTGCACTCTTTTTCCTTCAATCAACAAAACACCGTTTTTGCAATTAGCATTTTCTTCTTGATACCACTGTAATTCTTCGTTTCTGACAAAGCCTTTTTCAAACTTCCAAAACTTAGGGTTTGGTTTTCCAATTTCATTAAATTCATCTTGCCAGACGAGCTTCAATCCCTCAATGACTTTTGCTTTGCTGAAATCGGGGAGTAGTGGGTTTATTTTTTGCCCAAAGGAATTAGAAATGCTTAGAAAGAAGCAAAAAATAAATATTTTTTTCATCAAAAATTGTTTGTTTTATTCGTATAAATCTGACAAATATAATTGATTTACTGTCAATTACTACAAACACTATTCGGCTCAAGGTTAAACGCAATAAAAAGTTATATTTCTTAAACAAACTATGTCCGTTAGGGCGTAGTCTGAAGAATAAAAATACGTTTAACTTGATATGAAAATGATTTTTTAATTAATATTTATTGTATTTTAATGAGATAGATACAACGTGCTACTTTTCAGCGATAAGGTTTTTGTTTTCGGCTATTTTCAAAACTAAACTTTCAATGTGTTCTATACGGCTTTCAAATCCTTTCTTTTCGATTTTGAGAGCATCATTTTCTGATTCAAGGTTTTTGATAAGGTCTTTTAAATTTGAAATTACCATTTGCTGTTCTTGGATGGCTTTTAGTACAATGGCAGACATACTCGAATAATCCATTGTTTTGGTAGGACTTCCTTCTTTATTACTCGAAACACCCACAAATTGAGGGAACAATGGCTCAACCTCTTGAGCGATAAAACCAGTACTTATTTTTCCAAGTGGGTTATTGGAAATGTATTGATAATTGCTCGGTTTTAGTTGCATCAATTTATCCATTACATTTTCGAGCGGAATAATATTCTTTTTTAATCTCTTATCCGATGTGTTTGTATAAGCTCCAGAAAGTCTATCAAAATAACCTTTAGAGCTGCCATCTGCCCACAAAGCTAAATCGCCTCCCTCTTGTGGAGTTATTGTATTATTTTTCTCGACATAAAACTCCCATCGATGAGTGTCATTAGAATTATAGAGCCCAATGCCGTTGTCAGAGGTAGGATGAACCTCTAATTTATAAGAATGCTGCTCCACTCTACCAATGGTTACATTGCCCACATCCGATACATCAAAACCACTCCGGTTAGTGGATATTAGCATAAATGGAGTTTTTGTCGTGGTGCCAATCCAAGCACCCGTTTGTGAACTGGTGAAGGTACGAAAAGTTGCAGTGGTTGCAGTACTGAAAGTAGTTGTTATTCCATAATTTCCAGTGGCTGTTTTTACCTCCACTTTTGTAGTAGGATTGGCTGTTCCAATTCCCAACCTACCAGAACCTGTTATTCTCATCAATTCACTTGAATTAGTTGAGTTTGTGCCTACAAAGAAAGCGTGATTATAATTTGAAGAAGGAATTTGATACCTGAACATTTGGTTATTTACACCAAATCCAAGAAATTGATGGTCATTATTTCCATCTTCATAAAGTATAATTTTACGGTTATTAAAAGAGTTTTTAAAAGATAAGTTACCATTTGGGTTGTCTGTACCAATACCCAAATTGCCATTATTTGCGATTTTCATAACACTTTCGGGAGTAACTGAATTATCTGGAGTTGTGAAAAAAGTTATAGAAGAGCCTTGAGCAATTGCACTAAAATTCTGATTTGCTCTCAACTCAATGGAAGCATTGGGTCTTGAAGGAAACGCCGTGCCAGTATAGCCAAACCCATACACACCAGTAAGTAAACTATCCTTTTTAGTAGCGGTTGGTAATGATAAATTCCCATCGCTATAAAAACCCGAAAAACTTGGTCTTTGAACTCCATAAGCACGAACCGAAATTTGGTTTGAAGTATTTGGAGCAATTGAAATACTCTGCCCGTAAGCTTTTAAACAAAATATGCTTAAAAAAAAGAGTGTAATAATTATATGCTTCATATTGATTTTTATATTTGAGATGTTGATTGAAACATTCAAGAATAACTTAATTTCAATAAATAGTTAAGATTAATTCTTTGTTTCATCCTTTTTAGCTATCATCTTTTCAATTTTAGACAGTCGTCTTTCAATTGCTTTATTTTCGCTTTTCATAGTTGCATTTTCGTTTTGTAATTTCTCAAATATCCCTTGTAGTTCAAGTATCAATTCTTGTTGTTCTTGAATAGCTTTTATAGCAATCACACTCATTCCCGAATAATCCATAGTTTTGGTTTCTTCTCCTTCCTTTCCAATAGCAGTTCCAACAAATTGAGGAAACAATGGTTCTACTTCTTGAGCAATAAAACCAATACTCTCTACTCCGTTTGGATTATTAGATATGTATTGATATTTGCATGGTTTGAGTCTTATTACTTTATCCAACACATCGTCAAGTGCAGAAATATTTTTCTTTAATTTTCTGTCTGAGCCAATGGTATATATTCCACTAATTCTATCAAAAAAACCTTTCTGATTGCCATCTACCCATAATGCTAAATCTCCGCCATTGATACCCGTTGCATTCGGCTCAACATAAAACTCCCACCGATGTGTGTCGTTCGAATTATATAGACCGATACCATTTTGAGTAGTAGGATGAACCTCTAACTTGTATTGATGAGTGGCTAATCTCCCAATCGAAGTATTGCCTGATGTATTTATTTGTAAGGATGCTCCCCCAGCATTGACATAAAAACTTAATGGATGATTAGAAGTTGTACCCAGCCATGCTCCAGCTCCATTTACAAAACTGCTTAGAGTTACTGTTCCATCAGAATGAGTTATTCCGTATTCATTTGATGATGTGTTTACATGTAATTTGGAAATAGGATTATTAGTACCAATGCCAACATTTCCTGTACCTGTAATTCGCATCAACTCATTTGAGGTTGTAGTGCTTGCCCCTGCATAAAAAATATGGTTATAATTAGTCGATGGAATTTGATACCTAAGTATTTGAGAGTTTACTCCGAAACCTAAAAATTGATGGTCATTATTTGCATCCTCATAAAGCACTATTTTTCGAGAATTATTTGAATTAGAAAATGATAAATTTCCATTTGGAAGAGTCGTCCCAATTCCAATATTACCAATATCCGTAATTCTCATTCTTTCGAGTAATGTTGTGCTGCCGTCTGCTGTTGTCTGAAAAGTTATAGTTGAACCAGTCGAGGTTGGAGTATAGCTATTTGATGACCTCAACTCAATAGCGGCATTTGGCTCTGTGGTGAAAGAACTTCCAGTATAACCATACCCATATAGGCCAATAAGTAAACGTGCAGTACCTGCTGCACCCGGAGTACTAAAATTTCCTTGACTACTATATCCTGAAAAAGTAGGTCTTTGTACCCCATAACCACGCACTGACACTTGGTTTTGGGTATTTGGCATTAGCGTTACGCTCTGAGATAAAGCAGTGAAAATAGAGGAAAATAAAAGTATAATGGTAGTAAATTTTTTTTTCATGGGAGTAAACGTTTATCGAATTTTAAAATTGATTTAAAATATGTTGATGTGGTAGCCAGAAATAATACTCTTTCCGTCTTGAAGATATAAGAATGTATAATTAATTGAAGATTCGAGATAGCTAATGCATTCTTTGTCGAGGTCTTTTAAAATTTTGGGTGTTTTCATGTGCTTAATTGTAGTTTTCTAAGGGAAGATACATAGTAAGCGGTTACATTTCCTTTGCAAAATACATTTTGCAAAAGGGAAATATTTGCAAATGAATTTGCAAAACGCTATTTTTATCAAAAAACTATTGCCGTGAAACTAAAAGATAAAGTTTATTTACAAGAGCTTCGAGAACAATTCCTTCAGAAGATAATAGACGAATGGGAGGTCAAATGGCAAGCAATTTTTAATGAATTTGAAAGTTTTGAATTGATAAAAAATAAGAATTCTTTTCTTGAAGCACTCCTGGCAGATATTGAGACTTGCCTTTACCAAAAGCTCAACGGTCAAAGCAGCAAGTATCTATTCAGCAAAGATTTTCTCCGCCGATTTATCTATGAATATGGCAATAAAGATGCTCGAATTCAGAGTCATTCTCGCACTGGAATTTTGCTCTATTTAAACTACGATTCATGGGAAGACTTCGTTGCTAAAAATCCAATCGACGATTCTCAACATATAAATATCAACTACCTCAATATTGATGAATCTCTTTTGCCTGTCTTTTTAAAGAATCAAAGTTTATTGGTTGAGAATCAAGGTTTTATAGACTTTCAAGAACTAAGACCAAAGAAGAATTATAAAAAGTATTTATGGGGAACTTTAGGAATAATTTTTATTTTATCTACTCTATATTTTGTTTTCAATTGGTGGCAAAATAGACCGTTTTCAGCCGAGGATGTCAATAAAGTTAAGTTTGAAATCATTAAAACAGTTGGAAGAGTCCCACAAGCGGTAAGAATTAAATATGATATTTCGAGTTTAATCAATGTTCGAAATGTTGAGGTTGAAACTGGAGTTGGGAAAATTCTGACAGCAACGCATTTTGAAGGTTTTTCATTTGTTTCTGATAAAAAAATCGACACACTTGCCCAAACTTACTTTTACCCTGGCGTTTATCAGCTCGCACTTTTGGCTAATGATAAAGTAATCAAACACATTAATCATGTAGTTTATTCAAAACCAAATATTTGGAATGTTTGGGGGTTTGGGGTAGCTTACGAAAAAGACTGGATTACAAACATCAATCCTGCAAAAAATTACATAAAAGATGGTGTTTTTCATTTCAATCCAGACGAATTGCCCAAAGAAATAAAAGATGAGAATGATTTGAGAAATACCACACACGCACTTGTCCAAGATTTTGGTGTACGATTAGATAGTTTGGAGGTCGAAACTCGACTCAAAAATCCACAAAATGAAGGAGGTGAAAGCTGCTATGATATGCAAATCAGTCTATTTGATAAAAAATTCAATTCAATCGGGGCAAAATTCACCACTGAAGGCTGTACCGATTTTGCCACATTGAGTGCTGGAAAAACTTATTTTAGGATTCTAAATAACAAACAAAAAAACGTTGATTTAGATAATTTTGGTGTAAATCAAGACGAGTGGAATGTTTTTAAATTAATTGTGAAAGGAAATACTTTGGCAGTTTTTGTGAATGAAAAGTTGGCTTTTAAAGGCAATTTTGAAACTAATGAAACCTGTGCTGGCTTGGTAGATTTACGCATTGTTTTTAAAGGTGCTGGTTCTATAGATTGGGTAAAAATCTCCAATTCTTTCACGAATAAAGTTGTGTATCAAACAAATTTTGATGAATAAAAACTCATATCTTATCTTGTCGTCTAAATTCCTTGGGCGACATTCCAACATACTCCTTAAATAATTTTGCAAAATAATTGAGATATTCAAATTTGGGCAAAAAAACAATTGCTTAAATAGAATACAAAGCATATGATAGTTACGTATAAATTTACAAATCTGGTGTTATACGTACTGCACGGATTTTGAGTATCATTCGAGTTCATAGTCTTACAAAACACAAAGGGGTAGATATCGAATCTACCCCTCTTAACTGTGTATCTAAACCTTAATCTAAATAAGGGTCAATCGTCAAAATTTTGCCATCCGAATCATAGCTGATTTCGGTAACTTTTACACTTCTTAGATGCGTAACACCTTCCGAAAGGCTTGAATCGTGGTAGAATAAATACCATTTACCGTCAACTTCGCAGATAGAATGGTGTGAAGTCCAACCGACCACGGGATTCAAAATTTTACCTTGATAAGTAAATGGCCCGTAAGGATTATCGCCTGTGGCGTAGCAAATAAAATGTGTGTCGCCAGTTGAGTAAGAAAAATAATATTTACCATTGTAGTGGTGCATCCAAGAAGCCTCAAAGAAACGACGTTCGTTATCACCAGCCAAAAGTAATTCGCCCTTTTCATCTAAAATTTGCAATTCTCTTGGGCTTTCGGCAAATTGAAGCATGTCATCTGTCAATTTTGCTACAATAGGGCAGAGAGCCGTCTCGTTTGGAAGTGGTTCTTCGTTATTAACATCATATTGGTTATTACGATATTTTTGTAATTGTCCACCCCAAATTCCACCAAAATACATATAAAAACTACCATCAGTATCTTCAAAAACCGCGGGGTCAATACTGTAACTGCCCTCAATTGGTTGAGGTTCGGCTACGAAAGGGCCAGTTGGTGAATCTGAAACAGCTACTCCAATCTGAAAAATATCATCAGCTTTTTTGGCTGGAAAATAAAGATAGTATTTACCATTTTTTCGAGCAGCATCAGGAGCCCACATTTGGCGGGTAGCCCATGGTACATCTTTTACGTGAAGAGCTACTCCGTGGTCAACGGTTTCGCTATCAACCGAATCCATCGAAAGCACGTGATAATCTTCCATCGCAAAATGGCTTCCCAAATCATCAAAAGGAATGCCCGCATCGATATCATGTGATGGATAAATGTATATTTTACCGTCAAAAACGTGGGCCGATGGGTCGGCAGTGAAAATATGTTTTACGAGCGGTTGTGAAATGGCTTTTTGATTTAAAACTTCAAAATCAATGTGTTCGATACTTTCTTCTGGCATTTTCTTAAATTAATTTTAGTAAATCCTACTCATCAATAACATTTAGATAAGTTATTGATAAATAGTGTTTTATGTTGGTTTTATCTATTGCTGAACTACTTATTTCTTCTTTGTTTTAAGTCGGTTTCGATCTGTGTTTCCATAGATTTATTGATTTCATATTTAAAAAGCAAAATACAGCCAATCAGAAACACGAGTCCTGGGTAAATACTGACCGATAATTTTATACCCGAAACAGTATCATCGGTTTGTATGGCTTGCTCAGCAATATAGCCATAGTTTGAAAGTAAAGCAGCACCAACAGCACCACCAACACTCAATCCTATTTTTAAACCAAAAATCATGGCTGAAAAAATGATTGCAGTTGCTCGACGGTTATTTTTCCATTCTGAGTAGTCAGCAACATCGGCAATCATTGCCCAAAGTAGCGGAATCGTTACGCCGTAAGTAAATCCATGAAGGATTTGGGTAAAAAATACAATACCGATAGAGTTTT
This sequence comes from Emticicia sp. W12TSBA100-4, assembly GCF_040253585.1. Classification (NCBI taxonomy): domain Bacteria; kingdom Pseudomonadati; phylum Bacteroidota; class Cytophagia; order Cytophagales; family Leadbetterellaceae; genus Emticicia; species Emticicia sp. W12TSBA100-4. The sequence goes on from NZ_JBELAU010000001.1 coordinate 281,152, forward strand.
TGTCGTAGAAATTAAATGCAACTAAACACAATGCCGAAAGAGCGAGAAAAATTCCAAAAATATTACGTTTACCAAATCGGTCGGCAAGAGGCTTTGTAAACATAATACCGATAATCATAAATATGATTCCACCAGCATTAAAAAGACTATTCGCTGAGGTTGGAGCATCTTCTGGCCATTCAAATTTACCAAGACCTAAACCTGTAACAGTTGCATTTAAACCTTTTATAAAAGTATTAAAACCAATACTTTCCAGATAGTTTGCTTGAGCAGTAGGGTCTAAATAATATTTGAAATAATAGATATACATACCACCTTTAAGAGCTAAAGTGATAAAAACCAGAATCGTAACCACCAGCATAATTACCCAAGGTTTATTGCGAGATAAGTCGGTTAAGTCTTGTTTGATACTGCTTTTCTCTTCAGTAACAGGTACAATTCGCTCTTTTGTTGTCAAGAAAGTAATAACTAAGCAAATAACTCCTACGATCGCAAAAAATAACATTACTTTCTCAAAACCAACAGCTTTATTACCATGCCCTAAAGATAAGGCTAAAGGTAAAAGTAATGACTGAATGATAAACTGAGCCACCATTACTGCCACGAATCGGTACGACGAAAGGCTGTTTCGTTCTTTCATGTCGCCTGTAATTACCCCACTCAATGCTGAATAGGGTAGATTACTGGCCGAGTAAACGATGACAAGTAAAAAGTAGGTTACGAGAGCATAAATAATTTTGCCAGTTTCACCAAAATCTGGCGTTGAAAAGGCTAATAATGAGATAATTCCAAAAGGAATGGAAGTCCACAAAACCCACGGACGAAATTTTCCCCAACGAGTATTAGTTCGGTCAGCAATAATACCCATTAATATATTAAAAAACGCTCCGAGAAATCCACCAATAAAAATAATGATACTGGCAGCCCCAGCTGGTATTTTATAAACATCTGTGTAAAAATATGCCAAAAAGGTCATTAATGTCTGAAAAATAAGGTTAGCGGCCAAGTCGCCGAGACTATAACCTATTTTTTCGATAACCGATAATTTATGCGATTCTGAATTCATAATTTATTGTAGTGATTAGTTTTTGCTGAATGTAAATAAGTTTAAGCTGAACATTTGAAACACTGTATTTATAGTAAGAAAGTTAGTAAAATAACCTTATAGTTAATTTTACCACAAGTATAGAGCGTATTTTTCTTATTTACAAAATTTTATTTAATAAATTATTGAAAAAATGCAAAATGAACAAATGTTAATAAATAAAATGTTCTTTTAATGATTGAAGATTTCGGAAGTATAAAAATAAATTATGATTAAAATTTGAAAGAAAGTATGTGTAAAGGTTAGTTTTTTCTATTAAATTGCATAATTATCCTATTAAAGACCCTACAATATTGCAGTACTCAGATAATATTATTGACGCACTTTCAATTGACTGCGTTATTTTTGGTTTCAAAGATACCCAACTCTATGTTTTGCTGGTTAAGCACGGTATTGGCCCAACACTTGGCCAATGGGCATTGCCTGGAAGTTGGATTAGATACAATGAAAGTATTGATGAAGCTGCCAGTAGGATTCTCTCTTCGCAGACATCGGTTGGCAATATATATCTTGAACAATTTAAAACCTTCGGTGATTTGGAGCGTTTTCCTGCTCGGAGAGTCATAACGATAGCTTATTACGCTCTCGTAAATATCGAAAAATTTGAACTTCATGCTGGCCCGACCGAAGCTGATGTACAATGGTTTAAGGTTTGGGATGTACCTACAATGGCATTTGACCACAAAATTATTTTTGAAAGCTGTCTGAGTTTTCTGAAGCACAAAGTACAACACGAACCGATTGGTTTTAATTTGCTCCCTGCTAAATTTACGCTTCTCCAGCTCTTAGAACTTTACGAAGCGATTCTCAACCAAAAACTCGATAAATCGAATTTTCGTAAGAAGTTTTTGAAGATGAATTTATTGGTAGATACAAAAGAACGTCAACAAGATGTATCGCACAGAGCTGCGACGCTCTATAGTTTTGATGAGAATATTTATAATAAATTATTGGATAAGGGCTTTATTTTTGAGGTGTAGCGATCCTTGAGAATATAGTTCTTTATATATTTAGGATAATTCTCGTTAATGTATAGAGCAACTTGTAATGAGAAAACACCATACATGTTTTTGAGACTGACAAAGTTTTTTCAGCAATATTAATAAAAAATCTAACGTTTAAATTACATAAACGTTAGAATGTAGTCATCTTGTTTATTAATCTAATTGAGCTTGTTCTATGAGTTTTTTAGAACAAGCCCAATTGTATCTAATTAATACCCAGGGTTTTGAGTGAATGGTGGTCCTTCAACCGTACGGTCAATTTCTGACTGTGGTATTGGGCGTAGAGCATGGAAATCCTTTACATAAGGACCCGCTTCTCTGTTCCAGAGTTGAACTCTTCTAACCAATGACTTTGTACGTACTAAGTCTTGGTATCTCATCCACTCTCCAAATAATTCACGGCTTCTTTCATCCAAAATAAAATCAACCGTTACATCGGTATCTTTTATTAACATAGCCGTAGCTGCTGCTGCATTTTGTGCCGCTGTATTCGTTTTACGATAAGCTGCTCTTTGACGGATTACATTCAAAAGTTCGGCTGCTTTCGCTTTATTTCCTGATTGAAGATAAGCTTCTGCTCCTACAAGATATACTTCTGCAAAGCGTGTAATCACAACTGGACGAGTTGACGGATCATTAAAGTTGCTTCCACGGCTTGGGTCCATGTGTTTCTTTATTGCAGGATAAACGTCTGATTTCCAAAGACTTGGTGGTACAATTATGCCTTTAAATGGTTTAGTTCCATTGAATTGTGGAGCTCCCACCACTTCAAAATCAGGAAGCCAAACAGCAGTATCAACACCAATTTGTGTAGTGTATCCGATTCCTCTTCTGTTATTGGCAGCAGTTGCTGAGTTTGTAATTGATTGATTAGCGATATATACCGTATAAAAAGTATTGGCGTATCTTGAATCAATATCTCTTTTCACAAAGGCTTGGTCAAGGAAATAATTCTTTCCAGCAAGTTCGCCTGAAGTTTGTTTTACACTATTTGGACGTAAACGTTGGTAAGGACGACCATAGTATGAGTCACGAACCATCAATGATGTACCTGAGTTTACCAAAACACCACTTGCATTTACGGTTGAATTTACACCGCTATTATTTGGGTAATTCCAGTTAGTAAACCACGGTGTAAGGTTTTGAGCAGCACCACCACTTGCACCACCACCAACGGCATAATAGCCAAATTTAGGGTCGTTTGAGTGGTCGCTTACAAACATTGTTTCTTTGCCATAATCGTTGGCTGGTACAAAAGCATCTCCGAAGTCTTGCCATAAATCTAAGCCGTAAGTTGCTTTGTTGGCAATAATATCGCTTGATATTTTTGCTGCTTCGGCAAAATCTGCCTGTGAGTTAGTTAACCAACCACGTGTTAAGTATGCCTTGGCTAAGAAAAACAAAGCAACTGGTTTAGTAGCAGCTTTACCCAAGAATGGGGCAGTTGGTTTGTCTGGTAATTCGGCAGCAGCTTCAGTTAAATCTTTAATGATTAATTTATATACCTCAGATGCAGGGTCTCTTTTAGCTGCTTGAGAAGGAACAGTTATAAACTCAGTATGTAAAGGCACATCGCCCCAAGTCTGAACTAAATAGAAGTACCAAAATGCTCTTAAAAACTTCGCTTGTGCTAAATATTGTTTTTTGGTGGCCTCTGGCAAATTAATACTTTGACCAAACTTCAATACGCCATTAAGTGTATTGATACTTGTAAATGAAGTACCCCACGCTGAACCAAAGTTAGTACTATTGAGGCCATTGAAAGTGTGTACTGGCCCACCACCACTACTTGCACCTTGGATAAACTCATCAGTACCTGCTTGCATTTCTGAAGAAAAGCCTTCAGTTCCCCATTGATTACGGATTTCGTTATATACACCAGCAATACCACCAAGAACCCCAGCAGGACTGTTAAAAAAAGAAGGAACGATTTGAGACTGTGGACGCTCTTCAAGTATTTTCTCACAACCTAAACTCAAAAATAAAGTACAGGCGAGTATCGAAATTTTTATTTTTTTCATATTCTTATTCTACAATTAAAATTTAAGATTTACACCTAAAGTAAACTGACGTACAGGCGGATTATTTAGGTTTACACTTATAACACGGTTGAAATTACCTCCTTGTATTGTATTTCCATATCCATTTCCTTCTGGGTCAACAGCAAGTTTAGCTTTAACTAATGGAGAGTAAAGAATAAATGGATTTGTTGCATTTACGTAGATACGAGCTGAAGAAATACCAATTTTGCCAAGAGTTTTTGTAGGTACTGTATAACCTAAGTTCATACTTCTTACCTTGATGAATGAGCCATCTTGGTATTGTGTTGTCGAAGTAAAATCTCTTACACCACCACCAGCATTTGGTTTCGGGAAAGCATTTGTCGGATTGTCAACTGTCCAATAATCCATTACGAGTTGGTTAGAACGACCTTGGTTTAAGAAACCAAAACCTGAACCACCACCCGATGTACCAGCCAAATAAGGTACTAAAACCTTCATACCCATTCGAGCATAAGTAACGATTGATAAATCAAAGCCTTTGAAGCTAATTCTGTTGGTTATACCACCTTCCCATTTAGGTTGGAAATTTCCAATAATTTTACGGTCAGCCGCATCAATTTTTCCATTTCCATCAACATCTTCTACTCTGATTTCGCCAGGGACCTGTACAGGTGAAGTTTGCTTAGCTAAATCGCCATCGCCAGTTTGCCAGATACCGATTTTGTTATAATCATAAATTACTGTGAGTGGATGACCAACAAACCAGAAATTACCTTTATTATCTAACTCAGTAGGAGTAGTAAGTTGAGTAATTTTTTCACGATTGAAGAAATAAGTTACATCAGCACTCCAGTTAAAGCCACTTTTGTTTCTGAAAATATCAAAAGTTAAAGATGACTCAAAGCCTTTTCCTTCGGTCTTACCTAAGTTTTTCAAAGCTGAACCAGCTCCGTTACTTTGTGGTAAATTCACCGAAAGCAAAATATCTTTTGTATTTTGTTTGTAAACATCAAATGAACCTGTGATACGGTTATCAAACAAACCAATTTCTAAACCAAAATCCGACTGTGAAGTTGATTGCCAGCCTAAATCGCTTGCAGGCAAGCTTGTTACTGTATAAGCAAGTGCTTGACCAGCAGTTGTAGTACCGAAATTGTAATATCCAGACGATAATGCTCCGAGTGTGGCATAAGCTCCTACGTTTCTATTACCCGAAATACCCCAACCTCCTCTAAGTTTCAAGTTAGATAAGAAAGTAAGGTTTTTCATGAATGGTTCGTCGATAATATTCCAACTTAAACCAATTGCAGGATAATTAAAATATTGATTACCAGGCGATAACGTAGAAGAACCGTCTCTACGAAATGTCGCTGTCATGGTATATCTATCGTTGAATGTATAATTCAAACGTGCCATGTAAGATAATAAACCAGTTTGGCCGAAAGAATTACCAAAGTTAGGATTAGCTGTTACTACCCCAGATGCTAAAGCAAAGTTTGCTGTTTGGATATAATCGGCTGGTACACCTTTCACATTAAAATTGCTCCCTAAATTATGGTTTTTGGTCATTTCGTAAAGAGCCGTAACACCAACTTTGTGCTTTTTGGCAAAAGTTTTATCGTAATATAGCAGGTGCTGCAAGTTCACATCCCAATATTCTGTATTTCTAATATCTGCATTTGATACACTTTGGTCAACACCTGTATTTACGAAAGTATTAGGTGGAGCATAACCATTGAAATGTACTTGACTAAAGTTCAGACCTGCATTAAAACGATATTTAAGACCATCTAAAATATTGACTTCTGCATACAAGCTATTGAAAGTTCTGAGAGAACGCTCGTTTGAAAGAATATCATCACCACGTGAGATGAGCGTTAATGGACTCACTGCTTGAGCTTCAATTGTTCCTTTTTTAGGGTTTAAGTTTACTGTTCCATCTGCGTTGTAGGCTGGAACTAAGGGCGAAAGACGCACCAATTCAGTAGGAATGCCACCGCCCGCAGGGTCATTTCTACGGGTCAAGGTATTGATTGTATTTAAACCTACTTTTACACGCTTCCCAATTTTTTGATCAATCGTGGCACGAATGTTCATACGGTCAAAGTTTTGATTTGGCATGATACCCGTTTCGTTGAAGTAGCCAATACCCATTCCATATTGAGTATTTTCTACACCACCTTGTAAACCAAGCTGGTGGCTTGTATTAAAGCCTTGTTTGTACAATAAATCTTGCCAATCAGTCGAGATACCAGCGGCCAAATTTGCTCTTTCTTCTTCTGTTAGTGGGTAAGCAGTTGTACCTGCACCTTGCGTATTATATGCTGCTGATAGTTCCTTAAATTTAGCATATTGCTCGCCATTCATCACGTTGTATTTTCCCATGATGCTTGTTACACCATGATATCCGTCATAGCTAAGTACAGGTTTTCCAACTTTACCTCGCTTGGTTGTTACCAATATTACACCACCTGCACCTCTTGAACCAAAAATGGCAGTTGCTGAGGCATCTTTCAAGATTTCAATATTAGAAATATCATCAGGGTTAATATCATTCAAGCCACCAAAAGGAATTCCGTCAACCACAACAAGTGGACCATCAAGACCGTCTCCATTACCAGTGGTCAATGACCGGTTTCCACGAATACGAATTGACGCTTGGCTACCTGGTGTAGAACCATTACTTACAATCGAAACCCCCGCTGCTCTGCCTTTCAAGGCATTCAAAAGGTTAGGTGCTGGTACTTCTTTTAGAGTTGCTTCGGTAACAGATACAACTGAACCCGTAATATCTCTTTTCTTTTGGGTACCATAACCAACCACTACAACTTCATTCAATTCATTGGCTGAACCAACTACTAAGGCTATATCAATGTTTGTACGATTTCCGACTAAAACTTCTTGATTTTCATAGCCAATAAAACTGAAAACCAAGATGTCGTTGGCTGAAGCTTCAATTTTATAATTTCCAGAAGCATCAGCAATCGAACCCTTGGTTGTTCCTTTTATCGTAACACTTACGCTTGGAAGAAAGTCATTATTAGAGGCGTCTCTTACTTTGCCACTAATGAGTTTTGATTGAGCCAGTAGCGATAGTGGACTTAGCAGTAATAGGAAAGCTGCTATGCTCCATCGTATCGATTTTTTTTCCACTCTGTAGTTTTTTGTCATTTTACAGTAGATTTATTTATTTAAATAATACAATTTATTGTAGCTGAAATGATAGTTTTTCTTAAAATCCTTATAGCTACCTTGAATCGAATGTATAGTTGCAAATTTTGATTTTCAAACAAAAAGTGTCAAATTGACAATGGAAAAAAAACAAGAACTACCGATAACGTTTCCGAAATCGTTTTCGATAGTTCTTCTAAAAATGCTTTTGAAAGAAAAGCAAGTAGCTAAGCAAAAAAAATAGATTCATCTTATGGTAAAAAACACCAAAAGGTAGTTCTACATAATCTTAAAAAAATACAATTATTGAAATGCAGAAGTGTATAAAGTGCGGTCAAGTTGATGGGATAATAAAAGCTGGTTTTTTGCGTGGTCAGCAAAGATTTCATTGTAAATTGTGTAATCACCATTTTGTAAATGAAATCAGTGCTGCTGAAGCATCAACAAAAGAGAATAGCCAAATTACGATAATTGATGTGGCAAAACATTTAGGAGTCTCAGTGTCAACGGTATCAAGGGCTTTAAATAATAAAACAGATATAAATCCCAAAACAAAAGATGCCATTATTCAGGCTGCGTTAGATTTAGACTATAAGCCCAATTTTTTAGCACAGAGCCTGCATAAAGGAAGTACGCATACAATTGGGGTAATCGTTCCTGATGTTGAACATCCGTTTTTTGCTGCAGTTTTGGCTGGAATTCAACAAGTTGCCAATAATACTGGTTATAGAATTATTGTTTGCCACTCTAATGAGTCTCATCGAATAGAGGTGCTTAATACTGAAACTCTAATGGCATGTAGAGTAGATGGCTTGTTGATTAGCCATTCTAAAGAAACAATCTCATTTGAACATATTAGAAAATTGACCGAAAAAGGGATTCCTGTTGTTCAGTATGATAGAATTAATACTGACATCAATACACCTAATGTCATACATCAAGACTTTAAGGGTAGTTTTGATTTGGTAGAACACTTGATTGCTCAAGGTTGTAAGCGAATCGGAATGATGTCTGGCCCTAAAGATATGCTAATTTGTAAATCCCGAATCGAAGGATATAAATCAGCCCTTCAAAAGCATGGTGTCGAAATTAACGAGGACTATATCGTTCATTCCGATATTTCAAAAGGGGCAGGTTCGAAGACTTTAGAATATTTTTTGAACTTACCAAATCCTCCCGATGGAATATTTACAATACTCAATAGAAATGCTATTGAAATGATGCGAGCTGCCAAGTTAAAAGGAATAAAAATACCTGATGATATAGCTTTTGCTGGTTTTGGTGATGATATTCTTGCGGAATATTTTGAGCCATCGCTCACGGTATTTAATCACTTTCCAGCAAAAATTGGTAAAGCTGCTATCAGAATTTTAATAGAGTATATTAACAACAAAAAAAACTTTGTGCCTTATAATCAAATAATTGAAGGCGAATTGATTATCAGAGAGTCTTCATTGAGGAGAGGTTAGTCTTTCGTAAAGGCCGAAGCAGCGATGTATCGCTCATTGATATATTTCTCTAAATCAGAAACTGCTTTTTCGAAACTTTGTGGATTTTGCAAAAAGCTATATGGTGGTTTTTCTATTTCAGTTGCTGTGAAACTTGGAGCTAAAATAGTTTTATGCTTTTTGATGTATTCATTCATGGTAGTTGGTGTGAAATATTTTTCTACAAAATCTTTAACAGCTGCCTTATAAAAATTAAAATACTCTGGGTCATCAATTAAATATCTTATTAAAGGCCACTGTGAGCCTACTTCATTCATTTCCATCGTTAGAGCAGTTCGATTTAAACCACCTTTCATCTGAAACGAAAGATTCAAATCATAAGGAATCCAGCGTAAAACCCCTTCGGTATTTGCCAAAAAATAATTGTGCATGACTTGTCCATAATTATCCCAATTGCCAACAGTATTATTCACTGCCAAGTATTTCAGAAAACTTTTTACATCAAAAACTGCCTCCAACTGTTTTTTCCAAAGTGGTCGGTTGCTTACTCTTAAAGGGCTATTAAGTGCTGAAATGAAGTTTTTTACGTCGCTATAATCGGCTAATTCTTTGTTGTTTTGTTTTTCAAATTGTGCGGTTATAAAAGTTTGCATATTTGACTCTGGTTTATAAACATTGCCAACTTTGAGTCCACTTTGAATTTCCACCATGTGTTCTTCAACAGTCTCAATGGCTTGATAAATACCACAATATTTTTGTCCTTGCCCAAAGTCTATATATACTTTATAGTAAGCAACTTTACATGCCATTACGCCTGCTTTTCGGAAGAGGTCAGTTAAGAGTTTTTCTTTCATAAAAGTATTATCGCCATAGCTTGGAGCAAAAGATAATTCTTTGAAACCATAAAATCTTTGATTTTTAGTCTCAGTGAATGTATCTTCAAATTCATCAAATTGTATTTTGAAAGGAAGTTTATAAACCCCACTCCGCCATGTAGCATTCAGAGAAGCATTCCCTTTTAACCTAAAGCCAACTTTTTTCCATTGATTACTTCCTTGTAGTACATCTGCCTCGACATAAATAGGGTCGCCAGGTACGGCATCAAGGTTACCGTTTCCTGCTGGTGGTACCGCTCCAGGAATAGTGGTTGTACTACCAAACTTTCGTGCTGTTCGATATTCCATGTCTTTTTGTATTTTTTCCCAATTGGCTTGGCCTAACTGAATAACAATATTCCTCATTTCAGCCTCAGGAAATACCCAATTATAATCGGGTATCTTTCCAAATGCCTTAGAAGCTAATGGATCTGTATTTTTTTCACAAGCCAATGAAAAGAGTAGAAATAGTACTAAAACGAGCGAAATACGCATGGTATAAAGTTAGTTCAGAATAGGTTTGATCTAAATTTGAAGAAAGTTAGGTGTTTTTGGAAAAATTTAAACACTCTAAAACCCGAAAGGTTAATTAATTCAAGTTGCTACTTACTGCGATAGAACCGCTTAATGTTTGTTGTAAACATTTAAGTGTTACGCATTTTTAGGGTAGCAACTTGAATTAAAGTCCTGGACTATTGATTACAAGAGAGCCTTTTCCTTATGATTTAAGTAATTTTATTTCTTTCCTGTGTGTTTCTTGATGGCCTCAACTTCTTCAGCTTTGTAGATAGAGCCATCTTTTCTGAAAATATCATGAAACCAAAGTTGTGGTTCTCCTCCATCAGGCATTGGATTCGACCACGCATAAATCGTGTTGGTTTTTCCTGCTACTAATCCCCAGTTTATTGCACCAACATTGTATTTTTTAAATACAGGTAGGCAAGTTTGGAAGAAACTATTGTCACGGCGGGCCATGTATTCTGAGCAAATCATCGGGCGACCATATTTTTGGAGTCTCTTTATCTCATTTTCAAGATTTTGTGCATCTTTATAATTATGGAAAGTAATAATATCTGAATTTTCGAGCATGAGTTGGTTGCTAAGTTCGTGATTATTCCAGACTGCCGCTGTAATTGGTTGTGAAGGACGCACTTCTAATGCCCATTCAAAAGTCTTCTTTAAAAGTGGTAAACAAGCATCTAAATAGCCGCTATTGGAAGGTTCATTGAATAAATCCCAGCCCAAAATTCTATTATCGTTGGCAAAATGTTTGAGAGTACCTTTTACATATTCTTCCAATCTTCCCCATTTACGAGAATCAAATAACACTTTTGTCCCTGGACTTCTTACCCAACCTGAATTATGAACGCCAGTTTTAGGTTCTGGTTGTTTGCCCAGTTTTGGGTCGTCGTTCCAACAAGAATCAAAAAAAACGAAAAATATTTTGATATGGTGTTTATCTGCAATTTTCAAAAAATCGTCCATTCTTTTCAAGAATCCTTCTTTGTTCTCTTCATACACCAAATCATGTAGATATACACGCATAACATTCATGCCGAGCGATTCTGCCCAACCTAATTCACGTTCAATAGTTGTAGGGTCGAAAGTATCAGCCTGCCACATTTCTAATTGATTGATTGCATTGCTGGGAATAAAGTTTGCCCCCGTAAGCGTGCCTTGTTTGGCATACCATTCGTTGGCTTTTTGAGCTGTCCATTTTTGAGCAAAAGTATTCAGCCCCATAAAAGAAAGTAGTGCAAGTAAAATAATTTTTTGAACTTTCATTGTCGTTTTGTTTAAATAAGTATTTGGGTGTTTGGTTAAAAATAATTGATAGATAGACTAAAAAATTGGTATTTATACATCAATGTAGGAGAAGATACACAGTGTTATGAATCGATGAATAGACAAAAAAACTATGAAACTTCCCAGATTACCTGAGTAAAATATTTGTAAAAATATAAATAAGAATAAGTAGAATATCATTTTTTTTATAAAATGTTATTGTATTGTGCTTTCGAATGAATAAATAAATGAGAAAGAAGGTCAATGCAAAAATATTTATGAAGAAAATTAAAAAAGTATTGAAACCTTTTCAAGTTTTTTTTGCTGAAATCATGAAGTTGGGTGTCAAATATTTTATTTTTCCAGTAATAAACAAGAAAAAAACATTATATTTATACGCCTATAAATCTCAAAAACTCAAGCCTAAAATACCTTAATATGTTCAACGATACACTTTCAATTTTGGCCATTTTGTGCCTTAATATTGTTATTTCCGAGTGGCTTTGTCAAAAACCTTTTTTCCGACATGTCGGTACTGGCCTGACGGTGATAATCTTAACAGCTATCGTTGCTAACTTGGGAATCATTCCAGCATCTACTCCATCTACACCTTTATACGATGGTATTTTTGCCTATATTGCCCCGCTTTCTATTTTCTTGATGTTGCTCAATGTCAATTTGAGTAGTTTAAAAAAAGCAGGAAAGCCAATGCTCACGATGTTTCTGATTGGTTCATTTGCTACAATGATTGGAGCTTTGCTGGCCATGTGGCTGGTGAGTGGTAAATCTCAAATCGGCCAACTGTTTTATGCAATTGGAGGAATGTACACGGGGACATACATTGGCGGAAGTATCAATTTTAATGCTGTTGCCTTGCACTATGGAGTTTCACAGCAAGGAAGCCTTTTTTCGGCCGCAACCGTTGCCGATAATATCATCACGGCTCTTTGGGTAATCGCTACGCTGGCTTTGCCACAGATTTTAAATAAGAGGTTTCCAAGAAAAAAACTCATTGAAATTTCGGAAGAAACGCAGAATGAAACTCAACATTATTCATCTGATGTAGAAAGTGTGCGTCCGTTCGATTTAGCTTTTTTGATAGCAATCAGTTTGGCTGGAATTCGACTTTCGACTTGGTTAAGTAGCCAGATTCCACAAATTCCTACTATTTTGTGGCTCACAACCATTGCTTTGATTTTGGCACAAATTCCAGCTGTCAATCGACTAAAAGGACATAAATTGCTTGGATTATTGGGCGTTTATTTGTTTTTGGCGGTTATTGGGGCGTATTGCGATGTGCCAGCATTGCTTAAAGATGGTGCTTTGGCACTCGTGTTGCTTATTTTCGTGACAATTTTGGTTACAGTACATGGACTTATTATTTTTGGTTTAGGAGCATTATTCAAACAAGACTGGGATATCGTTTCGATTGCTTCACAAGCAAATGTAGGTGGTTCGGCGTCGGCAATGGCACTTTCACGAAGCCTTAATCGAACTGACCTTACATTACCTGGGATTTTAGTTGGAGCTTTAGGAAACGCAACAGGAACTTATTGGGGAATATTAATTGCAGAAATATTAAGAAATTCTGGTTGGTTTTGATTTAAAATGATGTTTTCTTCTTTTGAAATCTTGAATGAAGTAGCGTGCACTAAATGCTATTGTGGTACTCCGATTTCTCACAATCAATGATTTTTCTTACTTTTGCTAAAAATCTTCATCTTATGGAACAAACACTTCTTGATTCTATTCCGTCGCTTGATTTGGCGGACTTTACTTCTGGTGATGACACACTTAAAAATAAATTCGTTCAAGACCTCGGAGCTGCCTTCAATACTATCGGTTTTGTAGCTATCAAAAATCATGGTCTTTCTGATGAACTTCGTGAAAAACTTTACGCTGCGGTTCAAAAGTTTTTCTATCAACCAGATGAAAATAAAACTAAATATGAGTTCCCCGAACTATTGGGGCAACGTGGCTATGTAGGTAAAGGAAAAGAAACTGCTAAAGGTTTTACGAAGCCTGATTTGAAAGAATTTTATCACGTTGGTCAGCCAGTGGTTGAGGGCAATATGCCATCTAATATTTTTCCTGCTGAAGTACCCGAATTTGAGCAATATACGACCGAAGTTTATAAGACTTTTGAAAACACAGGGAAGACACTTTTGCGTGCAATTGCCTTATATTTAGGTCTTTCGGAAGATTTCTTCGAGGAAAAAGTACGTAATGGTGATAGTATTTTGCGTGCTTTGCACTATTTTCCCATCGAAAATCCAGACGCTTTGCCTGAAGGGGCAGTGCGTGCCGCCGCTCATGGCGATATAAACTTAATCACGCTTTTGATGGGAGCATCGGCCGATGGCTTAGAAGTATTACGTTTGGATGGAAAATGGATTGCTGTAACGGCATTACCTGAACAAATTGTTATCAACGTTGGTGATATGCTCGACCGTCTGACGAATCATAAATTAAAGTCAACAATTCACCGAGTCGTAAATCCACCACGAGAAAAAATGAAGACTTCACGCTTCTCAATTCCTTTTTTCATGCACCCTCGTGGCGATATGGATTTGACTTGCTTGGAATCTTGTATTGATGCCGAAAATCCACGCCGCTACGAAAACATGACAGCAGGCGAATTTTTGGCTGAAAGATTAAGAGAATTAGGTTTTAAGAAATAAGAATTTTAAATTATTTTACCACAAAGGAACTAAGGTAACACAAAGGTTTTGCTCAGTGAATCTTAGTTTCTTTGTGGTAAAAAATATCAAAGTATGGCAAAAACCCGTCAGATTCGTTATATCATTTTCTTGAAAGACGTACTGATACTTGCACTCACTTGTTTTGGTGGGCCGCAAGTACACCTGACGATGTTTTTGGATAGGCTCGTAAAAAAGCATAACTATATCACCGAAGCTGAAATTCTCGAACTTCAAGCTCTTTGTCAAGTACTTCCTGGTCCAACTTCTACCCAAACCATTACTGCCATAGGCTTTCGACTGGGTGGAGCAAGTTTGGCATATCTTACGCTCTTAGTATGGATTTTACCAGGAACTTTATTAATGACTTTGGCCGCTTTAGGGGTTACTTTTGTAGAAAAAGATCAACTTGCAAACTTGACTCGGTTCATCAAGCCAATGGGAGTTGCATTCATTATTTTTGCTGCTTTTTCGATTGGTATAAAAGTTATTAAAAATAAAACGAGTTTTTTGTTGATGCTTTTGGCTGCTATTGCCGCTTTCGTATTCCCCTCACCGTACATCACACCAATTTGGATTTTATTGGGAGGTTTAGCAACTTCATTTAAGTTTGACCAGCATGAAAAAATGGAAAAACAGCCGATTAAAATTGAGTGGGGTAATTTTATACTTTGGTTGGGTGTTTTTATGTTTTCGGTAGTTTTGGGTAAAATAACTAATAATTTGCCCGTACGTTTGTTTGAAAATTTTTATCGTAATGGAAGTTTAGCCTTCGGTGGAGGACATATTTTGAAGCCACTTCTCTATAATGAGTTTGTAGAATTTAAACATTATTTATCTGCCGATGAGTTTTTGTCGGGAGTTGCCATCGTTGAGGTTGCCCCTGGACCAGTTTTTTCAATTTCGGCTTTTGTTGGAGCATTATCTATGCGTGAATGGGGGACAAGCGGCGAAGTTTTGGGAAGTATTGTTTCGTCAGTTGGTATTTTTCTGCCTGGAACATTCTTAATATTTTTTGTGATACGTTTTTGGAATGAACTCAAAAAATATCGTGGAATCAGAGCCTCGCTCGAAGGCATCAATGCAGCCAGTACGGGTCTTACTGCTGCTGCGGCTTTATCGCTCTATCAGCCAATGGCCTTTGATTTAGTTTCAGATTTGACAATCATACTTACACTGATTTTACTCCAAACTCGTCTTGTGCCAACTTATATTATCATTTTTATTGGTTTGTTTTTGGGTTGGGTGATAATCTAAGGTAGTCTAAAATACTATCGTTTACCACCATTACATTATCTTTAACAACAATTAACAATCTTTTCATCGCCCACCTTTCAAAGATTTGCCGTAAATTGCGTTATTATTTGTGGTACAAGTCCTTTGATTTGTTCGTAGTACACCGCTATTTTAGCTTTTGAATATTTAGATGAACAAAAAACATATATTTATAACTTTTTTATTATCAGTAATTTATGGCTTTTCTTATGCCCAAATTCTTGATGATTCTACAAAGCAAGTTTATAGCACAAAGACCGTCAAATATATCCTCGAAGACGATATTCTGAATAATCGTAAAACATTCTATAATCCAGATACTACGCTTGCCAATTTTCATTTATTCGATTTTAATTTGCGTAGCGGACAGCTTTATCAAGATTTAGGAAATCTCGGAACTGCAATTAAACCACTATTTTTTACGCCTACGACCGATATTGCTAAAAACTTGGGTTATTCAACTTATGGAGCATATGCCTTTGATGTCCGAAAAACTACCTATTTCAATACAAAATCGCCTTATACTAATGTAAATTACGTGCAATCGGGCGGAGGTGCGGCAATTATGCACTTTACGCATTCACAGAATATAAAACCTCGACTGAATGCCACACTTGATGTGAGACGTATGTCATCATCAAAGCAATACGGAGCTCCACAAACCCGTGAAGAACGTTTAGTTGATAGTTGGGCTGCCATGCTTCACGCAAACTACGAGTCAAAAAACGAAAAATATATTGTTCTTGGAAGTTATAACCACTTCAATCATGCTCCGCTCGAACAAGGCGGTATTCAGCCATTGGGCGATAGCACTGCATTTGTGGCAGAAAGCAGTTTGGGTAATTACCGAGATTTTCTGTCAAAACTTACTGGAGCAGCTTCAAGAGATTGGCGAAATGAATTACATGTTTATCACCAGTATAAACTCACGAATGGTTTTCAGGTATATCATATTTTAGATTATCAGAAACGCCGAGATTTATACACTGATATTAGATTCGGTGCTGATTCTTCTGAAAAAGCAGGATTTTATCAAGTTATTCCGAAGAGTGTTAAAGATACCCTTTCGATGGACTTACGCTATAATCTACTTGAAAATAAGTTTGGAATTAAAGGAATTTATAAAGGATTTGCTTATCGACTATACTTGCGTCAGCGTTTTTACTCGATGAGATCTGACTCAGGGAATTATTTGCCGAATAAGATTAATACAGAAACGCTCGTCGGCGGATGGGCAAACTATTTCTTTCCTGATAGCGTCAGAAGGGTATATGCAGAAGCTGAACTTGGTGCGGTCAATACGCTGGGAAATCTGAGACTTCAAGCTGAATATTTAAGCCCCCGAATAAAGGCAGGTGTTACTATTTTGAGAGTACCACCAAATATCTTAGATGAGAAATTTACAAGTGTTGCCTACGATTGGAACAAAAAGCTTGCAAAAACCTTTACAACTAATCTTTACGCTTCTACAAGTTTGCAAAAAGGAAATTTTGTGCTTTCGCCAAGTGCTTATAACTCGCTCATTACCAACTATATTTATTACGACACAAAGGCTCAAGTAAGGCAAGATTCATCGGCTATTAATATTTTTAGAGTAGGGCTTGGTGTAGAATATCGTTGGAAGAGATTATTGATTGCCAATCAATCTTATTATACTGCCAACACAGCTGAAAATCGACTTCCAACACCAAAGTTTGCGAATAATACAACGATTTCTTACGAATTTATTTATGCAAAAGTATTGCGTATCAATGCTGGCGTTGAAATCTATTATCGCTCGGCCTATTTTGCAAATAATTTTATGCCACTAACTCGTCAATTTTTCTTGCAAGACCAACAAAAAGTTTGGGGAACTCCAGTAGCTGATGTTTTTGCCGACTTAAAAATTAATAAAGTCAGACTTTTCTTTAAATTTGCTCACGTCAATCAAGGTTTTCCAAGTAACGGATATTACGTAAGTTCAACATACCCAGGTTTGAGACGTACTTTCTTTTTGGGCGTGAATTGGCCGTTGTTTGATTAAGAATTTCTAAAAGCAAAATTAAAAAGCTACGTGTAACTTAGTGTTCCTTAGTCCCTATGTGGTAAAAATGAAAAATATACCTTTACTTATTGTTACACTTTTAGTTATTGCCTGCAATTCTGAAAAAAAAGCAGAACAAACCTCTTTTGATTTCTCTCCAACTGTAAAAATTTTAAAAGAAGCTCCCAGAAACTTTCCGAAGCAAGAAATTCCTAAAGATTTAGTCATTCCCTCAGGAATGGTTTATGTGCCAGGCGGATATACACAAATCGGAACAACTGATGGAATGGATTTTGAAAGACCTATGTTTTGGGCAGAAGTAAAACCATTTTTTATGGATATTTCGCCCGTAACGGTGGCTCAGTTTCGTGAATTTGTTAAGGCAACTAACTATAAAACCTACGCCGAAAATTTTGGAGATGGAGGTTTTTTTGATAAAGATACAAAAGGTTGGACGCTGAAAAAAGGTGCTAACTGGGAATATCCGCTCGGAAAAGACCAAGCAAAAGCACCTGATAATCATCCAGTTACGCAAGTGTCATGGTATGATGCCGCTGCTTACGCAAAATGGGCTGGCAAAAGATTACCCTCAGAGATAGAATGGGAACACGCCGCCCGAAATGCCAAAAACGACAGGAATCTTTATCCCTTTGGCAATGAAATCGTTAAAGATGGGAAACCACTTGCCAATACTTGGAATGGAGTTTTCCCTGATTTTAACAAAAATACCGATGGTTTTTTCTACACATCGCCCGTTGGATATTTTGGTAAAACGCCACTTGGCCTGACAGATATGACAGGCAATGTATGGCAATGGTGCGATAATTGGAAAATCAATTATGCCGATATTATCAATGGAATAATTCCAACCGATACGCTTGAAAAAGTGGAAAAAGGTGGCTCATTTCTATGTGAGCCAGGGTGGTGCCATGGTTATCGAGTTTCGGGACGCTCTTTTACTTCGCCTGAAACTTCGTTGATGCACGTGGGTTTTCGATGTGTGAAATAGCCTACAAACTAAAATGTGGATTGTAGATTATACCAAAAACATTATCCCAAGGATCTTTTACTGCTGCCACAATTATTCCTCCGCCAACTTCGTTTGGAGCTTCATAAGTTGTTGCTCCTGCTGCCAATAATTCATTATACTTTTCTTCAGCATTTTCAACGCCCCAATAAGTAATTACCCCGTCAGATTTTGCATCATTTTTTTCATCAGGTTGCAAGCCAAGTTCGTAGCCAGCTACATTATAACCTACATAAAATGGTTCATCGAAATAAGGCTCGAAGCCTAAAATATCGCTGTACCAAATTTTTGCTTGAGAAATATCTGAAACTTTATAAATGGTAGTGCGTAAACCTAAAAAGTGCTTTTTCATACTATTATGGTAGGTTAAATAGAGATTATGCCACAAACTTATAATTTTTTGTTAAAACATAAATCGCTTCTGTATGTTTTTCTTATATAAAATTCGGCTTCATTTTTGCATAATCGCTTATAAGGTCGGATATTTGCAAAAAAGACCATTATTGGATGTCTGCTGAATTAGTCATTTTAATTAATATATTGTTTTACCTATTCGGTTTTTCGTTTCTGTTATACAAACGAAATCAACTGAGTGAACAATCCATTGGTTTACTTTCAATACTCATTAATTTTATTGGTGTACTTTTCTCGATGGGTATTCGCTTGAGCGATATTTCGGGCGACGTGATTTCTTATAATTGGTTTTATATCAGCGACAAACTCTTTACGATTGATATTCTGCTCAATGACCTCACATATTTGATGTACTTTTTAGTGCAGTTTATAGCACTTTGGGTACAAGTATTTTCGCTCAAATACATGCAAGGCGACCCAAGTTTTGGTCGATATTACGCTTATCTCAATTTATTCATATTGGCCATGATTGGCATCATCGTTTCCGGAAATCTCTTCATGATTTTTATGTTTTGGGAATTGGTGGGCTTGTGTTCTTATTTATTAGTAGGTTTTTGGTACGAGAAAAAATCAGCAACCAATGCCGCTATGAAAGCGTTTTTGGTGAACAGAATTGGTGATATTGGCTTTTTTATTGGGATATTATTGGTTTACAGATTTTTTGGTACGCTTGATGTGTCGAAGATTGTTGAGAAAGCACAAACAATGTCGGCAGCATCATTGAACAGTCCGATAATGACAACTATTGGCTTATTGCTTTTTTGTGGTTGTGTTGCCAAATCAGCTCAGTTGCCCTTGCAAGTATGGCTACCCGATGCCATGGAAGGCCCAACACCAGTTTCAGCGTTAATTCATGCTGCTACAATGGTTGCGGCAGGTATTTTTCTGATGGCTCGTATCACGCCAATTCTTTCCCCAGATACACTTCTCGTGATGGCCGTTGTGGGTATGCTCACGATGTTTTTCGGAGCTTGTTCGGCACTTGTTCAATATGATATTAAAAAACTCTTAGCATTTTCAACCATTTCTCAATTAGGTTTGATGGTGGTCGGAATCGGAGTTGGGGCAGTTAATACCGCACTTTTTCACTTAGTTACCCACGCATTTTTTAAAGCAGGTTTGTTTTTGTCGGCAGGAGCGGTGATTCACCACATGCACCATGAGCAAGATATGCGTAAAATGGGCAATCTTCGCCGAGAAATTCCAATTATTTACTATACCTACACAATTTGTGCCGCAGCATTGGCAGGAATTCCGTTTTTCTCTGGATTTTTATCGAAAGATGCAATTGTTGTTGCGGCTTTTGAGTGGGCTTCGCATCAACCCAAACAAGCATATTTTATCATACCTGCGGTGTGTTTAGTAGTTTCGGGAATGAGTGCTTATTACATGATGCGACAAGTATTTTTGGTGTTTTTAGAACGAGAAGATAATCCACTCGAACTGATTTCTTCAAGTGCAAAAAGTTTATATAAAAATGTAGCGAAGCGTATTGAAGGAATCGTAAATGTTGAAGACGATGAAGAACGCCAACAAGCAGAAATCAGACATGCAGAAGAAGGTGATTTACTTGATTTCTTATCTGAAATTGGCCCAATGGAGCTTTCATCAATCGTTATGTCTATCGCTTCCATCGGGTTTGTGTTTGCTTTGAATCCATTTTCTGCCGAAAGCAGTTGGTTTTTCCATACTTTCCATCACGAAGCTACAAGCTATCAATGGGTAGCATATATTGCTATTTTGGTAGCACTCAATGGTGTTCTTTTGGGTTATATTTTTACAAAAGAGGAAAGTTATCGACTTGATAATGAGGAACTTGAGCCGAGGGGAACGATTGCTAAGTTTATATTTAAAAACTATTATTTGAGTGAGCTATACCAAACTGTTTTCATAAAACCATTGCTTTGGATAAGTCCAAAAATTAATCTTTTTGATAGAAAGATAATTGATGGAGCAGTAAATTCGGTTGGTAGCCTTACAATTGCTTGGGCTTCCTTGAATCATTGGTTTGAAAGAAATATCATAGATAGTTTTGTGGGTTTGGTAGCAAATACAATGGCAAAAATTGGCTCATATACTCGTCAAATTCAAAACGGAAAGGCTCAAACTTATATCATAACGATTTTTGTTTGTTTGGTTTTGATGATGATTCTTTTGCTTTTTTAGTCCATTGACAACAGTCAATAGATTATAGAAAAAGTTACTGTCATTGTCTGACAAAATTATCTTAGAAAAAAACTGTCGTCCATCGACTATGGACAGTCGTCTAATAAAAATATGAATAATTTTTTACTTTCAACACTCATTTTTCTACCCTTTGCTGGTTCGGTGATGGTGTTGTTGTTGCCAAGCACTTACCGAGATTCATTTCGATGGATTTCGCTAATCGTGAGTGTCATTAATTTGCTTAATATTTTTACGCTCTATAATAATTTTGATAGACAATTGTCTGATTATCAGTTTGTTGAGCAACACGAGTGGATTCGTATGAGCCTCGGAAATCTCGGCGTTCTTTCGATTGATTATCTACTGGGCGTTGATGGTATCAATATGCCGATGATTCTACTTTCAGGAATTGTATTGTTGATTGGGTCGATTTCATCCTTCACTATCGGCTACCGCCAGAAGGCTTATCATTCATTATACTTATTACTTTCGGGAAGTATCATCGGTTGTTTTGCTGCACTTGATTTCTTCTTATTCTTTTTGTTTTTTGAGTTCATGTTGCTTCCAATGTATTTTCTAATTGGAATTTGGGGAGGCGAACGCCGAGAATATGCAGCTATTAAATTCTTTATTTATACGCTGGTTGGCTCAATTTTCATTCTGATTGTAATGATTGGTTTGTCGATGTCGGTGCAAGATTCGTTTTTCTCGCAAGAAATGGGCGGAACGGTTCACACATTTGACTTCCGTCAATTGGTAGATTTTAAAAATTATATTCCTCATAGCATTCTGCATCCTGTCGAAAAGCAACTGATTTTTGGAATGCCTGCCAGACTTTTTGCTTTTGTATTATTGATTGTTGGCTTTGGAATAAAATTGCCTTCAGTACCTTTTCATACGTGGTTGCCCGATGCTCACGTTGAAGCCCCAACGCCAGTTTCAGTGGTTTTGGCAGGAATTTTATTGAAAGTAGGGGCTTATGGTTTCATTCGTATTGCTTATGGCTTTTTCCCTGATATTGCTTATCAGTTTACTTATATTGTGGCGGGTGCGGGTGTAATTTCAATTATTTATGGTGCTTATAATGCCCTTGCCCAAGAAGATTTGAAGAAAATGATTGCCTATTCTTCCATTTCTCACATGGGATTTGTGCTTTTAGGTTTGGCATCCATGACAGTTGAAGGTGTAAATGGAGCAATTTATCAAATGTTCGGACATGGATTAGTTTCGGCAATGTTGTTTTTGGTGGCTGGCGTTATCTACGACCGAACACACAACCGACTAATCGAAAATTTCAGAGGTTTGTCAAGTGCCATGCCATATTTCACATTGGCAGTTACGGTGGCGTTTTTTGGAGCTTTAGGTTTGCCGACATTACCAGGATTCATGGGAGAATTCTTCACAATCATGGGCGGTTTCCAGTCAGAAATTTTGCCTGATTGGGTTTCGATGCTCGCTATGCTGGGAATTGTGCTTTCGGCAGGTTATTTCCTTTGGACATTACAAAAAATGTTTTTCGGAAAATTTTGGGCAAACCGTAATCAAGAAGAAAATATGAAAGACCTTGATTTCCGTGAAATAGTCATGCTTTATTCACTTTCGGCCTTATCAATTATTTTTGGAATCTTCCCAAGCCTAATTTTTGATATTTCAGGCGAATCAGTGAAGGCATTTTTAAATGGGTTTTAAATTTTGCAATTAGCTATCAGCGTTTAGTCTTTAGCTGTTTTATTTCATTCAATTTTTAATGGTATTTCGCCAATCGCTAAAAGCTAATTGCTAAAAGCCAATAGCCAATATTCAATGCTTGAAAAATTATCACATATTCTCTTTAGTTCTCGTGTACTATTGCCCGACTTACTCTTCGGAGTAGTGTTTTTGGTGATTGTGGCTGCTATTGCGTTTTCCCAAAAATTAGATGCCGAACGCACCTATGTGCTTTTTAATGTGCTTATAATCAGTGTATTGATTAGTATTGGTTTTGTGTTTTATGCGTTCTTTGGATTTTATAAACAATATTTCGAGTCGGGAAGTGTACTTTTTGGACAACTGATATATTTAGATTCCGTCAGTTTATTCTTCAAACTCATTATTTCCATTGCATCGGTTGCGGTTTTGATTCATGTTTGGGTGGTAGGCTATAAAGTAGTAGGGGAGTTCTACGCCATTTTTATGGCTTTGGTTTGGGGATTGTTTATCATGACCATGACCACCAACTGGCTCATGCTTTATGTTTCGCTCGAAATGGTTTCTATTTGCTCATATATTTTGGTGGTTTTCAATAAAGGAAAAAACAATAGCGAAGCAGGTATCAAATACCTTTTATTCGGAGCAACGAGTTCGGCAATCATGCTTTATGGCATTTCACTGCTTTATGGAATGACAGGTACACTCAATTTTGTTGGACAAGAATTTGCAACTTTTTTAGGTCAAAACCCTACTTGGATTGCCCAAATTGCCATTTTTATGACTATCGGTGGACTACTTTTTAAACTCTCAGCTGTTCCCTTTCACAGTTGGACACCTGATGTTTATGAAGCCACTCCAACGCCTATCGTAGCATTTCTTTCAATTGCACCAAAAGCAGCCGTTGTATTGGTTTTGATTCGCCTTTTTTCTTCATTGAGTATCGATTTCCGAATGATAATGGCTATCGTAATCATGGCTTCTATCACGATTGGAAATTTATCGGCTTTGTGGCAAACCAATACCAAGCGAATGCTCGGTTATTCAACGATTGCTCATGCTGGTTTTATGTTGGTAGGTTTGCTGGCTACCAATATCATAGGCATTCAGTCAACAATTTTTTATATAGCTACTTATCTTTTTATTACGCTTGCTGCATTCTTACTGATAGATTTATTGGCTTTAAAAACTGAGAGTTACGAACTCGAAAGCCTTCGAGGTTTGGGACAGGAAAATATATTTCTGGGTTTGGCGGCAGTGATAATTATGATTGCTTTGGTAGGTTTACCTCCAACCGTAGGTTTTACTGGAAAATTACTTCTTTTTACTGCTCTGTGGGAATCTTACCAGTCATCGGGCAGTAATATGTTGCTGATTGTAATGATTTTTGGCCTTCTAAACACTGCCATTTCGATATTTTACTATATCAAGATTCCTTATTTTATGATTTTTAAGGAGCCTAAAATTGGAGTTCGCTACTATCAAATCGGTTTTATCCGCAAAGGCTTCTTGTTGATATTTCTGTTTTTCATCATCTATCTATTTATGAGTCCGAGTGGGCTACTTAATCTAATTGAGAGTTTGAAATTGGCCTAAATTAGCCTTTTTCAAAGAAAACATTTCCTTATATTTAGATAATGTAAACTTCTCCTCAATAACCTTAACATTCTCTTAAAACAAATAGAACTTTTTCTTTGCAAGGGACGTATATTCTTTAGAACTTTGCATAACCAATCTCCAAAAATTCTCAATGAGCGACGCAATTAAACACGAATGTGGCATTGCCCTTGTTCGTCTTCGCAAACCACTTCAATACTACATCGACAAATACGGTACGCCCCTTTATGGCATTCAACGATTGTATGTTTTAATGGAAAAACAATCGAATCGTGGCCAAGATGGAGCAGGAGTCGGAAATGTAAAACTTGATGTTGCCCCTGGCCATCGTTACATAAGTCGATACCGTTCCGTTGAAAATCGACCGATTGTTGATATTTTTAACAAGATTAACGAGAAATACAAAGATGTTCTTCGCAACAATCCCGACAAATTCAAAAATGCCGAATGGTTGCAAGAAAATGTAGCTTACTCAGGTGAAGTCTGGCTCGGACACCTTCGCTACGGTACACACGGCAAAAACGAAATCGAAAATTGCCATCCGATGTTGCGTCAGAGCAACTGGCGTAGCCGAAACATGTTGGTAGCAGGAAACTTCAACATGACTAATGCCGAAGAACTTTTCCATAAATTAGTAAAATTGGGTCAGCACCCGAAAGACTTGGGAGATACCGTAACCGTAATGGAGAAAATCGGACACTTCCTCGACGAAGAAAACCAAAGAGTATTCGACCGCTTCAAAGGCATCTACGAAAACCCCGCCCTCTCAGACATCATCGAAGATAACATGGATTTGCCAAGAGTACTGCACCGTGCGTGTCGTGATTTTGACGGTGGCTATGCAATGGCTGGTGTGACGGGTTTCGGTGCTTCATTTGTTGTGCGTGACCCTGCTGGAATTCGTCCAGCATATTATTGGGCAAATGATGAGGTTGTGATTGTGGCTTCTGAAAAAACGGCTATCAAAGCTGCTTTCAATGCCAATTATGATGATATTAAAGAAGTTCAGCCAGGCAATGCTTTGATTATTGACAAGCATGGCGAATACAATGAGTTTCAGATAATGAAACCATTGGAGAAAAAATCGTGTAGTTTTGAGCGTATTTATTTCTCACGTGGCTCTGACCCTCAGATTTACGAAGAGCGTAAAAAACTTGGACAATTATTGATTCCTCAGATTTTGGAAGAAATCAATTATGACCTTGAAAATACAGTTTTCTCTTACATTCCGAATACAGCCGAAAGTGCGTTTTTCGGAATGGTGGAAGGGTTAGAACAATATTTGTCCGACTGGCGTTTGAAACGCATCACCGAAGGCAATCTTTCGCCCGAAGAAATCAAGAAAGTGTTGTCTTTCCGTCCGAGAATCGAAAAATTAGTATCGAAAGATGTAAAACTTCGTACTTTTATCACTAATGATGATGAACGTGACGAAATGGTTTCGCACGTATATGAAATGACCTACGAAGTTGTGCGAAAAGGTATCGACACCGTAGTTTTGATTGATGACTCAATTGTGCGTGGAACAACCCTCGAAAAGAGTATCTTGAAAATGATTGATCGTCTTGGGCCTAAGAAAGTAATCATTGTTTCGTCGGCTCCACAGATTCGTTACCCAGATTGTTATGGTATTGATATGTCGAAGATGAAAGAATTTGTGGCTTTCAGAGCTATGCTTGATTTACTTCGCCAGAACGGTATAGAATATATGAAGCATGAGGTTTATGCACAAAGTGTAGGTGCATTGCAAACTGATAATGCTTATGAACAAAATTTCGTAAAGCAATTATACGATAAATTTACTGATGAAGAAATTTCACAGAAAGTTGCCGAAATTGTGACACCAGAAAATATGAAAGCAGAAGTTGCAATGATTTATCAGACAGTTGAAAATCTGCACAAGGCTTGTCCAAATCATATCGGAGACTGGTATTTTACAGGAAATTATCCAACTCGTGGCGGAAATAGAGTAGTGAACCGTGCGTTCGTAAACTTTATGGAAGGCAAATTGGTGAGAGCTTATTAGAATTTACGATTTATGAATGACGATTTACGAATGATTTTGTTTAACATATAATGAATAAAATCGTCATTCGTAAATCTTCATTCGTAAATCGTTTTATTTTTTCTTCTTTTTTGGTAATGTAAAAACGTTGTTTGTAACTTCTTGCATACCAATCACTCGTAACAAATCTATAATATTTACAGTTTCATTAGAGATGGGCATTGCTGGTGTCGATGAAATGGTAGAAGTATTCATTTTTATTGGAGTTTGTGTTAATGTAACAAAGTTAATGCAGAAAGCGAATATTCGCAAAATGATTTAATGTTTATTTTAGTAAATATTTATTAAACGGTATGATTCAATAAAATTAATTTGTTGATTAGTTCATGATCAAAATTAAAGCCAATAATTACTTATTTTCTTCATATTAAACTTTCAAAAAAATCAACCTTGTAAGCTAATAACACAATGAAAAAACTACTATTTACTTGTATTGTGGCTTTTTTTAGCCAATCAATTAATGCACAAGAAGCTTCGGATGCAAAGGCCATCGAAATAGCAGATAAAGTAATGACAGCGATGGGAGGTAAAAAAGCTTGGGACGAAACCCGCCATATTACTTGGAATTTTTTTGGTGCCAGAACTCTCACTTGGGACAAATGGACTGGAAATGTCAGAATTGATTTTGCAAGAGACAAATCAGTAATTTTGATGAACATCAATACCGAAACTGGAAAAGTTTTTAAGTACGGAGCCGAACAAACAGCCGCCGATTCGGTTAAGAAATATATGAAAGCAGGCAAAGGAGCTTGGATTAATGATTCATATTGGCTCACGATGCCATTTAAATTGAGAGATAATGGAGTAACGCTTAAATATTTGGGTGAAGATAAAACCGAAGCAGGTAAAGAAGCGTACTTATTACAGATGACTTTTAAAGAAGTTGGCAATACTCCAAACAATATGTATAAAGTTTGGGTTGAGAAAGAAAGTAATTTATTGACTCAGTGGGCATATTTTGCAAAGTCAACTGACGAAAAACCAGGATTTACTCGTCCGTGGACAGATTACAAGCCTTATGGTAAAATTATCTTGTCAGGCGAGCGTGGCGACCGTGACCTAACCGAAATCAAGGTTTTTGAAACTTTACCTGAATCAATTTACACAGATTTCAAAAAGCCAGATTTCAGCAAAGCAAAAGATTATAATAAGAAAAAAGATAAAATAGAGTTTTAAAATTAAAAAATTAAGAATTAAGAATTGAGAATTAAGAATGCGGAAATAAACTTAAAGAGATAATATTTTAATTTTTTTATAAGAAATCCATCATTCTTAATTCTTAGTTCTACATTCTTCATTCTTGAAGAAATGGTTGGAAAAACAGGAGTTTTGATAGTAAATTTAGGTACTCCCGATAGCCCGAGTGTGCCTGATGTAAGGAAATATTTGAGAGAGTTTTTGATGGATGGTCGAGTAATTGACTTTCCTTTTATACCTCGCTGGATGCTGGTTAATTTGATTATTGCACCATTCCGTTCGCCAAAATCTGCCAAAATCTATAAAGAATTATGGACAGAAAATGGTTCACCATTGAAAATCTACGGCGAAGCTAACGAAAAACAACTTCAAGAAGCATTAGGCGACGAATATGTGGTGAAATTGGCTATGCGTTATCAAAGCCCAAGTATTGAGTCTGGGTTGAAAGCACTGCAAGAAATGGGTGTGAGTAATATCATCGTGATTCCATTTTTTCCGCAATATGCTTCGGCTACAACTGGTTCGGTTTACGAAGAAGTAATGCGAATCGTGACGAAGTGGCAAGTAATTCCCGAAATTAAGTTCTTAAATTACTTCTACAATCACCCAAAATTCATCAATGCCTTTGCAGAAATGGGGAAAAAGCATTTGGCAGAGAATGATTATGAGCATGTGATTTTTAGTTATCACGGAATTCCTGCACGTCATATACGTAAGGGCGATTGTACTGGAAATACTTGTAAGCTCGGTTCGTGTTGTGATTCAATTACTGCTATGAATCAGCACTGCTATCGTGCTGAGTGTTTTGAAACAACTCGGCTTTTAGTTAAAGAATTGGGTTTGAAAGAAGGAACCTATACAACTTGCTTCCAATCGAGACTTGGTCGCGAAACTTGGATTCAACCTTACACCGAAGATGTTGTGAAAGATTTAGCTAAGAAAGGTATTAAAAAAGTTTTGGCGTTTTCGCCAGCTTTTGTGGCCGATTGTTTAGAAACGACACTTGAAGTAGGAGAGGAATATAAAGAATTATTTGAAGAAAACGGCGGCGAACATTGGCAGTTAGTAGAAAGTTTGAATGACTCTGATGCTTGGATTGAGTTATTGGTTGATTTAGTGAAAGAAAAACAAGGAGTGGTTGCATAAAAATGGAAATAGGAATTGATAGTTTTGCGGCGGTTTTAAAAAATAATCAAGGCGAAACGATAAGTAGCGAGCAGTCGATAAAAGAATTACTCGAAAGAATACAAAAAGCTGATGAAGTTGGACTCGATGTTTTTGGTATTGGAGAACACCATCGTAAAGAATTTCTTGATTCAGCACCGACAATGATTTTGGCTGCTGCTGCTGCTCGAACCAAACGTATAAAATTGACAAGTGCCGTTACTGTTTTGAGTGCGATTGACCCAGTAAGAGCATTTCAAAATTTTGCTACACTTGATTTAATCTCGCAAGGTCGTGCCGAAATGGTAGTTGGGCGTGGTTCGTTTACCGATGCCTTTCCACTTTTTGGTTTGAAATTAGAAGATTATGACGAACTTTTTACTGAAAAATTAGACCTTTTACTCAAAATTAGAGAAAATGAGGTTATAAATTGGAAAGGAAGATTTCGACCTGCCCTCTATAATCAAGCCATTTATCCAAGACCTTTGCAAGAGAAACTACCAATCTGGATAGGAGTAGGCGGAACTCCGCAATCGTTTGTGCGAGCAGGAATGTTGGGTTTACCATTGATGGTGGCAATTATTGGCGGAGAAACGCACCGTTTCAGACCATTGATTGACCTCTACCGAAATGCTGGTTTGAAAGCAGGTCATTCGCTTGACCAACTGCAAGTTGGTTTGCATTCATTAGGTTATGTGGCCGAAACTACCGAAGATGCTCACGAAGAATTTTACCCAGGCTATGCTGAAATGTTTACGAATATTGGGAAAGAAAGAGGCTGGCCGCCAGTTAGGCGAGAGCATTTCGATTCACAAACTACTAAACTCGGAGCATTTTTAATTGGAAATCCCGAAGAAGTAGCCGAAAAAATACTTCGTCATAGCGAAGCATTAGGTGGAATTACAAGAGTAACATTCCAAATGGACAATGCTGGACTTACACACGAAAAACTAATGAAAGCCATAGAATTGATTGGAACTAAAGTATCGCCGATTGTGAATGGGAAGTAAATAATCAAAATTTATAAAAAATGCTCTATTCTTTTCCGAATAGAGCATTTTTTGTTTTAATATAATGTTCACAACTTAATTTTTAATCACACTATTATAATAACTTTTCAGTGAACTTAATTTTGAATAACCGCCTGTCAAGACCATTTTAGCAGATTCTTTTACTTCACACCAACCCAAGTTTTTTGTAGGAGCAATACCAAAAATAGTTTGGTAAATGCAGTTTACTTGAATCGGTAAAATTCGATTGGGTAAGCTGCTACCAAATTCGCCGATGTAGCCAATGGGTGAAGAAAGTAATAATCTGAGTGTGATTTTTTTAGGGTCTAATTTCTCAAATTGGTCAGTATTATTGATTAAAAGTGGTGGTATGAGTTCTGCCGAATGGCTCAGCATTCGTATCAGTCCTCCCAGCATCAAGAATGTTTTTGAGACTAAAATTGAATCTGATAGACCAATGATTTGGATACTAAAAATAGCTGTTAAATAGGTAAGGATTCCGATGATAATAAAAAAAAGGCCAAACTTTTTATCGCCGATAAAGACAGATTGAATCAAAATGGCAATTAGTGCGATAAGTGGAACGCTCCAATGCCAACTTTCAAAAATAATAAACCATAAAACTGCTTCGATGATAATGGTAGAATGAGTAATTTTTGTTGCCCACGTGGTATGTAAAAGTACATAACCGATTGACTGATAGTCTAAATCAATATTAGTTTCAGGTTTGAAAACGTTGTGTAAAGGCAAATACTTTCCGACGATTCTATCAGGCAGTAGGTTGCACGCAACATAAAGAATTACTGTTGAGGTGAGTGTAAATACCCAAATCTGATTAATGATAGCTTGATGTTGGGATAGCCAATTAAAGAGTGTCATTTTGATTTGATTTAGGGTGTTTAGATTTTATTTATTAGGGCAGTATTTTGAGAATCTGATAGTTTTTGATGAGTTTTTGTGCCACCTTTCTCGAAAAATGTAATGATACTTTCAAATTGGTGAATGAGATATTGGGGCATTATTTTATTCATCATAAATGAAGGAAAAAATCCGCCTTGATTTTCTCTATCAATCAAAACCAATTGGCTTGTTCCATCATTATTTGCCTCGAAAAGATGCCCGCCCCACCAATCAATTCGCTCAAAACCTTTTGGTACTGGAAGTTCTTCCCAAATGATAGACCTAAAACTGGTTTGAATCGTTTTATCATCAATTTTTCTTGACCACTGAATATACAATAGGTCTCTTTTTGAAATGAATGGTTTGTTAGGGTCGAATTGCTGATAGATAATTTGTGTGTTTTCATCAATAATCTTTACTACATATCCGCCAGTATATTCGGCCGTCCAGTAATGGTGAAAATCAATCATTTGATTGGTAAAAACTTCAAAAACTTCCTCATGATTGGCTGCAACTTTGGGTAATCGCCATCTGAAAAGGTCATTTTTATCATCCTCAAAAGGCCTCTGCCAGATACTGATTCCGCCCTTTTGGGTTCTTTCTTTCCAGCCTTCTTCAGTAGTCATTAGAGTGAGGTCTTTATTGAGCCATTTTTCTTTATTTAATTGCCAATCATGTAAAGTTATCATTGCTAAAAACCTTGTTTTAAGGCTTATCTAAGTTAGTAAAAAATAATAGCAATGCCAAAATGCTTAAAGCGAAAATTGACATAGCAAAACGAATTTTAAAAGACTTCTAGTTACCACACCCACCAATCCTCGCCATGAAGTTACTGCCACTTTTTGCCTCGAATCCTGGGTTGAAAGTCAGTGAGTTTCCTGCCTTATATAATACACTTGCAGGCGAGAATATTTTATTAGTTGCGGTGATTGTCGTATTGGCTATCTGGAATGAATCGGTTGTATAATTTGAGGTTAAATTCAAAACGGTTGAAGGAGTTCCGACTACAACCATTTTGCTCGCAACTCTTGCAGGTACGTGATTGAGGCTTTCGCAACCTACATAATAGACAGTATTTGAAGTAGGATTGACTGTCACGGTTCCTCCACTTGCCACTACGATTCCACCCGTGAAAGAAGTGTACCAATTCGTTGTATAATTAAACGGACAAGTAGCTGTCAGTGTAACAGGTGAACCTGTACAAACCGCAGTATTATTGGCACTTACAGTTGATGGGGGTGGAGCAGCATAACCAACACTGGCAAAAATACTTGATTTAATAGCGGGTTCACATTCAGTATAAAGTCTAAATTCGAGATTTGGAAAATTTACGTCACTGGTAGGGTAGCGGCGTGAGACATTCACATCATAGTTTTGTACTCGGCATGAATTTGCTGGAATAGTGAATGCACCAAATTCTGAGCCAGTACTTCCTGCTGCGGTAATCAACAAATCGCTACTATTCGATTGAGCCACAAAACCTAATCTATAATCACGAGCTTCAGTCGTATTATTATTACAGACTCGCACTTGAAAAGAAGCTGGGGTTCCGAGTGTTACATTCTGAACATTTATTGCATTCTGGCTCGTTCCAACAATTTCAAGACGTGGTTGGTCTCGTTGGTAGCCTCCTTCGTAGGGGCAAGAGGTTCTTGTGAGAGCCTCATCTATTAAAAATATGGGTGTTCCGTATGATTTATCTTTTACAATTTTTATTCTAAAGCTATCACCTGCATCATTATCTTGCAAAGTATAGGCAATGGTTGTGCTACTGTTATTAGAATTAGAAACAGATGCCCCTCTGGTTTTTTTTGTTTTGAATTCATATCCGCCTGCTACTCCTGAGCCACCAACTTTTACGACGAAACTCAATCCTGCTCCCAACTCTAAAAAATGGCTTACCTCATAAGTGTCTGTGGTGGAGATAGATTGCGTCACAGAAGTTGTACGTGACTGTCCACTTCCCAATGTAAATGGAGCTTCAATAACAGGAGAAGTGGGGTCATTGATATTGGTGCTATCCTTTTTCAAGACTTGCTCCCAAATTTTTATCTGACTTTGGGCTTGATGCCTCATCTTTGGGGTATTTGACATGTTATTCATAATGGCACGGTTGAGGGAAATATCATTCAAAATGTCACTTTTTGTGTAATAAAATGGAGTTGCCGAACCTGGCACTAATCCAAAAATAACGGACGAATCTCTTACAACTGAGACTGTGGGTGTGGAATTAATTGCAATAATTGGAAACATACCATAGGCAATATCAGATGAATAGCCAATATAAATAGAGCCTTCGTTGGCTCGAGCATTGCCAGGAACGGTTGAAATGGCATTTAAAACTGAAACACAATTTTGTTTACCACTCGATTTCATAAGGGTTGAGCCTCCACCGCCACTTAGTGATGCCGTTACAGAAAATTCATAATTGACTGATACAAATAACCCTGCCGAGCCTGCAATGCCTAAAGTAACGTCCAGTTTTCCGTTGTTCGTTTCATCGGTCGTCAGAGATTCACTCATACTACGACAGGCTTCTTGGTTTGTCTGGAAAGTTACCGAACTCATATCCCCCGGAGGATTATGTAATATGAATTGTGGAATGGCGGGTTCTCTGATATACCCTTTAATAGCTACAGGATTTGCTTGTGAAGGTGTAATCATAGGACCTTCTACCACAAAAGGAATTACCACTCTGTATTTATTATATCTTGGAACATTATAAAACTCGTCACGCTGCCAAAGACCAAATGTAAATACATACCAACTTTTGAAACGACCTAAATTGAATGTGAGTGACGAAGTATAAGTAACTACCTTTGTGTTTCCACCATTTTCGTAAGTAGTATTGGAATTAGATAAAATTTGGCTGGTTTGGTTTGGATAGTTGGTTATATCCTCTTGACCAGCATATGCCTGGATACTCTGGTCATCATCTCCACTGGTAGGTGGATATTGATAACCACCATTAGTATCAATGTAAGGGCTGATATAGTTCCCTGCTTGTAGTTTAAATGCAAACGTTAGATTGAATGCTTCGCCTGATTTTGCTTTAAGGTATTTTTCTTGTGGGGTGCTATTCAAAACTTCCTGAATCATTTGTTCTTGCGTAAGATAATTATAGTTTTCATCTTGCGTTCTGCCTAATGAAATAATTTGAATCCCTGAACTGGCTACATTTCCATTGCTACCTGTTACATATATAGTATCAACAGGTAAAAACTCACCAGGTCTTACTAAGTTAGGAGGTAATTTAATGGGGATTTTTAGCTGTTGGGCAAATGAGGCTTGAAAAAACAGAATAGAAATAATTGTTAATGCTTTTGTATAATTTGCTTTCATGGCTAATGCTTTTTTAGATAATTTAATTGTTACTGAATGATTTTTAAGAAAGCCTCACTTTTTCGTCTTGAAAGAGCTATTTGTTCGTTGTTTTTGAGCAAAATCTTACCATAACTACCTGTTTGGGTCTTTCCTTCAAAATCCATCATAAAATCTAAATTGAAAATTATTGAGCGGTTGGGTCTGAAAAACTGAAAGTCTTTCAAGCGTTTTTCGATTTTGCCGAGCGAAGTTGAAGAAAGTATTTTACTACCATCTTTTAGATAGATAATAGTATAGTTGCTATCTGACTTGAGCATCAGAATACTTGACGATGGAATATTTTTTCGGCTGCCAAGATGAATAAGATTGTTAGTTTTCATGGGTATCTATAAAAAGTTCAAGCATTGTTGAAATGAAGTACGAGTAAATGTGCTTATTCAAAAAAGCATTAAGGACGAACCGCCTTCAAAACTGTCCGAAGGGAACAGTTTATTTACCAGAAGATTTTGAGCATCTAATTACACCCACCAGTGGCAGCACTGAAGACTGTACCGCCATCAGCTCTAAAACCTGCATTTAATTCTACGGATTTTGCTCGGTAATCGACTTTGGCTGTGCCAGTTACTTTGTTCGTGGCGGTTATTTTACCATTCACACTCGAAGCGGTTTTTAATGTAGTTCCAGTTGAGTAGTCGTCGGTAGGGCTTGTTAGATTTACCAAAGCGGCATTTGAGCCAGCGTTTATGGTAATACTTGCTGGATTGGTGCAACCATATACATTTCCAAGAGTAACTGTATAAGTTCCAGGGCTTGTAACAACGATAGTTGGTGATAATGCTCCAGTTGACCAAAGCACCTCATTTACAGGAGATGTAGCAGGTACTTGCCAAGTCGGACTGTTTACTAATGTCCCATTGTTACCGTTGCCCGTTGCATCGGTGGTTGTTGTACCTGTCCCTTCGTCAAATTTGTAATAGGCAACCAAACCGAAACTATTGGTAGGCACCGACTGATTTAACCAATAGAGAATTTCGCCTTCGGCTCTTGCATAGTTCCATATCCTTAGCTCGTCCATTTTGCCATTAAAATGATTACAAACACAAAAAGTAGGTTGCTGCCTGCCGATATTCAAAGGCTGATTATCTTGTGCAATAGTTACACCCGAATAAACTCCTGAAGCCACTCCATTGATGTAAAATGTAAGGGTGCCATTATCGAAACTAATCGCCACGTGTGTCCATGTATTTTCGGGGACACTATTCGTAGAATATATCCAAGTTCCAGTACTAAGACTGTAAAATCCCATTTTATTGGCATTTCCATTGGCGTTTAATGACCATAAATGGTCGTAATTTCCCTTATCCAAAATGGTTGAGTTCACTCCCGAATAATTTACCCAAACCTCCATCATAAAAGCAGTTCCGAAATTAAAGCTGGCACTGTGCGGAACGGTAACGTATTGACTATTAGCTCTGACAAAATTCAAAGCATTGTTATTGCCAATATTAGAATTGAGCATAACTGAACCACCGCTACAAATCGTAGTAGCTCCATTTGCTGTAAGATTCAACGCCGGTGGTACAGGGTTTACATTGACACCCACATTCACAAAGCTACTTACAGACCCTGCTTGCTCACATCGAACCTTGTAAAATGTTGGTATAGGTACAGTAAGTATTTGGGTGGTATAGGGCGAGCCTGCAAATAGAAAAGCATTGGAATTGAAATCGTACCAATTTGGTGTTCCTACATTACAAGTAGCTGATAATGAAGCAGTTTGATTTGCACAAATTGTTGGGGTAGAAGTGCCTGTTGGGGCAGTAACCGGGGTGAATACATAGCGTAAAACTGAAATGTTATTCGAAGTTTGATTGGTAACGGCTAAATCTGGTCGGGTATCGCCGTCTAAATCTCCGATACATACATAACGTGGTCCTGTGGCAGTCGTAAAATCAACTTTGGCTGCAAATGAGCCGGCATCAATGATACCACTTGTGGCGGTATTTCGATAAATAGACACCGTGTTGGTTCCTAAATTGACAGCCAATAAATCTAATTTTCCATCTCCATCAATATCAGCCAAGTTGGTTGCCGAGCAAGAAGTTCCGGTAGTGATGTCAAATTTAGCAGCGAAAGAATTGGCATCGATGGTGCCGCTTGTAGCCTTATTTCTAAGAATAGACATCGAATTACCAGTAAAATTAGCGACTGCAAGGTCGGCTTTATTATCACCGTCAATATCACCAATACTAAAACCAAATGGAAGTGCACCCGTATTAAAATCCACTTTGGCAGCAAATGAACTGGCATCAATGGTGCCGCTTGTGGCAGTATTCCGCAAAATCGAAACGGTGCTTAATCCGTTGTTATTGACAGCAATATCTAATTTTCCATCACCATCAAAATCTGCACTACCTATATAGGTCGAGTTATTGCCCGCCGTCAAAACGAAATCTACCTTTGCATTGAAAGAAATACTCCCGCTTGTCGAAGTATTTTTTAAAACCGACATATTAATGTTGGAATGAGCGATGGCCAAATCAGGTTTTCCATCACTATCAAAATCAGCGATGCAAACCGAGCGAGGCCCTGTATTGGTCGCAAAATCAACTTTAGTCGCAAAATTGATAAATCCGATGGAAGAGGTATTGCGAAGGATAGAAATAGTATTACTGTTAAAATTGGTAACCACCAAATCGAGTTTCCCATCACCATCTACATCGCCTACAGCTATACCACGAGGGTTTGTACCAGTCGAAATATCTATTTTTGTTGCAAAAGAGCTATTATCGATACTACCAGCGGTAGAGGTATTTCTGAGTATCGAAATATTACCTGCACTAAAATTTACCGTTACCATATCGGTTTTTCCATCTCCGTCCAAATCGCCCGTTGCCATATTCAATGATTCGGTATTTGCCCCAAAATCAACTTTGGTTTCAAAAGTACTGCTCGCAACGCTTCCACCTGTGAAGGTTACGTGGAATGGCTTTACTGTGTAGCCAAACAATCCGTTTGAGGCGTTAAGTACTGAAATCGGCTGATTAGTAGCTCCAACTGGTACAGTTACAGTCAAGCTTGTACTCGATGCTGCCGACACCGTGGCTTTGGTTGCTCCAAAATAGACTACGTTTTGGATGGCAGTCGAATTGAAGTTGGTGCCTGTGATTGTAACAGAAGTTCCAATTGGTCCGCTCGCAGGTGAGAAGTTTGTAATGATTGGCTTTTGAGCTTGGATTTGTAGAGATAAAAGTATGACTAAGAAAAGGTAAATGCTTATTTTCATGGCTTTTGAGTTGAGAATGTTTTTAAGAGAGTTCCCGATATATTTTATTTACTTCAGCTTTTGGAATAAAGCCGTTTTCCAATGCTAAAGGCATTAAAATATCGACGTATTTGCTAAAAACTTCGGTAGATTTCCAAACATCAGCTATTAAGATTTCACTTTCATTGACAGAAGCAAAATGATGTAATCTTTCATGAAGTAAGTGTTTTCCGGCATGGCTAAGGTCTTGTGCAAAAGCATCGTAGTGCAATGTTGAAGAACCTTTGAGGTGTACGATTACCAAGATTTTTTGCATCATCAGGTTTTGTTTTAGATAATCATGTAGCTGAAAATCTTGATGCAAAAGAGGGCAGGAAGTTGGTCTTGAAAAACAGATCAAGGATGAAGACTACTGAAAAGTGTCCGAAGGGGGTAGATTTTTTACCGAATAAGTTTAATAGTTTTGAAAATAAAATTTTATACTTACTTTTGCCGTTAGTAACTTAGGACGATATTAAATGATTTGTTCATTCAGAAACTCAGATACAGAAAAAATTTGGGATGGTATAAGGGTCAAAAAGCTACCTTTAGAGATTCAAGAAATTGGAAGAAGAAAACTTAGAATGTTGAACAACTCTACAAATATCAACGATTTAAGGATTCCGCCTGCTAATAGACTTGAAAAGCTAAGTGGAAAAGCATCCGATTTTTATAGTATCCGAATAAATGACCAATGGAGAATTGTTTTTAAATGGATAAATGGAAACGCCTTTGAGGTTGAGATAGTCGATTATCATTAAATCAAAATAGTATGGAAAAATTAAGAAATATTCATCCTGGCGAAATCCTTCAAGAAGAGTTTTTGATACCACTTTCAGTTTCTACATATCGATTATCGAAAGAAATTGATGTTCCGCAGACAAGGCTTTCTGAAATTATTAAAGGAAAAAGGAGAATCACAGCCGATACAGCCATTAGGTTAAGTAAATATTTTGGGAATTCCGCAAAATTTTGGCTTGGACTACAAGATGACTATGATTTAGAAGAAGCGATGATATCGAATATTGAGGGTTTTTCAAATATACAAACCTTAGCAATTGCGTAACTCAAATCATATTCAGTCTATTTAATAGATCTTTTCTCAATTCTTTACTGAGGGGTAGAATCGTTTTATCAACCGTGATATGATTTTGAGCTACTTCGTTGATGTGCTTGATATTGACGATGTAAGACCGATGAATACGTTGGAATTGCTGAGGAGGCAATTTGTCTTCCATATTTTTGAGGGTATTTACCAATAAATAAGTATTTCCTTTGGTATAAACCTGACAATAATTGCGGTCGGCTTCAAGGTAATAAATGTCTTCAATAATGATTTTGACCATTACTTCGTTGTGGCGAACAAAAATTCGGTCGTCTAATACAAATTTTTCTACGTTTGATTGAGGCTCACTTTTTTCTGCGAGAATTTTCTCCCCTGCCAGTTCGATGGCGTGTTTTAGGTCTAACTTTTTGAAGGGTTTCGATAAAAACGCATAAGGATTAGTCGCCTTGGCTCGTGTAAAATGAGCTACGTCGGTGTTAGCAGTCAGATAAATTATCGGAATTGAGCCATATAGTTGCATTTGAGTTGCGGTTTCGATACCGTCCAGCTCGCCTTTCAAGTTAATATCCATCAGTACCAAATCCGGTTTATCGGTCTTGATGGCATTGATGGCATCTTCACCGCGTGGGATAATTCCCAGAATTTCGTAACCAATTTTCTCTAATTGCATCGCCAAATTGGCTGCAATAATCATTTCATCTTCAACAATCAGTATTTTTAATGGAATTTGCATGTTTTTTTGTTACTGGAAAACTTGTTATTGGTTATTGGAAAACTTGTTATTGGTTACTGGGCAACTGGTTATTGGTTACTGGGCAACTGGTTATTGGTTATTGGTTACTGGGCAACTGGTTTAGTTTGGAATTGGTTGATTTATGACCAGTAACCAATTTTCTAATAACCAATAACTAATTTCAGGCTGCCATCTGTCTTTTAAAATTTATCGAAATGATTGTACCTTCTTGCACTTCTTGGGTTAGTTTTCCACCGATTTGTCGAGTGAGCAAATCTACTAATTGAGTGCCAAATCCAGTACCTTTTGCTTTTGTGTCGAGACTTTTTCCGATGCCATTATCGCTTATTTTCAGTGTCAGATTATCTTTATCAATATTTTCGAGACTTAATTTAATTGTGCCTTTTTTACCATTCGGGAAGGCATATTTTAATGAGTTTGTCAAAAGTTCATTCACAATTAAACCCACAGGCACGGCGGTATCTACATCTAATTCTATTTCGTTCATGTCAATATCAACCTCAATTCGCTCAGTTTCGTTATAAGAATCGAGGATATTCTCACAAAGATTCTGAAAATAATTCTTCATCTCGATAAACGCCAAATGCTCGCTTTGATAGAGTTTTTGGTGCAAAATGCCCATGCTTTGCACTCGGTTTTGGCTTGCCAGCATGGCATCTTGTATTTCGGGGTCTTCGATTTTGGCTGATTGCAATGCCAAAAGGCTCGAAACTACTTCTAAATTATTTTTTACCCGATGGTGGATTTCTTTGAGAAGCAATTCGTTTTCTGCATTTTTGGCGGTGAGTTGGTTAAGTGTAGTTTCGAGCGTGATATTCTGTGAATTTATTTTTTCTTTTTGTTCTTGCAAAATGGTGTTCGCTTTTTGTTTTTGGCGGTTATTGCGGTAAAGTATAAAAGCAGTCAGAAGGGCTGTGAATAGCAGACCAATGACTGTGTTGAATCGCAATTCGTTTTTGGCATAAACAGCCGCTAAATTTAGGTCTTCGATGCGTTGTTTTTCTTTGATTTCTAATATTTTGACCTGTTTATTTTTCTCAATGTTTGTTACTGTATCTTTGGCTGCCATCGAGAGTTTGAGGTAATCAAAAGCTTTTATTGGATTGTTTTTTTCAAAAATCTGTGAAAGCAAACCTGCCGAATTCATTACTACCAAATAGTTTCGTAGTTGTTTTGCTCCATCAAGAGCTTTTTCGGCATAAATTTTAGCTGAATCTGGCTTTGATTGTGCAAAATAGATTTGTGCGAGTTCGTTTTGAACTTCATTCGTAAAAAAGTCTAATCGGTCTTCTTCTGATTTTTCGATAATCTGTTTGCAATAGCTGATAGCTTCGTTGAAGTTTTTGAGTTTGCTACTGATACGAGCGAGAACTAACTTCGGATAACCTTCTTGCATTGGAAAAAACTTTTTGGAGTAATTGAGCGTTTCTGTGGCGAGAGTCTCAGCAGAATCTAATTTATTTTCTCTTTCATATTCTTGTGAAAGCAAAAACATCGCACTCCATTGCGTAAAAGGGTCGGTTACTCGCATTTTTGGGTGAAAATATGATTTCCTTGCCCACTTCAATGCTGCTTTATCATCACCCAGTTTTTGATAAAGTAAGCCCATCATATTGATACCAAAAACCTCTCGAATAGGAGCGTGGGTTCTACTCAGTTCCATCTGTTGGTAAGCAGATTTAAAACCAATATCGAATGATGAAGTAATGGCATAAGAAAAACAAAGTGCCTCTAAACATTCAATTTCTCCGATTGGAAACTGGGCTTTTTGGGCTAATGCTAAGCCTTTACTAGCAAAACTGATAGATTCTGAGGTGTTGCTGAGTGTAGTTGCTCTACTAATCCAATAAAATGCGTGTACTTTGGCTGTATCATTTGCACTACTATTGATTACATTTTTAAGGCTATCAAATGTCGATTTATTCAGTGGGGCTGGCTGAGCAAAAACAGAAATAACCGAAGACAAAGCTATAATAAAAAAGGGTATAAGTTTTTTCATAGGGAGCAGTTGTTGGTAAAGAGTTTTAGATATCTGATTACTATTTTTAGTTTTTAGGTCTGTTCTTATGCAAATTAGGGAAAAACTTTATTAATAAAATAAAAAGCCCCTTTTAATCATAAAGACCAAAAGGGGACAGAATGTTTTGAAGGTATTTTTTATTAAAGGTTTTTCTTTAAAACATCTACTAATGCCCACAAGTCAGCTTCGGAGTTATAGACATTTTGTGAAACACGAATGGCAACACCACGATTGGAAACAAAAATTTTATTGGCTGAGAGTTGTTCTGTAAAGGCTTGATTATTAATTGATTCTGGTAAAGCAATACCCAATAAATGATTGGCTCGGTTAGCTAAATTTTCTACCCAACAACCTAATTCTTGAAGAGCTTTTAGTGGTTTTTCTATGATTTCGGCACAATAGTTTTGCATATTATTTACGCCCCAATTTAAAATCTGTGTCAGTGAATCTTCAATCATTGGTACTTGAATAAATTGCGTATGTTCGCCCATATTGTAGCGTTGGGCTTTTGGTCTGTATGCTCGCTCGTAGCGTATGAGTTGGGCAAAATTATCGCTTTCGGCTCGGTGCATCCAAGATTCTTCGACGGGTACGCCTCCATCAAAAAACTCTCCGAAATAGGCCATACCGATGCTGTAAGGTCCTAAAAGCCACTTATAACCTGCACAAATGAGGGCATCTGGCTGAATTTTCTGAATATCAAAATCTAATATTCCGACCGATTGAGTACCATCAATGACAAATAAAGCACCCACTTCTTTACAGCGTTTTGAAATAGCTTCCAAATTGAATTTTACGCCGTAAATCCAATGTATATGGGGCATAACAACCATCGCAGTTTCGGTATTGATACCTTCTAAAATTGCTTGATTCCACATTCCACCACGATTTTCGAGAGTATCGGGTTTGGCGATAGTTTTAAATGCTAAATTATGTTTCTGACAAACACGGTCGAAGGCATAAACATTATTCGGAAATTCATCTTGAATCTGAATTATGTGTTTTTTAGCTGAAAGATTGGGCAAATGATGCACATTATTAGCAACAACGGCCATTCCGTAAGAAACCGAAGATATTACTGCAATTCGCTCATAATCAGGCTCATTGATGAGTTGAGCGAATAGTCTTTGTACTTTCTGAGGTAAAGCAAAATGGTCGCTACCTTTGATGAGATGCGTATGCGATGCTTTTAATTGAATGCCTTCAATTCCTCTTTCGACCGAACTTTTAAGGGTAGGAGAGTAGGCCGCACCGTTGAGATAAGTTACGCCTTCTTCAATAGAAAATAGATGTTTTTGGTTTGACAGAGCCATAGTATTTATTTGCTGATGGTTAGTATAAACAACTGTGGCACACTTCAAAGTGTGCCACAGTTTATCTTGCAACAAAAATAACCAAATTAATCATATCTTTCTGGTTTGTAAAGGGCAATGTCAATACTATTTTTCTGATTGTCGATTATTTCTTGAACTAATTTGCCCGTAGCAGGAGCGAGACTAAGCCCCATCATGGCGTGACCCGATGCTACCACGAGGTTTTTATACTTATTTGTTCGTCCAATGTAAGGCAACCCATCGGGAGAACATGGACGCAAACCATACCAAACTTGTTCTTTTTGCGGTATATCTATCTGATAATCAGGGAAATAATTTGGCACGGCCTTGATGATTCCCCGCACACGATTCATATTTATTTCATCGTTCAAACCACCAATTTCCATCGTTCCACCAAAGCGAATCAAATTGTCAGACATAGGCGTTATGGCAACTCTCGCTTCCAGTAAAATAGATGGAATATTGAGTTTTTTGCCTTGATTTTGCTCGTAAGTTACGCTATACCCCTTACCCGCTTGCATTGGAAGCCCAATATTAAGCATATCTGCCAAAAGCGGCGACCATGAGCCAGTAGCGATGATTAAATGATTAATGCTTAATGATGAATGATTAATGGCTTCGACTACCGATTGTTTTATTTTAATGCTTTTTATCTCATTTTTTTCAAACTCAAAGCCTGTTACTTCCGTGTTATAGAGGAATTTTACGCCTTTGTTTTCGAGGTGTTTTTTTAGGTTTTTAACTAATTGGTTTGGGTATAAATGAGCATCGCCTTCGTAGAAAATTGCTCCTGCTACATCGGGTTTTACTTCTGGCTCGTATTCGTGTAATTCTTTGGTAGAAAGTACCTTGGTTTTCAAGCCAAGTTCGTTTGCTTGGTGGGCTACCTCAACTTCTTCTTCAAAACTATGTTCGGTTTTGCAAAGCATCATCAAACCTTTTTCTTCAAAAGAGAAATTAAAATCGGGCGTTTGAGCTAACTCTTGATATAGGGCTTTGCTTAGCAAACTAATATCTCGAAGAGCAGGCATTGCTCTCTCGACTTGCTTTTTGTTGGCTGCTTGATAAAATTTCAATCCCCAAGAAAGTAAATCAAGATTAAGGCGAGGCTTCACATAAAATGGACTTTCAGAATTGAACATCCACTTGATGCCTTTTTCAATCATTCCAGGTACTGCCAACGGTATAAAATGGCTTGGTACAATCATACCAGCATTACCCATTGAGCAACTATCATCGCCATTTGAACGTTCGATAATCGTAACTTTGTATCCTTGTTTGTTGAGGTAATATGCTGAAAATAAGCCAATTACCCCGCTGCCGATGATGGTAATGCCCCCAGTACCCCCAACCGACCTATCGGACTTCCCTAAAGGGGAGTTAACATTTTCTACGCCAATTCTATTGTTACTGTTATTTGTTAAGTTCATAACTATTTAAAGAATTTGTTTATTGAGAGACTGAAAGTCCCCCTTTAGGGGTTAGGGGGTGTATTAAATCACCTGAAACCCAAACGCATAAGGGTCATCTTGGTCGTCAATCGTGATGGTATTATTTCCATAAATCCTTGCCCAACCTTCAATGCTCGGGTAAATTGCGTCTTTTTCTCCGACTTTGGTTGTGCCTTCTATTCTTCCGATAAACTTACTACCGATGATACTTTCATGAATAAACTCATCACCTTGTTTCAGTAAGCCTTTGGCAGCCCATTGGGCCATGCGTGCCGATGTACCTGTACCACATGGCGAGCGGTCGATGGCTTTATCTCCGTAAAAAACAGCATTTCTGGCAGTTGAGGTTGGGTCAATTACTTTACCAGTCCATTCAATATGGCTTAGCCCATTGATAGTAGGGTTATCAGGGTGAACAAAAGTATGTTTCTCGTTGATTCGCTCACGTAAAACCCTTGCCCAAGCAATGAGTTGGTCGGCTTTGAAATGTTCTAAGCCAGGAAAGTTTTCTTGTACATCAACAATTGCATAGAAATTTCCGCCATAAGCTACATCAACTTTTAGCATTCCCAAATCTGGACATTCAACTTCGATATTTTCGGTTGCTAAAAATGAAGCAACATTGGTCAACTTAACCGATTTTACTTTATTTCCTTCTTGTTTATATTCAATCAAAACTAAGCCCGCAGGTGCTTCCATACGCACAAAACCTGGCTTTTTAGGCTGAATAAGTCCAT
The DNA here is from genome assembly GCF_040253585.1 of Emticicia sp. W12TSBA100-4. Taxonomy (NCBI): domain Bacteria; kingdom Pseudomonadati; phylum Bacteroidota; class Cytophagia; order Cytophagales; family Leadbetterellaceae; genus Emticicia; species Emticicia sp. W12TSBA100-4. The sequence continues at coordinate 325,776 of NZ_JBELAU010000001.1, forward strand.
GTTCGATGGCAATTGTAATTGTCCCGATTGTTCCATGTCCACACATAGGAAGGCAACCTGATGTTTCGATAAATAGCACCGCAACATCATTTTCAGGGTCGTGGGGTGGGTACAAAATACTACCTGACATCATATCGTGGCCACGAGGTTCAAACATCAAACCTTTACGAATCCAGTCATATTCACGCAGAAAATGCTGGCGTTTTTCCGACATATTTTTACCCTCTAAATTTGGCCCACCACCAGCTACCAAACGAACTGGATTCCCACAAGTATGAGCATCAATGCAAAAGAATGATTTGTTCATAGGTATTAATTTATGCTCCCCCTCTCCAATTGGAGAGGGGCTGGGGGTGAGGTTATAGTGTTGGTAAAACTGGTCTTGTTGCCAACGAATCGTTGATAACTTTCAAGATTTTTTCTCTTTCTTCGCCTGCCAATGGTAAACGTGGTTCACGTACCCACTCAGTACCAAGTCCAGTTGCCACTTGAGCAAGTTTGATATTTTGAATAAATTTAGTCGAAACATCTAAGTGCATCAACGGGAAGTGCCAACGATAAATCGCACGGGCTTCTTCGTAGCGACCTTGTTTTACTAATTCATAAATCACAACTGTTTCTCTTGGGAAGGCATCAACTAAGCCCGCAACCCAACCATCAGCACCCATTACAAGGCTTTCATAGGCCAAATCATCAACACCAGACATGATTTTGAATCGTCCACCAAACTCATTGATAATGTCGGTCATATATCGTACATCTCCAGTTGATTCTTTCATTGCCTCAAAATGTGGGTTTGCTGCCAAATCATGGAACATCGGAATCGAAATAAAGTTTTTATATGCCAATGGATTATTATAAGCCAAAACAGGCAAATCAGTAGAGTCAGCAACACGGTGTAAATAATGAAGAATCTCACGTTCATCAGCCGAATAACGCATTGGTGGCAATAGCATAAACCCGTCAGCACCAGCTTGCTCGTAAGTTTTTGCGAGAGCTACGGCCTCACGAGTGATACATTCAGCAATACAAATTACCAACGGCACACGCCCTGCAATGGTTTTCTTTGCTGAATCAAGCAAAGTTAATTTTTCATCATTAGTAAGCGTTCCGTTTTCGCCCAACGAACCACAAATAATAATACCATGCACTCCAGCTTCGATTTGTTTTTCGATGTTGAAGTTAAACATATCTAAATCAAGGCTTTCGTCTTGGAAAAAAGGAGTTGTTACGGCAGGATATACGCCAGTCCACGATGGTTTCATATATTAATTATGAATGAGTGATTGATAGAATGAGTGAATGTATAATTTCTTTTGCAAAAGTAATAGTGCTAATTGTAGAAAACTTATCTTAACTTCGCAGATAGTTGTACTATATTGCTCAATAAATAAAAATATATTGTAGTATTGAGGTAAATTAGTATTTAATTTAGAGTTTGTATTCTATCATTCACCGAGCGTCGGTCGCTCATGCTATCATTCAAAATTAGCTTTGAAACCTTTATTATTCCGAATACCAAAAACCGAAACTGAGTCTTTTAGAGTGCAGGTCGATGATTTGCCGTATTTTTACGATACGCTACATTTTCATCCAGAATGGCAAATAACACTTATTCTTGAAAGTACAGGAACGCAATTTGTGGGCGATAATGTAGAGCGTTTTCAGCCTTTCGATATTTATTTTTTGGGAAGTAATTTACCCCATGTTTTCCGAAATGATGCAGAATATTATGCCGAAAACCAGCGTGCGTACTCAGTTTCAGTCTATTTTCGAGGAGATTTATTGGGAGAGAATTTCTTTGATATTCCAGAAACTCAACATTTGAAGGCATTATTGACAGAAGCGTCGAGAGGAATCCGAATTAGAAATAATGAAGCAAATGCTCTCACAGATTTGATAAAGTCAATTGCCAATAAACAAGGTTTTGATAAATTACTTACTTTTTTACAGATTTTAAATGAAATTGATATTTCGCTCAATAAAGAATTTTTATCAAGTATTACTTATCAATCTCCACAGAAAGAAGTTGATAATCAGCGGATTAATGCGACGTTTGAGTTTTTGATGAAAAACTTCGAGCGAGAAATTTCATTGGAAGAAGTGGCCGAAATAGCCAACATGACACCCAACGCTTTTTGTAGATTTTTTAAGGTGCGTACACGAAAAACTTTCTCCGATTTCTTGAATGATGTACGTATTGGTCACGCTTGTCGAATGCTACAAAACAATGAAAAAAGTGTTTTGGAAATCTGTTTTTCGAGCGGTTTTAATAACGTCTCTAACTTCAATCGACAATTTAAGCGTCGCATGAAAATGTCGCCGAGTGCTTATTTGAGGCAATTTTGATTATAATCTTATCTTCAAACCATCATAAGCCAGTCGAATATTAGGCGGAAGTTCTTTTTCTACTTCGCTATGAAGTCCCATTTTATGGCTAATATGCGTGAAATATGTTATTTCAGCGTTTACTTTCTTGGCAACTTCTATTGCTTCATCAAGTGTGAAATGTGAAATATGTTTTTGGCGTTGCAAAGCTCCCAAAACTAAAACTTTTGAGCCATAAGCTTTTGCCAGTTCTTGTTCAGAAATATAGTTTACATCAGTAATGTAGGTAAAATCTTTGATTCGGAAACCAAAAACTGGTAAACGATGATGCAAAACATCTATTGGTATAAATGCAGTGTCTTTTATTGTAAACGCTTGATTACCAATTTCATGTACATTTATCAAAGGTACACCTGGGTATTTCTGTTCATCAAATGCATACGCAAATTCACGTTTGAGTTGAGCCAGTACTCTCGGATGCCCATAAAGGTCTAAATGCTGAATTCCATGCAGATAATTATAAGGACGGATATCATCCAGACCAGCTGTATGGTCTTTGTGTTCGTGGGTGTAGATGATTCCATCAATTCGAGGAATACGTTCACGAAGTGCTTGATGACGGAAGTCTGGACCCGTATCAATCACAAAACTTTTGTTTTCTACTTCAATCCAAACCGATACTCTGAGTCGTTTGTCACGGTAATCCAGTGATTTACAAACCTCACACCCACACGTCAGTACGGGAATCCCGCCCGAAGTACCTGTTCCGAGAAAAGTTACATTCATATTTAATGATAGAATTAATGAATGATAGAATGATAGAATAAAGGACAATCTTTTTCAATAAACTATTCTATCATTCTATCATTCACTCAATCTTCATTAGATTTATTCCGTTAGTCCTTTTACAACTTCGACTAATTTATCAAAATTCAGAGGTTTCATCAATGCATCATTAAAGCCCGCTTCTTTGAAATCAGTTTCTGAATAATTTTTTGCATTGCCTGTGATAGCCACAACAGGAAGTTTTGCCTTTGTTTTATCGCTCAATTCACGAATCGCTTTCACACACTCCATACCATCCATAATCGGCATATTGATGTCGAGTAACAAGATGTCAAAATCTTCTTTGTCGAGCAATTGCATCACTTGTTCGCCATTCTTAACGGCAGTAATTTCAAAATTCTGGAATTCCAAAATCTTTTTGGCTAAGTTCTGAATCACTGAGCTGTCTTCGGCAATTAATACTCGTTTCATTGGATAATTATATTGTTTTATAAAATGGTCTTATAAGAATTCGGTTGTAAATATAAGGAAAGATGATTTTCTATAAAATCAAATTTTGCTTTATTTCAAAACTACGCATAATTAGCATCAAAAACGATAAGTTTTTAACAAATTTTCTGTTTTCATTTAAAATATTCATAAAATTTTGTGTGCTTTGTGCAAAGTTTTAATTTTTATAGAATTGTATTAATGTTAATGAATCGTACAATACCCACAGGAAAAAAAATATACTTTGCGTCTGATTTTCATTTAGGTGCACCCACGCACGCTGAGAGCCTTATCCGTGAACGCCGAATCATTGAGTGGCTTGAAGATATCCGCCATGATGCCGAAGTAATTTTTTTAGTAGGTGATTTGTTTGATTTTTGGTACGAATACAAGCATGTTGTACCGAAAGGTTTCGTGCGTTTTTTTGGGAAATTAGCCGAATTATCAGATGCTGGAATCGAAATAATAGTCTTTTTAGGCAATCGTGATATGTGGATGACTGATTATTTTGAAACGGAGCTGAATATTCGCACAATCCGCCGACCACAAGTTTTTTCATTCAATCAAAAAACGTTTTATGTAGGTCACGGAGATGGACTGGGTGCTGATGATTTTGGTTATAAAATTTTGAAAGTGATTTTTGAAGGGAAAATTCCAAGGTTTCTGTTCGGAAGAGTGATGCATCCAAATCTTGGAATGTTGTTGGGACAAATCTGGACTAAAAATAGCTGGAAGAAAAAACGTGAACCGGAAAAGTTTTTGGGTGAAGAACGTGAGCACTTAGTGCAATATTCAAAGCAGATTGAAGCTAAAACCCACCATGATTTTTATGTTTTTGGCCATCGACACACAATGGCCGAAATGAATATTTCTCCAACGGCTCGTTATGTAAATCTCGGCGATTGGATTTGGTATAATAGTTACGCAGTTTTTGATGGAGAAACCATGCAACTACTTACCTATAAACCTAAATAAACATGTTTAGGCAAATACAGTTATTTTTTTCTCCATCAATGTATTATTCAAGATATTGAGCTGAGTTGCTTCTTTGAAAGTTTTGAGCTTAAAAGCATGCTTGATACTTTCGAGTTGAGCGATGCTGTGGCAGTCTGAACCTAAGAAAGCTACCAGTTTTTTGCTAATCAGTAATTCTGCTAACTCTTGTGCTTGCTTTGAATAATAACCTGTCAATGAACCAATATTTACTTGAAAAAGTGCACCATTGAAAGATAAACGATTGATTACTTCCAAATCATTGAGGCTGACATAGCGTTCGGGATGAGCCAGAACAGGAGTATAACCAGCCTGTTTGATTTTAATAACTGCTTCAAGAATATAAGAGGCCTTTGTAACAAATGAAGCCTCAAAAAGTAGATATTTTTTACTTCCACCAAAAGTTAAAACTTTATGGCATTCGACCAATCTGAATAATTCATCTTCCAAATAATATTCGGCTGCTGCTTCCAATTCCATTGTAATATTTCTACGTTTCAGAACAGTTTTAAGAATATGTAATGATTGTAGAATATCTTCAGGAGCATTATTATAATAGCCAGCCATTACGTGCGGTGTCGCAATAATTTTGCGATACCCCATTGCATACATCTCTTTAATTATTTCGATACTCTGCTCTATATCTACTGGGCCATCATCAAGTTGCGGTAATACATGAGCATGAACATCAACTGTCAATTCTGGTTTCGGAGTATTACCGCTCAAAACATCTCTCTTGAAAATTGACTCAAACATTAAGGATAGTTTATTCTTTGGCATATTAGGATTCAATCAAGGCAGTCTAAGCACCTTAGTCTGCGATATACCCATGAAGTTCCAAGACCATGCCAAATGTATCCGCTTGTTATATAAAAATAGCAAACGGTATCAATCGCTTGCTATTCAATATATTAAAAAAAAAAAAAGCAACTAATTGCAAAATTGGTACAATTTATGATGCGAAAATTTCCTTAAATTTTGCTAAATAAATCTTTAAAAGTTGTAAGCTCTAAATCTTTTTCTGAAACATTTGGATTTGTGATTCCCCAGTCAATATTTAAATCTGGGTCATTCCAAATGATACCACCTTCAGAAGCTTTATTATAGTTATTGGTGCATTTATATGAAAAGATAGAGTCTTCAAGTGCAGCAAATCCATGTGCGAATCCTTCTGGAATATAAACCATATTTTGAAGCGAAGCATCCAACGTAAACTTTTGATATTTGCCAAAAGTTGGTGAGTTTGGACGAATATCTACCGCCACATCAATGACTTTTCCCGTAACTACTCGTACAAGTTTACCTTGAGAAAAAGGAGTATTCTGGAAATGAAGTCCACGTAAAACCCCAGCTGTTGAAAATGATTGATTGTCTTGTACAAACTGAAAAGGAATCCCATTTTGTGCAAAAATATCTTGACGATATGACTCAAAAAAGTGACCACGGGCATCTCCAAAAATTCTTGGATAAATCTCAATTAGGCCTTCAATACTTGTTTTTCTAAACTCCATTATTGGGTGATAATTTTAAAATCGGCAAGTTAACTTCTTCATCAATTAAACTAATAATTGATTTATTCTAAGGTTAAAGAATATACAAAAGTAGTATTTACAAAATAAAATCGTGTTATTTTTCTAATTAAATCGTATTATTTATAGAAATTTGCCTAAAAAACATCAAAGAATGACAAAAAAGCAGCTTTTTGAGCAAATAACAAAAAAAAACTCATATTTGTGTGTTGGTCTTGATACCGACATTAAAAAAATCCCGTCGCATTTACTCAAAGAAAAAGATCCAATTTTTGAATTTAATCGTCAGATTATAGACGCAACCGCTGAGTATGCCGTTGCATATAAGCCAAACATAGCTTTCTATGAGGCATTTGGGGCGAAAGGATGGGAGAGTTTACAACGCACTATAGAATATATACCGCAAGAGTGTTTTACAATTGCAGATGCCAAACGTGGCGATATTGGCAATACTTCGGGGCTTTATGCTCGTACATTTTTCGATCAATCATCTTCAGGACTGGATTTCGATTCAGTAACGGTTGCCCCATATATGGGAAGTGATTCGGTGATGCCTTTTCTTGAATTTGAAGGAAAATGGGTGATTCTTTTGGCTCTAACTTCTAATGCTGGTGGCGATGATTTTCAGCAGTTATCAACAGGAGATAAACAATTATTTGAACAAGTAATTCTAACTTCCCAACAATGGGCTGACTCAGAGCGTATGATGTATGTTGTGGGTGCTACAAAAGCAGATAAATTATTGAAAATCAGAGAAATTGCTCCCGAACATTTCTTACTCGTACCAGGCGTTGGAGCTCAAGGTGGTAGTTTAGAAGAAGTTTCAAAATATGGAATGAACAAACAATGTGGTTTGTTAGTAAACTCTTCAAGAGCCATTATTTATGCCTCTTCTGGCGAAGCTTTTGCTCAAGTAGCCGCCAAAGAAGCTCAAGCCGTGCAACAAGAAATGAAGAAATATTTACAGATGTATTTGTAAAACCGTTACACCGTAGAGACGTTGCAGTGCAACGTCTCTACACTAAATAATCCTATTTATGAACGAAGCATTTCTACACTATCTTTGGCAATTTCAGCAGTTTGATAAATCAAATTTGCAAACGATTTCGGGTGAAAAGATTTCGGTATTAAAAACAGGTATTTTAAATACCGATGCTGGCCCCGATTTTACAAACGCTCGGCTTCAAATCAATGAAATTGAATGGGTTGGAAATGTAGAAATTCATATAAAATCTTCTGATTGGCAACTTCACAGACATCAGAATAACGAAGCCTATAATAATGTAATTCTGCATGTGGTTTGGGAAAACGACCACGCCATCGCTCGACAAGATGGTAGTCTGATACCGACACTTGAATTGAAATCAATTACTGATATTCAAATTATTGGAAAATATCAGCATTTGATTGATAATCAATCTATTATACCTTGCAAGGAACAATTCTCGGAAGTCTCTGATTTATCTAAATTTGCTATTTTGGATAAGGTTTTGGCGAAGCGTTTGCAACAAAAAGCTCAAATTGTAGAACAACTCTTTGAACAAAATAATGGAGATTGGGAAGAAACAGCTTATCAACTTCTGGCCCGAAATTTTGGGTTTAAGCTTAATTCTGAAACATTTCTAAGGCTTGCTCAAAACCTACCTTTGAAGGTTTTGCAAAAACATCGAGATAATCTGATTCAAATCGAAGCCATACTATTTGGGCAAGCGGGTCTGATTGAGAATGTTGATGAATATTCAGAAAAACTCAGCCGTGAATACGATTTCTTTTCAGCAAAATTTTCGTTGAGACCTACTCAATTAGCCTCGCATGAATGGAAGTTTCTTCGCACTCGTCCTGCAAATTTTCCGACCGTTCGTATTGCTCAACTGGCCAAGTTGATTACACAACAACAGAGTTTTTTCTCGCTATTTACTCAGACCAATTCGATTGAAGATTTACGAAGTACACTAAAATTTGAACAATCTATTTATTGGCAAGAACATTACAACTTTGGAAAAGTCGTTAGTAAGAAATTAGTAGGTTTAGGCAAAGATTCTATCAATAATATTTTGATAAATACAGTTATTCCTCTCTTGGCGTGTTATTCTGAGAAAATTGATAATCAAGAGTTTATGACAAGATGTGTGAGCTTTTTGGAGGCTTTACCAGCCGAAGAAAATCATATAACCGAAATGTGGGAAGGCTTGGGAATGAAAATAAAAACAGCCTTCGATTCGCAAGCGAGTATTGAACTTTATAATAATTTTTGTACCCAAAAACGCTGTTTACAGTGCAATGTTGGGATTGAGATTTTGAAGAAATAAGTTTTGATAATGTAAAGTTTAGAATGTAGAGTGTCGGAATAAAAATTGCATAGCAACTTAATAATCATTCTTAATTCTACATTCTTAATTCTACATTCTTAATTCTACATTCTTAATTCTACATTTATGCTTTAGCACTATGTACGATTTACCATCGAAATGCCCGATACCAACAAAATTAGGCCTAAAACTGCTGGAGCTATTTTTCTTGCACCTTTTACGGTCAAGCCCATCACGGTATCATCGGCCGACATGAAGGCTATACAAGCAAATAATAATAATAGTAGGCCCATTCCAGCTAAAATTCCGCCGAGCATTCTTTTAAATTTAGTTCCGTCATTCATTCCTTATCTTCGAGTTTAGGTGTTTTTAAAAGTTTATTTATTAAGAGAAAAACCCAGCTAATAGCATCTCAAATCTTTCTTCAATTTTCATTGGTAAATTTAATTCTAATAGTTTTATGGTTGCTTTTCCAGTATCTGAAAGTGGAATAAACTCTCCTTTATTCATTTCAAAATGCTCAAACCAATTTTGAGTTCGTGGATTAAAAAGTGGGACTAATTCTCCACCAAACTCCAGAATAGTAGCAATATTTGAACCCTTTTTCCAATTGCAAGGTGAACAGCAATATGCGAGGTTATTGAGTGTATTTGGTCCACCATGCTGCAAAGCTATGATGTGTTCGATATGATACTCGTAAGAAGAAAGGAATTCAGGAACATGGCAATATTCACAACGATGATTAGCACGTTCGATGATTAATTTCTTTTTGGAACGAGAAATATAAACACTCATATCGACATATTGAGTTTTTGCATTGCTTTTGCTTTTGCTAAACGTACAATATGCTCTACTGTCATATATCGCTCCATTTCAGCATTTTCATCAGCAGTCAAACCTATGCTTGAATTTTTTTCTAATAGAATGTTCACTCGTTCTTGTGATTTGGCCGAAACTTTATATGCCAAAACTTTGCGAGGTGAAAGATTAGCTAAAAAAAAAGCTAATTCATCATAGACCGAATTATATTCTAATACCATTGTCTTATTGTTTAGATTGTAATCTGAAAAATATTATTCTTCAATACTCAATAATGGTCTTATTTCTTCTATACTTTTTACGGGTTTCAAGTTCAGCTTTTCGCCCTCTTTCAACACATAATCAAAAGATGGTTCAAACTCATTAGGGATAATTCCTTCTAAAACGGCTTCTCGTAGAGCCAGTTTTATTGTTCCAACTTCTTTTGATGGCTTCAAATCAAAAACTTCCATGATTATCTCACCTGTAATTACGGGCTGAAAATTACGAAGTTTATCTTTTTCTTCCAACTCAACGAGCATTTCTTCTACTTTATCGAAATTGGCGAGGTATTTTCTGACTTTATTTGGGTCTTTGGAAGTAATATCGGCTCGGCACAGAATCATTAAATACTCTAAATCTTCACCCGCTTCAAATAGCAATCTACGCAATGCTGAGTCGGTGATACTTTCTTTGGCCAAAGCGATTGGACGAAGGTGTAAACGCACTAATTTTTGCACCATTCGCATTTTTCCATCAAGTGGTAACTTTAATTTTCGGAAAATAGTAGGAGTCATTTTACCACCCAACTCCTCGTGTCCGTGAAACGACCAACCTATTTTTGGATGAAATCTTTTGGTAGCAGGCTTGGCTATGTCGTGCAAGATTGCCGCCCAACGCAACCACAAGTCATTTGATTTAACGGCCACATTATCAAGTACTTGTAGTGTGTGATAAAAATTATCTTTATGCCCTTTACCATCTTGCGTTTCAACTCCTTGTAGTTCACAAAATTCTGGAAAAATTATTTGGAGCAAGCCCGTATAAAACAGTAATTTGAACCCATAAGAAGGCGTTTTCGACAATACAATTTTATTCAACTCATCAGTAATGCGTTCTTGCGAGACAATGCTGATGCGGTCTTTCATGGCTGCAATAGCATCGAATGTTTTTCCGTCAATATCAAAACCAAGTTGAGATGCAAACCTCACGGCACGCATCATGCGAAGCGGGTCATCGGAAAATGTAATTTCGGGTTCGAGAGGTGTGCGAATCAACTTTCTTTTAATATCTTCTACGCCACCAAATGGGTCGATTAATTCACCGTAGTTTTTTACATTTAGTGAGATTCCGAGAGCATTTATAGTAAAATCTCGGCGATTTTGGTCGTCTTCGAGTGTTCCGTCTTCTACTAATGGTTTGCGAGATTCAGAGCGATAAGATTCTCTTCTTGCTCCAACAAACTCTATCTCAATGTCGCCTGATTTGATTTGTGCTGTACCGAAATTCTTGAAAAAACTTATGTAAACGTTTGAGTTTCCTTCAATTTTTTCAAGATTTTTGGCTACTTTTTCGGCTAATTCGATGCCACTTCCCAAACAGACAACATCAATATCTTTGTTTGGGCGATTTAATATAAGGTCACGAACGTATCCGCCAATCACATAAGCATCGACATTTATTTCGGCTGCCGAGCGTGCAATTAACTCAAAAATAGGTTCGTTCTGTAAGTTTTCTTTGAAATTCATTTACTCAATGGTCAATAGACAACGGTCGATAGTTTCTATCAACTGTTCTATAAAAGCACAAAGGTACGAAGGATTGAAGACCTAAACAATTTCGGTAAGAATATTACAGAAAAACTACGAAAACCAAAGCAAAAAATGTAATTTTGAAACTGATGATAAGTCAGTGAATAAATTCAGTGGCTATTGAAACAAAGGGAAAATGCAAAAAAACAAAACGATTTAAATCGTTTTATTTAATAAGGCCTTTGTTCAATTAGACTGTGATTTTAATCACAGTTTTAATCCAAAACATAAACTCAAAACATGACTCCAAATATTCCAGAAACTAACCAAACTCGTATCGTGATTGTCGGTGCTGGTTTTGGTGGTTTAGCTCTCGCTCAAAAACTCGCTAAGCACGATGTGCAGATTGTATTGATTGATAAAAACAATTATCACCAATTTCAGCCACTTTTTTATCAAGTTGCCATGGCTGGACTTGAACCAAGTTCGATTTCGTTTCCGCTTCGTAAGATTTTTCAACATAAAAAAAATGTTCATATTCGTATCACTAAGGTGCTAAAGGTAAATACCGAACAGCAAACCTTAGAAACCGAACTGGGTGAACTAAGCTACGATTATTTGGTAATGGCGATGGGGGCCGATACCAATTTTTTTGGTATGCAGAACATCATCGAAAATGCCATGCCAATGAAGTCGGTTTCGGAGGCTATTTATCTGAGAAACAAGGTTTTACAAAACTTAGAAGATGCTCTCACGGCTACTGATGCCGATACTCGCGAAGGTTTGATGAATATGGTTGTGGTTGGAACTGGCCCAACGGGCGTTGAGGTTTCGGGAACCTTGGCTGAAATGAAACGTCTGATTTTGCCGAAAGATTATCCCGAATTAGATTTTAATCAAATGAAAATCTATTTGTTTGGCTCATCGCCTGAAGTGCTGGAAGTGATGTCTGATGAAGCTTCGATGAAAAGCAAAGAATACCTCGAACGTTTGGGCGTAATTGTGCGAAATGGCGTAAGAATCACAGATTTTGATGGGAAATATGCTTATACGCAGGAGGGTGAAAAAATCAGAACAAATAATGTAGTTTGGGCGGCAGGAATCAAAGGAAATTCGATTGAAGGTTTCCCGAAAGAAGTTTATGGAGGTGGTAATCGTCTGAAAGTCAATGCTTTTAATCAAGTAGATGGTTTACCAAATGTTTTTGCAGTTGGTGATATTGCTTTGATGAATGGCGACCCAAAATTCCCTAATGGACACCCACAAGTGGCTCAACCTGCGATTCAACAAGGTGAATTATTGGCCAAAAATCTTTTAAAAATCATGCGGAAAGAAGAGCCAGTTGGTTTTGAATACAAAGATTTAGGTTCGATGGCAACCGTTGGAAGGCACTTGGCGGTGGTTGATTTACCTTTCTGGAAATTTCAAGGAGCTTTTGCGTGGTATGTCTGGATGTTTGTGCATTTAATGGCGATTTTGGGCGTAAAAAACAAAGTTATGGTTTTTATTAACTGGCTTTGGAATTATGTTACGTATGACCAATCGTTGAGATTGATTATCAAACCGAAAGTGAAGCAGTGATTATAGGGCAAGTTTCTAACTTGCCTATTTTGTTAGTGTATTTATAGTGTGTTTTTCTATGAACAAAGTTCTTAACTATGGCAATTGAACAAACGCCCAAAAACGAACTTCCTCCAAAATATTACCTCGAATACTTTAATTATGTCCTGGATTTTGTGCAGGAAAAATATCGTCATATCCTGAATGAAGTTGAATGGCGTTTCTTGCGAAAATACTATTGTTTGAGCGAAGATGCTCAATGTTTATTTATTCGTTTCTCTAATCGCAGAGGTTTGTTTTTTCGAGTTAATAAGTTGTCTTACAGCGAATTAACGAATATTCCTGCATTGCTCAATGAATTGCTCGAACGAGAGTTTATCGAAACTCTCAACCCCGAAAAACACCAAACATTTAGCAAAGAAATGCTCAATGTTTGGACCACAAAAGAGCTTGTTGAGCAATTTTCTAAATTGTTCACTGAGAAAAAAACAACGTATAAAAAACTAAAAAAAGAGGAACTCGTAGAGGCTATTTTACAAGATTTTGAACTCAGTAAAATTGTAGAAACCCTCAATAACTTCGAGCCAATCATAAAAGTTTGCTTTGAATATGAAGTCACTTTTATGAAGTTTTTGTTTTTCGGAAATCGCTACCTCGACATGACCGAGTTTGTGATGCGAGATATGGGTTTAGTACAATTTGAAAATCATGACGATGACAAACTTGTAGCCCGATTTACTACTCGAAAAGATGCTGAAGACAAATGGCTCATTACCGACCAAAATGATTTATTTTCTCAATTAAAAGATATAGCTCCTGCACTTGATGTGTATGATTGGTTCATGAATTTTGCTGATTCTGTGCATGAGTTGAGCGAAGTAGCTAAACCTTCTTACGAACGTTTGATTATAAAAGTGGCCACTTTCTTAGAAAAAAGCAAACTTTTAGACGAAGCTTTGTTGGTTTATCGACTTACCGAGCAAGTGCCATCGAGAGAGCGACAAGTGCGGACACTTCAAAAACTTAACCACATTGATGAAGCATTTTCTTTGTGTCAGCAAATGATTGAGTACCCTAAAAATGCTGATGAAAAATTTTATGCCATTGATTTTCTTAATAAACTCAATACCAAAAAGCGAGCTAAGAAAAGTACAACTTCTTGGCTGCATCAAGCTGAGTCAATTACAGTTTCTATTGACTTTAGGCATCAAGTTGAGATGGGTGTCGTAGATTATTATCACCAAGAAGGAAAACTGGCAGTTTTCTCCGAGAACCATCTTTGGCGAGCCATTTTTGGCTTGGTTTTCTGGGATATTGTCTTTGACCCAAGTTTGGTGGCTTTTCATCATCCATTCCAGCGTCGTCCTTCTGATTTGTATTTGCCCGATTTTTACGAAAAACGTAAAGATTTAATCATTAGTCATTTAGATGGCTTTGCCGACGTGCAGGATTTACTGATTTACATGGGCGAGCGTTACGAATCGAAGTTTGGTATTGCCAATCCGTTTGTGGTTTGGTTGGAAGAGATTTGGCTGATTGTTAGAAAAGCGGTTGAGCTGATAGAATTTGAAGCAATGAAAAAAATTCTGCACGAAATGTCGAAAAACTTGGTCGAGCATTTGCGTGGTTTTCCTGACCTTTTTATGTGGGATGATATTGCAGGAGAATATTGTTTTGTAGAAGTAAAATCGCCGACCGATAATTTATCCAATCAACAGCTTTCTTGGTTACAATATTTTCAAGAAATTGGTGTTAATGCCAAGGTTTTGCGGGTATATTGGAGAGAAAATGATACTTTAGAAGAAGAATTGGTTGAGAATAGAGAGTAAAATAATGAAAAAGCTATACTAAAATGATAAACAGAAGAGATTTCATACAAAAAGTTGCTCTTGCATCAGGTGCGATGATGCTTTCAGACAAAACTTTGGCTTTTGTTGAAGAAGGTAAAAAACTTGGTATCGCTTTGGTCGGTTTGGGAAATTATGCAACCAACCAACTTGCTCCAGCTTTGCTACAAACTAATTTTTGTAAGCTAACTGGAATCGTTACGGGAAGCCCAGAAAAAGCTGAAAGTTGGTCAAAACAATATAATATTCCGCAGAAAAATATCTATAATTATCAAAATTTCGATGAAATCAGGAATAATCCTGACATTGATATTGTGTACGTGGTGTTGCCCAATTCGATGCACGCCGAATTTACAATTCGAGCAGCAAAAGCTGGTAAACACGTAATTTGTGAGAAACCAATGGCTATGAATGTGCAGGAATGTAAAGATATGATTGCTGCCTGTAATGCAGCAAAAGTACAACTTTCGGTAGGATATAGGCTCTATTTTGAGCCACATCACCTCGAAATGAAGCGTTTGGGTACGGAGAAAGTCTATGGAGATGTGAAAATGATAGAAAGTAGCTTAGGCTTTTCGATGGCAAATCCGAAAGTTTGGCGGTTGAACAAAGCACTTGGTGGAGGTGGAGCTATCATGGATTTGGGCGTTTATTGTATTCAAGGTGCAAGACGCACGTTGGGCGAATTACCAACGGCAGTTTCGGCACAGGGATTTATTATCGATAAAACAATTTTCAAGGATATTTACGAAGGAATGACTTTTCAGATGGATTTTCCGAGTGGAGCAATTTCAAATTCGACTACAACTTATTCATCTTATGTGGATAGGCTTCATGCCACCACAGGCTGGCGATGGTTTTCGTTGAGCCCGTCATACAATGCAATCGGTACGGCTGGACAGTTTTTTGATGGGGAACGCAAAGAAATGAATTTCAAAATACTTGATTATCAGCAGATTAAGCAGATGGATGCTTTTGCTGAAAGTATTATCAATAAACAAAAACCTGAAGCTTCAGGCGAGGAAGGGATGATTGATCTAAAGATTATTGAAGCTATTAAGCAATCGGCTGATAATGGGAGGAAAGTAAAGATTGATTGGATATAAAATAGTTCTACTTGTTTAGTCGCCTTCTGTAAAGGTTATCAAAGGTCAATTCGTTCCGAAATTTTACAAATATCGTAAGCCACTTTCTGGATATTCATAAATTGCTCAGTAATCAAAATCGTACTTTCATCAGTTTCTTCGGCTTGATGATTTTTTACTTTCAAAAGCTGAATATTTTCTTTTACAACAAAATCACTTTTTTCGATGATTTTGATAGCTTCTTTCAATAAATTCTCAGTGTTGGCCGTAATTTCTTTCAATCTATCGAAGTTAGGTAATGTATCAAAATGTTCTCTCGAATACAAAGCGAGTGTAGCTACATACGAAGAAAGTAAATGGTTTAATACAGAAAATTTATGAACTTCTTTGATACTTAATTGTTTGTTTTTTGGTTCGGAAAACATCCGCTGAAGCCCAGAAGCCAAGTTGGCACTTCGTACAAAAACTTCTTTCCGCACAATTTTATAAGGTACTCGTTGGTATTCCTCCCCAAAATACATCTGAGAAACCTGATGATAATAAGCCAAATTGGCCTCCAGCATTTCAATTAAAGTATTTTTTAACTTTTTGTGTTCCCAATGTGGCAATAAAACGTAACTTCCGATGAATGCAAGTCCACCACCGATTGCTGTGTCATAAACCCGCTCAATTAGCAATGCACGGCTACCCATTCCCAAAAACTCAAATAAAATCAAGATAAAAGGAGTCATAAAAACGACACTCACGAGGTAGGTTTTACGTTGAAAACTGTAAGTTCCAAGCATACAAATCAACAAAATTCCGAAAAGCCAGTATCTGTCAGTAATATAATTTAAGATGAACATTCCAATCAATGCACCACCGATTGTACCAAAAAGCCTATCAAGATTTCTTTCTTTGGTAAGGCTATAAGCTGGTTTCATAATCACCATGATGGTCAGGAGAATCCAATTACTGTGCAAAAGTTGGGTCGATTGTGCAATGATAAAGCCCACGAGCATCATTCCTGAAACTCTTAGAGCGTGTCTAAAATTCTCAGATTTTAGATTAAGATTATCCAAAAAAGTATCGACATCATAGACTTGACTTGTAGTAAAAGCCGTAGTCTGAACATCATTTCTCGAAAGTTTTTTCTGTTCTTTTGCTCTAAAATAGCCGTTTATTTTTTTGATGCGGTTAAAAATATTCTCAATATTGACTTCAATATTTTTCAAGGATTGCAGCCCAATCACCGAAATTGTTTCATCTTCAGTAAATGTGTCAATTTTTATCTTTAATGCATTTAGCTTTCGAGGTAAAAGTAGATTTACTTCGGGCTTGCTTCCATCTTTCAACGATTCGCTTATTTCATCTATTTGTTCGGATAAAAGATTGAGAATATGTTCAAAATCGACTAAAATTCCTGTGTGGTCAAATTGTTTGTGGAGTTTTTGGTAATTATAAAACGTTGACATGATTTGCTCGTATAAATCAACCATATCCACAAAAATCACCAGTAAAAGCCTTCCTTCTTGCGAGTTTTCTTGTACAATCTTCGGGTTTTTAAAGAGTTGTTCTCTTACAGCATCCAGTTTTTCATTGACTGTTATTTGAGCTTCTATGAGTTTTTTATAGTTTTCATCATAGTCCATTCCTTCTTTGTAGAAACCTGATTTGATTCGCATAAAATTGGCAACTTCAGAGATAGATTCGGCCAACGAAAGTCTCGCCAAACGATAAGGCATAATTTGATAAATGGACAAACTTAACAAAGCATACCAAATACCACCCAAGAAAATATAGAGTGAATAAAACAAGATTTCGTTGATTGGGCGAACATCATCAATACCAATAATCATCACCAACAATGCCGCCACACCCATTGAAGCCGCTCGTGGGCCATACACATAAAGCATTGAGCATAAGAAACTTAATGCAACTACGAAAGCTCCCAAAGTATAAACCGAAAGTCCGACCAAGCTTGTGAGAAGCGAAGTAATTGTTACTAAGCCGATTGTTAGAAACATCCCATTTCGGCGGTGTGTAATTGGTCCAGGGGAATCGGCAATGCTTGCACAAACTGCTCCCAGTGAAAACGAAATTCCGATTTTTAATAAATCAAATTGAGCAAGAATCAAACTCGGAAGCACAACTCCAAAGGTTATCCGAAGGCCATCACCGAAGTATTGACTAAGAACGAAGCCTTTGACTTCGTTTGGGATTTTTTTTGGTGAAATAGTAATTTCCATGCTAAAAATTGAGTGTTAATTTCGGTGGTTAAGCGAATCGGACGGCAGCGGCCGACCGTTGCCGAAGCAGCCGAAACCAGCGAATTTTAGACCAAGAAACCCGCTAAACCGCCAACAAAACTGCTAAATAATGACAGAATGCTGCAAAAAGTACAAATAAATGCCAAATAAAATGGTTATACGGAATCTTCTGATTTTGGTAGAAAACCGTACCGATTAGATATAGAATTCCGCCCACTGCTAATAAATAAATTGATTTATCAGGCATTAAGTTCCAAAAACTTGCACCTAAGAAAAATACTAAACAACCAATGAAAATATAAATTAATGTAGAAAGTAAGCGATATTGACCAGTGAAAAAGATTTTTTTTACAACACCAAAACCAATCAATGTCCATTGAATAATCAGAAACCAAAAGGCAGTCTGAGCAGGAGTAAATAACACCACAAACGGGATGTAAGTACCGCCAATCAGAAAGAAAATGCTAATATGGTCGAAGATTCGGAGTGTTTTTTTGACAAGAGGATTAGAAAAAGCATGGTATAGTGTCGAAAACGTAAACATCAGCAAAATTGTGAAGCAATAAAATGCTACTGCAAATGTAAGCGTCGGATTATTTGTTTGAACTACTCTCGCAATCAAAACAGGAGAAGCTACCACCGTCAGCAAGATTCCCAAGCCGTGAGAAAGGGCATTGGCCATTTCGGTTTTTATTTCTGATGGAGTGTTCATTAATTTACGATTGACGAGTTACGAATTACGACGGGGTCGCCCGTGCGATTGTGATTTTAGCATTTTTTAAATACATCAATAATCTAAAATCGTTAATTATTAATCTTTAATCTATAATGAATTTTAGTAGCCACTTCCTGCACCTCCACCACCAAAATCGCCTTTGCCAAAATCGGTTTTATTTGGTTGATGCGGCTGTTGCATGGCTTGATTGACAATAAATGCTTCTAAATTTTTGTATTCATTCGTGCCAGTTGCTTCTGAAGTAAGGCCGAGTGCGGAACGCCGCCCGTTCGGTGTTTTCAGTGTACGAATCGCCCAAATGCAGAGTCCGACCAAAAATAAGCCTGCAATTGTCAAAGCCCATTCGAGTGGTAAAACTGAAAAATAATGTCGATAAGTGAATATGGAAAATGCTGTTGCACCAATGCCAACGAGTAAGAATTTTCGGTCGTGCTTTTTCAATCCATAAACTACATAGAAAAGTGGAATGATGGTGCTGAATAGATAGAAAAGTGGTGCAAAATCAATTTGTACAGAGCTTGTTAAATCATTCAATAAAGCATTTCCTTCTCTGACTATCAAATAATTACCTCCGAAATAGAAAGTAGTCAAAGCTAAAATTTCGATGAGATTTTGCGGTTCGGAGTAGTAATGGCTTGCTTCTTTTTTCTTCCAGAAACCGATAAAAAAATAAGTAATGGCAGAAATAAGCATGATAACAAAAGGAATAATGACTTTACCGATTGGATATTTGGTCACGAGAAAAAAACAAAGAGTAATCCAAGTAAGATAAGCCACAAAAGCTACGATTGGATCTGCATAACGAAGTAATGCGGGTAAAAGAATGATTAACGCAATTATACAATAAATCCAATTAGGTAAATCGAAATCAGTAAATCCGACTACTGCACTAAAAGCCGCACTTAGTGAGGCGTAGAGCAGAGCATTATCTACGCCTGAACGATAAAAATTATTTTTTTTGATGAAATATTCAAGAAAATATAAGAAAACAAAGGAATAAATTAGGCTGATGACAGAAAAACCAAAGCGAGATTCTGAGAAAATCTCAAATAGGAAGAGCGATACAAAGCCCAAACCTGCCGAAGCCACGATGCAGGTAAATAAGAATAATCCTGTTTTTACGAAGGCATTTGATTGATGAAAACCCACAGGAAATGCTTGAAATGCTTCTTTGCGTTGTTCGTCAGTAATTAACTTTCTGAAATACCAATCGTCAATAATTTCTTGATTATTGATATTCTCGACCCAAGTTTCGTTATATGCTTTGTTCATTTTTTTAGTCCTACAATTTCTTTGATTTTAATTAAAAACAGTACAACACCCGCCGCCGAAATCATAAAATAAAGCATATACAAAAACGGGTCGAGGTCGTTGGGAAGAATTTTGAATATCACATACGTAAACGCAATATAGCCATAAATCACACCCATCAGCAGAAACAAAAAGGAGTGTTTGGTGCGTGCATAAGTGATGCTCAAATAAGATAAAACGGCTATGATGATTCCATAAATAAATTTTAAGTCAAAGGCAAAAAGTCCCGAAAGTGCAGCTATGAAAGTTAAATTTCCTCCAAAAATAAAGTATGTAAAACTAAAATGTTTTTTAAATTCTTTTTGAATCGAAACCCAGCCAATGATTATTAGAAAAACTCCCAGCAAAATGGCCGTAACGACCATATCTTGGCTATTGAAATCATTATTTTTTAGTAGTCGGAGCGGTGTAATACTAATTCCAATCCAAGAAGCTAAAGCCGTAATTGCCATCGACAAAACCCCTCGGTGGTCGAAATAATAAGCACAGAAAATGAATAAAATAGCGGGTAAAAATGCTGCCAGACCGTAGCGTGTACCGAAAAAATTATACTGATACTGAAGATAACCTTCGAGTGTCAGAAAAGTTAAGCATCCACCCAACAGAGCGAAATCGTCAAGGTTGGTACTCTCTTCTAATTCTGCCCAAGAAAAAGGCTTTCGATGTCGGATTGCGTAATAAAAGCAAGCCAAGCAAACCAAAGCGATTAGGCTAATAAGAATATTATGCCCAATGGTATCAATATTTTTGTATATCAGTACGCCCAAACCAGTACTCAAAAACATAATGCCAAGGTAGAGTAACAAACGTAATTCCCAATGGATTGAAAAAGGCTGATTTGAATCAGAAACTTTAATTTGGGAAGCCTGTTCTGCTGAAATAATGTTTTTTTCGGTGAGTGTTTCGAGTAAAGAGGAATTTTGCATTGGCTTTAGCTACTTTTTTGATAAAAGTAGTGAATGTTTTTCATTTGCAAAACTAACCTTTTATTCGATGATTCCTTTTCCTCTCGACTTGCTTATATTTATTTTTTGTTTCATACAACCATTCATAGGCGTTTTTCATTTCATATATAAATACGTTTTTATTAAAAATATTATAATAAATCTTTGATTAGTTTAATTGATGATTTGACAAATTTTCCACCTTTAAATAATTATCGCACATGAAAACTTCTCTTTTTACATTACTTTCTTTCTTCATTTTAATTAGTTGTGATAAAAAAATAGAAGAAACCCTCGTTCCAGCTACCGATGTTTTTCCTTTATCACAGTCAGCTATCAATGATTTTACTCAACTTACTGTGCCAATGAAGCAACAAGAACCTCTCAAACTGACCGATGATGAATTGCGTTATTTTGATGATTTAGGTAGAGCTAAAGTTGTGGGGTTGGGCGAGGCGACGCATGGTACAAAAGAGTTTTTTCAGATGAAACACCGTCTTTTCAAATACTTTGTTGAGCATTTCAATCATAAAATATTTGCCTTTGAAATGGATTTTTCGGAAGCATTGATTTTTGATGAATATGTGCAGACAGGAAAAGGCGATATTGAAAAACTGATGAAAGAAAAAATGTATTTCTGGACATGGAATACTTCAGAAGTAAAAGATTTATTGGTCTGGATGAAAGATTATAACATCGGAAAAGCAGATAAAGATCGTGTGCATATCTACGGAATTGACTGTCAAACCTTCATGTATAATGTACCAGAATTGATAAAAAGAGTATCGGCGATTGATTCAAAAATGGGACAAGATATTGCCGCTTTGTTGACTGATTTAGCTATTGGTAAATTTGAAGGAAAAAAGGCTAATATTCTGACTGTCAATAACTTAATTAAAGATAATAAGTTAAACTTGATTGATAAAAGTTCAGCTTTGGAATATGATTTTATTGAACATATTTCTAATATACTTGTGCAAACTGAAACAATTGTATCCGATAAAAATGAAAGCACAGTTTATACAAACAGAGATTTATTTATGGGCGAAAATGTTGTTTGGCTAAAAAAACATACAGATTTCCCGATGTCGGTTTGGGCTCATAATTTACATATAAAAAATGCTGAAAGTTCGAATGTTGTAGATAGAGCAATGGGGTTTCATATCAATAATAAACTTCAAGGTGGCTACATGACTGTAGGGTTTTCATTTACTGAAGGAAGCGTAACGGCAGTGAATTCTGAAACTTCAAAGTTGGGCTATTATACTTTTGCTGAAAACATTGTTAAAGGTTATTCTAATGAGTTATTTAGTAAATTGAATACCCCTAATTTCTTTTACAGAACACCAAACGTTTATAGAAACACCTATTTTCGAGAATTTTTTACAAAAAAATCATTTTATCAAATCGGGGCAGCTTTCTATCCAAACGCAGCAGCACTGACTAAAGTGAATTTTCCGCCATTATTGGAAGAAAATTTTCTTTACATGATTCATATTAGTAAAACCAACCACTCGAATAATTATTGGGTCAACTAAGTCGATTGCCAACAGTAAACTGGCTATGCTCATGGCATTTCATATTAAGTTGTGACTTTCTTTTTAGATATATATAGCCCTAAAAGTACCAAGATTGTACCCATTATTGCATAAATTGTAATGATTTCATCTAATAAAAAATACGAAAGAAGATACCCCAAAATAGGCGATAGATAAAGCCATTTGCTTGCTTTTACTGTATCTTTTTTTAGCAAATAATACCAAAGCAAAGTAGTGCAGATAGAAATAATAATTGATAGCCAAAAAACAGAAATCGCTAAGTTTTTATCCCATGAAATGTGTTTGTTTGGAGCTAAAATTGCAAATGGAACAAGCATTATGCCTCCAAAAATTACTTGCCAAGCATTAATAGCAATGTTTGATAAGGGCAAATTCATCTTACCATAGTAAACATTGGCAAACGAATACGAAACCATGCCGATGGTCAACACGATAATACCAAAAGGTGTAGCAGTGCTATTTTTTAATGAAGGAAAAGTAGCTAATGCAAGCCCAATTGTGCAAATAATGAAGCCAATTATCTCGTTTCGGGTAATTGGCTTTTTTAGCCAAAAGGTTGATAGTAAAATAATTAGCAGTGGATTGGTAGCGACAAACAAATTAAGTAAACCAACAGAAGTGGTTTCGGTGGCAATAAAGTAGCAACCTGAATAAATAGTTGTACCGAACAGCCCAAAAGTAATTAACTTTTTCCATTCCGTACCTTTTGGGAAAGGGTTACCTTTCGTAAAAACATAATTATATAAGAAAAGTAATGTGCCTGCTATACCAAAACGCATCAAAGCTAAGGTGAGTGGGTCAGCTGACTTTACGCCAATTTTTGTAGCCAACGAACCAGATGCCCAGAAAAATGCAAAGAGTAATCCAATAATGTATTCCATAAGAGTTTTGATAAAATTCAAAGATAGAAATTACCCCAATTTATTCAAATCGAAATAACGCTTTACGAGTAAATTAATGAAGCGTTTGAGATACATTTCATTTAAAAAAGTATTTGACCAATTGTCGAATCTTTGGCACTGAATACCTATATAAAAGAAGTAAAGACTCACCCCAAGCATGGGTAAAATACGTTTTTCTTCATCAGAAATTGGCGTAACCGACTCATAACCAGCCAAGAAACTATCAAGTTTAGATTTACAAATGGCTTCGTCTCTTTCTGTACTATGAAGTTGCAGAATATAGTAAGCAATGTCGAGACAAAGCCACCCATTTCCACAAAAATCGAAGTCAAAAATGGTTATTTTACCGTTTTTAGCAATATTTAGGTTATCAAACCAAATATCTAAATGCACCGTGCCTGTCCTGATTTTTCTAAGATTTACTTTAGCAAATTCATTCAATAGATAGGTTTGAGTTGACCTCATGAAAGCCATTTCTTGGGTATCGCTTGGTAGAAAATTTGGTAAATAATTAAAAATATTTTCGACTAAAACCTGCGGAGTGTAGTCGATTCTCTCTAAGCGGAGGTTTTCTGTAATCTGATGAATTTGAGCCATTAAAATGCCAATTTGAAAATGATTTTCTTCATCAAAACTCAATAATTTCTCGCCTTCAGCATACGAAAACATGACCGCCAAACGCTCGCCTTCTGGAGCATTAATGGTTTGAATGTAGTTTTCAGATTTATCAACAATTGGGAATGAAATAGAAATTTTATTAGCTTTTAGTAGGTTTAGAAGTCGAATTTCTTCTAAAACCTCATTTTTAGTTCGCCAATTAATGCTATAAACTCTGAAAATGCATCGTTTATTTTCGTCTTTTATCAAATAAGTGTGGTTGATTCCTGCCTTTAACAAATTACATGAAGTAGCATTACCAAAACCGTATTTATCTTGAACAAAATCCGCTAAATGAGTTGGTGAGATGTTTGAGCTGATGACTGGAAAATGATTCATTTTAGGTTATTAGGCCTTTTTTTACTTATAAATAGATTTGGGTGTTTTCCTCTTTCAATTATATGATTAATATTTTAATTCTACATACAACTTTTTAGCTTTATATTAGTCATACCTAATAAATGCTATCAATAAATTTCACTATTCCCGAAAGAATGAAAAAAATACAACTCCTCACAATTCTATTGATTTTGTTTCACAAAACAACAATTAATGCTCAAAATGCTCTCAGTATCAAAGGTTTTAATCAAAATGCTGCTCCAGTAAACAATTGGGATAAAACAATTGGTGGAAATTTGGATGATTATGGTTCTTGTATTGAAATGACAAATGATGGAGGATACATCATCGCTGGAGCATCTTCATCGGGTGTGAGCGGAGATAAAATATCTGCTAATAAAGGTAGTTCTGATTTTTGGGTAATGAAATTAAATCAAAGTAGAAATATTGTTTGGGAGAAATCTATTGGCGGTTCCTTAGGAGAAGGAATAGAAACAATTGTTAAATGCACCGATGGAGGATTTCTTCTTGGGGGAAATTCTAATTCACCTCAGGATGGCGACAAATCACAACCAGCTCATTTTTATCCAAATGGATTTCCTTCAAACGATTATTGGGTTGTAAAGATTGATGCCAATGGAAACAAACTTTGGGATAAAAGATTTGGTTGGAACGGCTCAGATTTCTTGCATTATATGCTTCAAACAGCCGATGGGGGTTTCTTATTGGGTGGGAGCTCAGACTCAAATGATGGTGGTGAAAAAACAGAAAACTTGCGAACAGGAACAGACGGCTGGTTAGTAAAAATTGATGCCAATGGTAATAAACTTTGGGATAAAACAATTGGTGGAAGTAGATATGAAAGTATTGAAAGTATGATAGAATTGAATAATGGAGATATTGTGATATGTTTAAATTCATTTTTGGAGGGTTCTGGTGGTGATATTACAGCACCACCACGAGGAGGGAGTGATATTTGGGTAGTTAAATTAAATAGTAGTGGAGGGATTTTGTGGGATAAAAGGTATGGAAGTTCAGGAGATGAGGCTTTTCCGTCAATGATAGAAACCAATGATGGAAATATTTTTATTTGTGCTTTAGCGTATAATACCTTTCAAAACGGAGATATGACAGCTTCCTCGATTGGTTATAGCGATTTTTGGTTATTCAAAATAGATATAAACGGTAACAAAATATGGGATAAACGTTATGGCGGATATGGAAGTGAGGGAAACCCAACCATTTTTAAAACAATAGATAATAGATATATTTTAGCTGGAAGTACTATCTCTGGGGCTGGTGGCGATATTTCTGAACATTATAGAGGGGATATGGATTTGTGGGCTTTAGAAATAGATGATTATGGTAATAAATATTGGGATAAAAGAATTGGTTGTAATAACTTGTATTTTTGGGGACAGCAATTTTTAAAATCAACTGATGATCTTGGTTTTGTATTTGTTGGTCGGTCAACAGCAAATATTAGCGGAGATAAAACAGAAAATTCAAAAGGAGAGCATGATATTTGGTTAGTAAAAACTGGAGTAGGGGCAATAACCAGTCCTGCTTGTGTGCCTCCATTTTTAAATTTTACTTTGCTTGCAACTGGATGTAATGGTACAGTAACTTGGTCAAATAATACAGATGGAACTCTATTACAGGTCAATAATTTAACAGAATCAAGCATCTATACGGCAACTTGTACTGAAAATGCTGTAGTATCATCTACCCAGTTTATTTTAAATGTAGCATGGTATCAACATAATTTATCAAACGATATTAGTGCTGATACAAAAAAATATCATGCAATAACTACGATTAGTGCCAATAATCAGATTCTTTCTGGAGCAAATGTAAAGTATAATGCAGGAGGAAGTATTATTTTGACAAATGGTTTTAAGGCAGATAAAGGCACTGTTTTTAATGCCTATATTGGCGGGTGCAATGATTAATCTTAAAAAAAACTGTGGTACACTTCAAAAGTGTGCCACAGTTAATTCTATATATTTTGGATAAAGCCTTAAATATCTTCAATTCTAAACAAATGGAAAGGTAGAATATTTGGGTCAAGTTCTACGTAGTTGGTATCGCCTTTCCAAATATAAGTTGCTCCCGAAATTAGGTCATGCACACGATAGCTTTCCCATTCATTTTTACCGATTTTCCAAAGTGGAATCTTTACAAAACCACCTTGACGGTTATAGCCATCAAGACTCGTCACGCAGAGAATTCTGTTTCCGTTGGTTGCAGTTTTCAAGTAAGCCAAAATTTGCTCATTGGCAACTTCACAGAAATCAATATTATTAGTGCTATGAAAAGCTGAATTTTCTTTACGAATACGATTCACTTGTGAAATCACATAAGTCAATTTATTGCGGTGTTCCCAATTCCACCATTTGATTTCATATTTCTCCGAAAACGCATATTCCTCTTTGCCAGGGTATGGTGCATGATACATGTACTCGTAAGTCGGGCCAAAGATTCCGTAATTGCCAACGAGTGTTGCCGCCATAAAATATCGAATCAAAAATAACGGCTCGTGACCAGTTTGAAGCATATATGGGTCAATATCGTGCGTATTTGGCCAGAAATTTGGTCGGAAATAATGTCTCATTTCTCCCTTTGTTAGCTCAGTCATATACTCCATTATTTCAGCTTTTGAAGTTCGCCACACATAATAAGTATATGATTGCGTATAGCCCAATTTTGCCAATTGCTGCATTACTTTTGGTTTTGTGAAGGCTTCGGCCAAGAAAATCATATCGGGATAATCTTTCTTCACTTCGGCAATTACCCATTCCCAAAAACAGAATGATTTAGTGTGTGGATTATCCACACGAATGATTTTTACACCCCATTCTGCCCAAGTCGTAATCACAGATTTGAGTTCCTGCCAAAGGTTTTTCCAATCTTCTGTCTCGAAATTTACTGGATAAATATCTTGGTATTTTTTCGGTGGATTTTCGGCATATTTAATTGTGCCATCGGGTAAAATCTTAAACCAATCGGGGTGTTCTTTTACCCATGGATGGTCTGGCGAGCATTGAATAGCTAAATCCATCGCAATTTCCATATCAAATTTCTTACATTCTTCAATCAAATGCTTGAAATCTGCTAAATTTCCAAGTTCTGAATGAATAGCAGTATGACCACCTTCTTCCGAACCTATTCCGTAAGGTACGCCAGCATCGCCTTCTTCGGCATTAACAGTATTATTTTTTCCTTTGCGGTGCGTTTTTCCGATTGGGTGAATGGGTGGTAGATAGAGTACATCAAAACCCATTTCGGCTATGCGTGGTAAAAGGGCTTCTACATCTTTAAAATTACCATGTTTACCAACCTCACGAGCGGCCGAACGTGGAAACATAGAATACCAAGCTGAAAAGCCAGCTTTTTCTCGGTCAACGTAAAGTTTCAGTTCTTGATAACGAAATGCCGACTGGCGTTCTGGATATTTTGTCAGCCATTCGTGCATTTGGTCACTCATCGCAATCTGAATCGCTTCGTTGTAGCGGTTTTCATTGCCCATTGCTTTGGCTGCTTCTTGAATCGCTTTTTTATCATCGCCTTTGGCCAATTTTGCCATGCCGTTCAAGAATAACTCCCCTTGCATCATTTCCACGACAAGATGTTGGCCATCACGTACTTTTAGGTCAACTTCGTGTTGCCAACTCGCAATATGATCAACCCATGCTTCGACAGTATAGGTATAAAAACCTTGTTTGGCGGCTGTGAATCGACCAACCCAACGGTCATTACCCATACTTGCCATCACAACTTCACTCCAGTTTTTATCGGTTTCGTGTTTGTAAAGTAATCGAGCGGCCAAATTATCGTGACCGTCAATCAGAATATCGGCTTCTACCGTAATAATTTCATTAATAATTGCCTTGGTGGCAAATCGACCGCCATCAATTTCTGGTGTTACACGTTCTACGATTGCTCGGCTTTGACCAACAGCAGGGAAAGGAAAGTGATTTTTCATAAATTTGGAAGTAGATGGACTAAACATTTATGAGGCTTTGAGCCTCAATCGTCAGTCAGTGTTATTCATCTTTTAGGTTAAAGAAATATTCCTCAAATTTCTTTTTTTTTCTTCTAAGAAACAAGTTTAGCACGGAGTTTGCTATTATTTAGTCAAATTCAAACAAAAAATACTATGAAAACAGTTTTGTTATCTGCGATTATTACGGTTAGTAGCTTAAGTTTTGCTTTAGCACATAATTATAATGGAAGTGGTACGGTAATCACCCCAAAGGATAATTCTGATAAAATTATAATTATTTCAAAGACATCAAACGAGCAATCTAATAACATCGTGGCTGGTAAAGCCCGTGTGATGGTTCAAGAAATTGAAAACGATGAACTGGGGCAAGAAATGGCTTCAAATACGAAAGAAGTAGAAGTTTCAAGCACGAAATTCAACGATGATAACTTCAAATATGTGAAAGAAAAACGTGATTTGATTGGTTATGCTTTGCAATTAGCCTCATTCTCAGACCTTACTTTAGCTAAAGAATATGCTCTCAAAATTGCTCAAAAAGGCGATGCCGAAAAACGCCAGTTGTTTATCTACACTGTCAATAATCCTGAAAAAACTTATTATAAAGTGTATTTTGGTTTATTGAAAACTGATGATTCTGCTCGTGAAAAGCAAAGAGCTTTTCTTTCGCTTGGCTATTCTCCGTTTGTAAAAGAATTTAGATAAGATTTATTTGATAGCTAAGAACTATCTACTTAAACTCACGATAAAAAAATCGTGAGTTTTTTTTGTGCTCTAAAATGAATTGGCACGCTATTTGAGTCCGCTTAATAAGAAAAGAAAACAAGAAAAAGATTCATTCAAAACACTCATTACCATAAAAATACAATGACTATGAAAGCACGCTTTATTTATTTACTCGGAGCTGTACTTACAAATTTTGCCATAAAAAGTCAAGCTCAAGAAGTTACTGCAAGTTTAGCTGATGACCTCAAAATCAGTAAATCATCGATGGGGAAAGAGGAAAATGCCTCTATGTCTTTCAATAAGAAAGTAAAGTTGACAAATATAGAAAATGGAAAATCGGTTGTGGTAAGAATCAACGACCGAGTAAAATCGGGAGAAAATAATACAACAGCAAACATCTCGAAAACCACCATGGACGAGATAGGAGCAAAATCTGGTAAGGCTAAAGTGAAAGTACAAGAAATTCAAGGTGACGATGAAGTGGAGCGTTTTTGGGCTTCGGCTGATGCTTCTACAAGTGCTTCTACAATTACGGCTTCTGTATTAAAGAAAACTGTAAAAGAAAAAGAAGTGGAAGTAGAAACTACTAAGTTAGATGGTTTTGATATCAATCATGTATATGATTTAAATGGAAAAATGAAAGACCTTTCGGGCTTTGGTTTGCAAATCGCTGCATTTGGGCAGTTGAAGGCCGCCAAAGACTTTGCTTTAAAACTCGCTAAGAATGGCGATACCGAAGTAGAAAAAATATTTATTCAAGTAAGCAAAGCTGCCGACAAACCAAT
The DNA here is from genome assembly GCF_040253585.1 of Emticicia sp. W12TSBA100-4. Classification (NCBI taxonomy): domain Bacteria; kingdom Pseudomonadati; phylum Bacteroidota; class Cytophagia; order Cytophagales; family Leadbetterellaceae; genus Emticicia; species Emticicia sp. W12TSBA100-4. The sequence continues at coordinate 355,462 of NZ_JBELAU010000001.1, forward strand.
GGTTTACCGAGTTGTTTATGGTTTATTTGAAGATAAAGCAAATGCTGAAGATACTCAAAAGAAAATGGAGAATCTGGGCTTTAACTCATTTGTGAAAGGGTTCTAATCTAAATTTGTCAGGAAAGACGAGTTTCACAATACTTTCTGTTATTGATGAAAATTGATAATTGAAAGTCTTTAGAAAAACCACCAATCGTAAGAAAAGTGGTTGACTCCCCTCGAAAGTGGGGAGTTTTTTTGCTTTTGTGCAATCTTTTGCCGAGAAATTTCGTCTATATGAATAGATTTGTCGGCCAATAAATATTCTTCAATGCGTTTTATACTAACAATTATCGTAGCCTTGATTTTTCAGCAAATGAGTTTTTCACAAGACTCTATGCCAGCTGTGCCTGTTGTTTGTTATTTATCAGAACAAAATAGTTTTACCGAAATTCCAGCCCAAGAGTTTATCTCTGCGAGTAGTCGTTTGGCAGCAACTTCAAATATTGAGGTTACTTACATTGATTTTCCAGAGCAAGCGAAAGTGCCTTTTGAGCAGGCTATTGTAATTTGGGAAAGGTACTTAATTTCTACTCAAACGATTCGTATTAAAGCTACATGGTCGAAAACGATGTCGAATTCAGTTTTAGCCGAAACAGGTGCAACTCGTATTTATAGAAGCAGTACAAGCACTCCTAATCTGCCTTATGCCAATGTTTGGTATCCAACACCTCTGGCAGAGGCACTATCTGGCAAAGAACTCAATTCAGGAGATTTTGATATGACTGTTACACTCAATGGTAATATCAATTGGTATTTGGGTACTGATGCTAAAGCCCAATCGGGAAGGTACGATATGATAACGGTTATGCTACATGAAATTGCTCATGGTTTAGGCTTTTCCTCATCAATGAGCATCATTAATAGTGATACTCAAGGACAATACGGACAGTCGGGGAGTGCTTATATTTTTGATATTTTTATGCTGGACTCCCAAAAAGTAAAACTTACCAATACAGGAGTTTATGGAAATCCTTCAACAGGTTTGAAAACTTCACTTACCAGCAATGCTTTGTATTTTGGACTGAAAAACCCAGCTTTTGCCAATACTTTACCTCGTCTTTACGCCCCTTCACCATTTAAAAGTGGTTCAAGTTTTTCACATTTCGATGAAAGCACTTATACCGTAGGCACACCAAATTCGTTGATGTCGCCGAGTGTGAGAGCCGCCGAAGTAAATCATAACCCTGGCGAATTATTGCTCAATTGTCTTAATGAAATGGGTTGGCAAATTAATGGACTGAATGGTTATGTGGTGACTAATATTGAGAACATCCCAGAACAAACTTTTGATGTATTGGTGTTTCCAAATCCTGTCGAAGACATAGTAAATATAGCTTTTCCTTTGCAAACACAACTAAGAACCATCAAAATTGATTTATTAGATAATCAAGGGAAAAACTTGCAAAGTATTGAAAAGCAAGGTGTTACGGTCGAAACGGTTTCGATTGATATAAGAACTCTACACGCAGGAATGTATTTTCTTAGGATTTTAGACGGTCAGAAACTCTCGGTTAAGAAAATAGTGAAATAAGGTTTAATAGCTAAATTTATCTTTCCATTTATTAATTGGTTTTTCAATCAAAAACCAAGAAATCGTCGAGACTAAAACCGTCACAGCATAAAGAAATATGATTTTAAAAATCATATTTTCATCAATTACAGGTAATTTATTCAATATCTTCACGACTGGGTTTGATGGTGAATTATGGTAGTGATTATAGATGAATTTGTGATAGATATAAATTCCATAACTTATTCGCCCGAGATAAACAGTTATTTTGTTTTCTAATAAGTTTTTCGTTATTCCGCCAAAGCCATAAACGGCATTCCCGACCATAAAAAGCGAGAAAAACGACTCAAAAAGGCGTAGGAAAACTACTGTGATAATGTTGTGCCCATCAGGAAATTGTTTTCCCCAAAGTACAATTCCGATGTATAAAAGCAGACTAACAAGTAGCCAAATTTTATTCGTTACAAACCCTTTAACGGCCTCATTTTTATGAAAATAGAAATAAGCGAATAGCCCACCGATTCCAAATGCATCTAAGCATGTAGGCATTAGCACGTAAGGTGTCATCCAAGCTGTACCGTTGAGGTAGAAAAATAGACGAAGTCCGACCGATAAAACAATAAACCCAAAAAGAATTTTAGGCAAAGAACGAGCTGATAAAAAGAAAACTATAAACGGGAAAAACAAATAAAATTGCTCTTCAACGGCCAACGACCAAAGGTGGTCGCTCGAACCCATCCAAGTTTGTTTGATGGCAATATAAATATTGGTTGTGTAAGTGAGATACCACCAGATTTTTTCACGAACTGGCTCAACATTCCAAATAAACAAGGCCAAAATTGTAAGATAATAAATTGGAAAAATTCTGACTGTTCGACGAATATAGAACTGTTTCAACGAAAACTTATGAGAACGCCCCATACTTTCATCTTTCGAGCGAGCCTGCAACAGAATTCGAGTAATCAGAAAACCACTCAGCACAAAAAACATACAAACACCCAAATAGCTTATCGGAAACTGCAAAGCATCGCCCGACCAATGGTCAATTAAAACCATCGTTACGGCCAAAAAGCGAAGCCCGTCGAGTTGTCTTAAATAGGAAGTATTTGTAGAGTTTTGTGTCATTGTCTGTTATTTTCTTACCAATTTTGTTTTGGTCTTATTTTTTCAATTCGCTGAATATCAATCGTTTGTGTACTCCAAATAACAGATTTTAATTCGTTTTCAACTTTTACTGTACCTATTTGGTATTTACCTGACTGAATATATAATTTACTGATTTCAGCTGTAAAGTTATCAATTTTGATGAGATTATTTATTATAAAATTACGGTCGAGGTAGGCTCTCATTCCCAAAGGTTTGATATGAGAAGGATATAAATAGATATTTTTATCAGATTTCAGAATAAAATATATACCTGATTCAGGACTTGTTAGGTCTATTTTTTCGCCAGTTTTTTGTAGTGTTAGTACGAAGTTCTCTGCTTTTGTTGTTACACTCAAATGTTGTAAAGTGCTATCTTTTATTTGCCTCATTTCATCAATCATCGAATCATAAAATGCTTTTTCGGGTTGTTGCAAAACTTGCATTATTCCTTGCTTTGGGAAAGAGTTTTCGCTGTATTGTTGCTTAAATTGGTCGGTGATTCGCTCTTGATTCAAATATCTAATATTTTGATAATCAGCAATATAAGTGTAAAAGTTAAAGGCAAAGCCCGCAAAGGTAGCCAGTTGTACGAAGTTGTTTTTATACCTTTCAGCAAGCGAATTGAGTGCAACTATATAGAAAATGATAAGGCTCAAGACTGAGTAAATCTTGTATTTGCTCGTCAGCAAAATTTCAATTCCGTAGGAGATTCGAGCCACCACAATTCCTACACTCGTAATGCCAATAAATGCCAAACAAGCCAATAAAAACAAGTCGTTTGTGCGAATGCTTAAGTTATATTTTTTGAATATAACTTGATAGGCAAACAGACACACAAATATCAATAAAAATAACCCGAGTGCCATCGCTAAATCTAAATGTTTGGCTGGTGCTATCGCTGATGAATCAAGTACACTACCGAATGTAGCAAAAAGCCCTTTTATGATAGTTTTGTAACCAGAAAAGTTAGTTTTTACTACATTGTCAGGGTTTTTATGGAAATTAAAGAAAAAACCAAAAATAAATAGAGCGGAGCAACCTAACCATATGAAAATTTGCTTTTTTCGTTGCTGAACAAGCAAAACAAAGCAACCAATGAGCGGAATAATAATGCCATTACTACTCGTAAAAACACCAATTAAGCACGAAAAAAGTGCAAAATAGAAATAGTTTTTGTATGGGTTTTCGATAGAAAAAACGAGCCAATAAAATGTCAGAAAAGCGAAAAAAATCACGCCAAAATTCTGCACTGAAGCCATTCCCCAAAAGGTGTTCTCAAATAAACCTACATTGAATAGAATTAATGAAACCGGAACAAAGGCCAGTAGGGGTAAATTGTACTTTTTTGATACTTGAAAGAAAATAATAAGAAGACCAGCTAAAGTTAATAAACCAATAAACATCAGACTCTTTAAGTTGAGTGTGCCTTGTAAAAGGTAGATAACCCATGCCGAAAGTCGAGTTAATAGAATTCGATGTTCGTTGTGTTGCGAGAATAATAATTTTATTTTTTCCGAAAACGAATTCGTTTCCAGCATTTGAGCTAAAGTATTTCGGATAGCGAAGTCGTCCCAATGAGGGATATTTACGGCATATTTCTGAAAAACTAAGTAAAATACTGCAATGGGAAATAAAATTAAAAATGTAGCAAGTATATTTTTAGTAGAAAAATTTGGCACTTGAAAAAATGAATAAATGAAAAATTGTTAAAGTTTTAGAATCGTAAATTCAACTCTACGATTTTTTTTGCGGGTTTCTTCGGTAGCATTGCTCGCAATTGGTTTCGACTGTCCCCAACCTTTAGTCTGTATCCGTTTGGCTTCGATTTGACCTTTTTCTACCAAATATTTCTTTACTTCATTGGCTCGGTCTTGCGAAAGTTTTACGTTGAGCATCATATTGTCATCGCTTCCGTCGGTGTGGCCTTCAATAATTACCTCCATCGTTGGATACTCTTGCATCAGCTCAATAATTCGGTTGAGTTCAGGGAAAGAGGCAGGCAAAATATCAAACTTACTTTGATTAAAGAAAAGGTTATTCAAAACCATTGTTTGCCCTTCTTTTACTGGAATTAAGTTAATATTCTTCTTTATTTCTCTAAAACGGCGGTCTTTTGTTAGGTCGAGGTTTTCGCTGATACTAATAAAACCTTTTTTTGAAGCATTCAAACTATAAGCTTTTTTGAGCGGCACAACCATTTTATATTCGCCAGTTTCGGGGTCAAATTCTGCCATAATTTTATCTGTTCCTGTGCTATCATTCAATAATTCCATGACCACTTCGGCCGAAATTGTTTTTTTATCAAGAGCATTCAGCACCGTTCCCGAAATAATCGCAACAGGGTCAGGTTTGATTGAAGGAAAAAGTTTGATACGGAAAATGTCTTCTGCCCCAATAGAACGCTCTTCTGAACTGAGATAAGCAAACTCACCCGATGCAGGTATCGTAAAATAGCCATCCCATTTTGAAGTATTTATCAAATCTCCAATGTTTTCGGGTTCGCTCCATTTTGTCCAAGTGCTGTCGAGACGGCGGCTCAGAAAAATATCATTGTCGCCATAGCCAGGGAAACCAGCCGTTGAGAAATAGATCGTTTTGGAATCGGCTGCTACAAAAGGAGTACTTTCACTTTCGGCTGTGTTGATTGTCGAGCCCATATTTACAGGTTTCGACCAAACTTTGTCTTCCCTCAAAAACGAAACATATAAATCTTTTCTGCCTTTGGTATCTTTTCTTTGGCAAGCTATCACCAAAACTTTTCCGTTGGGTGCAAGAGTAAATTCTGTGTAGTCGCTCAGATTTGAGTAGTCAATAATTTTTTCTTCTTTCGGAAACTCCCAACCAATTCGAGTTCGTTTGGATTTTGATAAACCTGGGCGAAATGTGCCATCTGGCATATAAATATTCACTAAATAAATTGTTTTCCCATCGGCCGAAATCGTTGAAACTGCGTTATGTTCGGGCGTATTGATGGGTTCTTTGATGTTTTCGGCTTCTCCCCAAGTGCCGTCGGGCAATATTCTTGACATCCAAACATCTTGTAATTTTTGCTTTCCGATATTTTGATCGTGACTTTCTCTCGTGAAGAACAGTGTTTTTCCATCGGGTGTGATGATTGGGGCAACTTCCCGAACTTTTGAATTAATACTTTTTCCCAGATTTTCTTTAATAATTTCCTTCGGAATATCTTTCGCCAGATTTATTCTTGCTTCAAAAGGCAAATCAATTTCCGAAATTCCGATAGCATCAATCTGATTATAACCTGGGATTTTAGCAGGAGCGACAATCAGTTTGATGGCATGAACTTTATATTCAGTTTGAGGAATAATGATATTCCACATTCTGCCTTTTTCGGTTGGGCCATCTTCTTTATTTTCGTGAATAATGTATTCTCTATCAGTAGAATCATAGGCCAAAACTTTTACAACAGCCCCAGCCCCCCAGTTTTCACCGATAGAAACTTGCTTGATTCTAACAGGGTTTTCAAAGCCAACTTTGATGTATTCTTCGGCATAAGTATCAGCACCAGCCGATGACCATGCACATACACTTTCGCCTTTTTGTGGTAATTTATTAGGAGTGCCTAAAACCTGAATTGCCCGATACTGTGGCCCTGGATTATTGGCATCGACCCTTTCTGACGAAAAGCCCAATACTTTACTTGCCCACTGAATTTTGGGTTGGGCAGATATCGTTTCAGTCGAAAAAAGGACTAACAAGAGTGTACCAAATTGTAATAATGAGGTAATAGGGTAAGATTTACGAGACGAAACATCTTGAGTGAAAAACATTTTCTTTGGAGTAATCACTGTTTTTTGCTCTAATTGGGTTAGTTCTTTTTGTAGGTAACGAAAGTATGCAATTTTAGCAGACTATCAAAATTATCAACGACTACAAAGGTAATTTTATGCTTAGTTTTTTGCAAATTTTATAAAATATGTTTGTAAATCATTCATCATCAAACCATTATCAATATTATTTGTGAATTTTTGTAGCGTGTTTTTATTGTAAATTTTCATTTAACGTTTCGTTAACAAAATATTCTTCTAAAATTTCAACAAATACTTTCATTCTTACGTTTTGTTTACGAATTTAGCAGATGAATTCGGATAACGATCGCCTTGGCGGTCCGATTTAATTAATATCTAAAAGCTCATAGTAAAATGAAAAAATCACTCCTGACCGTTGCGGTTGTACTTGGCATTGCTTCAGTATCAAAAGCACAAACAAAAATTCCACCAGATATTGAGAAGTTACTTCAAAAAAATACATGTTTGGCTTGTCATAAAGTTGATACACGTTTGGTTGGTCCAGCTTATGTAGAAGTAATGAAAAAGAAAAAATATAAGCCAGAGCAAATCGTAGAGTTAATCTACAAACCAAATCCTAAAAACTGGGAAGGTTATCCGCCAATGGCTGCATTGACAAATGTTCCGAAAGAAGAAGCATTGAAAATTGCAAAATGGATTACTACTTTGAAGTAAGCTTCAAATAAATACTAAAAATCCTCTGCTGAACTTTCAACAGAGGATTTTTTATTGTCAAAAATTTATTTTTTAATCATTCTCAACTTTTTCTACCGATTTATTATCTTCATCGACTATCACAAAAACTGTTTCACCTGTTTTTTTCATCAAATATTTTTCTCGAGCAAATTTTTCCATTGATTTATGATTGCCCATAACCTCACGCTCTTCTTCTTTTACTTTTTTGAGTTCTTCTACATAGTATTCTTGCTGATTTTCTAAGTCAGAAAGTTTTTGCCAAAGTTTAAATTGGGCGATAAGATTACTGCCATCAAAAAAGATAGTCCATATTAAAAGACCGAGGAGCGTAAGTACATAAAAACGGTATTTATGTACGAATGTTGGTACGTAGATTTTCATTGTTGGAAATTTTTAAAGCACGATTGTGAATCAAAAGTAGGTGTTTTTGTAAAAAAAACAAAAAAAGCGTTGAACAATATTTGTTCAACGCTTCTAAAATTTTACGCCCTTTTAGGGGATGGGGGTTTAGAACTTCAATCCCGGGAATGTAGCCGCCGAACCTAATTCTTCTTCGATACGAAGTAATTGGTTGTATTTAGCCATACGGTCAGAACGTGAAGCCGAACCAGTTTTGATTTGACCAGTATTCAATGCTACTGCCAAGTCAGCGATTGTTGCGTCTTCAGTTTCGCCCGAACGGTGCGACATGATGCTCTTATATTTGTTTTTGTGAGCTAAGTTTACAGCATTGATTGTTTCGGTTAATGAACCAATTTGGTTTACTTTTACCAAAATAGCATTAGCGATTCCTTTGTCAATACCTTCTTGTAAACGCTTCACGTTTGTTACGAATAAATCGTCACCAACTAATTGGCATTTGCTACCAATCAAGCGAGTTTGCTCTGCCCAACCAGCCCAATCGTCTTCAGCCATACCATCTTCGATTGAGATGATTGGATATTTCTCTACCCAAGTTGCCCAATAAGCAGCCATTTCATCAGAGCTTAATTGCTTACCATCTGATTTTTTGAATGTGTAAAGACCAGTTTTTGCATCGTAGAATTCAGAAGCAGCAGCATCCATAGCGATGAAAACATCTTCTCCAGCTTTGAAACCAGCTTTTTCGATTGATTGCAATACGATTTCGATAGCTTCTTCGTTCGATTTGATGTTTGGTGCAAAACCACCTTCATCACCAACGTTTGTCGAATATCCTTTCGATTTCAATACTTTTTTCAAGGTATGGAAAATGTCAGTTCCCATTTGTAGAGCATGCGAGAATGACTCAGCTTTAGCTGGCATTACCATAAACTCTTGAAAATCAATTGAATTATCGGCGTGTGAACCACCATTTAAGATGTTCATCATCGGTACTGGCAACGTGTTGGCGTTTACACCACCTAAGTAGCGGAACAACGACAAACCTGCTTCGTGAGCGGCTGCTTTAGCAACTGCCAACGAAACACCTAAGATAGCATTTGCACCTAAGTTTCCTTTATTTGGTGTGCCATCGAGGTCAATCATGATTTGGTCAATCAAGTTTTGTTCGAAAACATTTGCTCCCAAAAGTTCAGAAGCGATAGTTTCGTTTACATTCTTAACCGCTTTCAAAACACCTTTGCCTTGATACACTTTTGAATCATCATCACGTAACTCAACGGCTTCGTGAACACCTGTCGATGCACCTGATGGCACAGCGGCACGTCCTAAATAACCGTTATCAGTTAAAATATCAACTTCGATAGTAGGATTTCCTCTTGAATCGAGAATTTGTCTTGCGTGTACTCTAACAATTTGGCTCATAAGTTAAAACTTGTAAGTATTAGGTATTTTGGTTATAAAAAATATTGGAATTGTCCAAAAAAGCAATATTTTCTTTGGTAACAACTGTAAAATTAGCTAAATTTTCAGAACTGGACAAATTGTAGGTGTGATTTCTTCATTAAATAATCCTATTGAAAGTCCAAAATCAAACATCAAGCATTCAAAATCAATCAGTAAAATTATACAATATTCATTGTTTGTTCTTTAATTTTCTCCAATTCGTCTTTCATCTGCACCACCAAACGCTGAATTACCGAATCATTGGCTTTCGAGCCGATAGTGTTTACTTCACGGCCAATTTCTTGGGCAATGAAGTTAAGTTTTTTGCCATTTGAAGCAATTTTTAGCTCTTGTACAAAATATTCTAAATGGTTTTTTAAACGTACTTTTTCTTCTGAAATATCAAATTTTTCTACGTAATAAATCAGTTCTTGTTCAAAACGATTTTTATCGAAAGTATCGCTCGATGACCATTCTGCAACTGCTTTTTCGATACGTTCACGAACCACAGGAATACGTTTTGGATCCTGTTCTTCTACTTGTGAAAGCAGATTCGCAATGCTTTGAATATAATCTTCAAACTTTGCTGCTGTATTGCTTCCTTCTTGCGTGCGGAATTCTTTACACTTTGCAATTGCCTGACTGATAGCACTTTTCATTAAATCCCACTCTGCTTTGGCATCTGCTTCGGTTGCTGCATCGGTATTATAAGCATTGGGCATCATCGAAGCCATACGTAATAATTCGGTTGGACTTGGCTCAAAACCCAGCTCGTTGGCGGTTGCTTTTAGGTCTTTAAAATATGCCTTGATAAGTGGGCGATTTACGACCGTAGCCGCACCAGACTCATCACGGGGCGTTACGTTCATCGTAAATTCTACTTTTCCTCGCTCAAGTTCGGCGGTAAGAATATTTCTTATTTCGATTTCTCTTTCTGAATAAGTGCGTGGAATTCGGCAATAAATATCAAAAAACTTAGAGTTTAACGATTTAATTTCGACAGTTACAGCGATTTTGGCATTCTCGACAGTTGCCGAGCCAAAACCAGTCATTGATTGCAGCATGAATTTGAGTTCTGAGTTCTGAGTTTTGAATGCTGAGTTTTCCGCTTGGACGGTCATACCAAATAAAATAAATTACTTGGTATTTCTGAGATTCTTACTCGTACTATGGTTAGTAAGATTGAAAATTGAGCAAATATCGTAAAAATATAGGAGAGTTGTAGAAGTTTTATGATTGAATTAGAAGAATATTTTATTTCTAAAATTGTAGTCAATAGTAGGCTCAGTAGATATTGGAGTTTATCAATAAACTTTTCTCAAAAAAACTGTACTTTTGCACTTTAGTAGAACAAGCTTCCAACTTGTTTATTATAACCATAGTATCAGAATTCATGAACATCGAACAATCATTAAAAAAAGCCATACAAGAAGCACTTTTGGCATTATATCAATTAGAAGAAGACGTTGTTTTACAACCAACTAAGAAAGATTTTGAAGGAAATTATACGTATGTGGTGTTTCCGTTGGTGAAATCTCTCCGAAAAAATCCTGCTGAATTAGGTAATGCCATTGGTCAACATATTAAAGATAACAACGATTTTATCAGTAGTTTTAATGTTGTACAAGGTTTTTTGAATATTGTTTTAAATGATTCAGTTTGGATAGATACACTTAATTCGATTTTATCTACCGATAATTTTGGTGTTTTACCATCAAATGGCCAATCGGTGATGGTTGAATTTTCTTCTCCAAACACCAATAAACCGCTACATTTAGGGCATTTACGTAATAATTTCTTGGGAGCATCGGTTTCTAATATTTTAACTGCGGGCGGCTTTGATGTGGCAAAAACTTGCTTAGTCAACGACCGTGGCGTGCATATTTGTAAGTCGATGTTGGCGTACCAAAAATTTGGAAATGGAGCAACGCCCGAATCTTTGGGAATTAAAGGCGATCATTTGGCAGGCAAATATTATGTGGAGTTTGATAAAGCCTACAAAGCTGAAATCTCGCAATTAATGGCCGAAGGGAAAACCGAAGAAGAAGCCAAGAAAAACGCACCATTGATGCTCGAAACCCAAGAAATGCTACAAAAATGGGAACAGGGCGACGAAGAAACAATGGCTTTATGGCGAAAAATGAATGATTGGGTTTTTGAAGGTTTTGCTGAAACCTATAAAAAAATTGGTGTTTCGTTTGATAAAGTTTATTATGAATCAAACACGTATTTGCTCGGGAAAGATTTGGTTGAGGAAGGCCTGAAAAACGGTATTTTTTTCAAAAAAGAAAACGGAAGCGTTTGGATTGATTTGAAAGAAGAAGGACTCGACGAGAAATTGGTACTTCGTGCCGATGGAACTTCGGTTTATATCACGCAAGATTTAGGCACAACCGATTTGAAATTCAACGATTATCACAACGATAAGTCGATTTGGGTGGTTGGCAATGAGCAAGATTATCATTTTCAGGTGCTTTTTGCGATTATGAAAAAACTCGGTCGTGCGTATGCCGATGGTTGCTATCACCTAAGCTATGGCATGGTTGATTTGCCATCTGGGAAAATGAAATCTCGTGAAGGAACAGTCGTTGATGCGGATGAATTAGTAGCCGAAATGATAGAAACTGCAGCTGAAACTACCCGTGAACGTGGTAAAATTGATGATTTTACTAAAGAAGAAGCCGAAAATCTTTTCCAAATGTTGGCTTTGGGGGCTTTGAAATACTTCTTATTGAAAGTTGAACCGAAGAAGCGTATGCTTTTTAACCCTGCCGAATCAATTGATTTTCAAGGAAATACAGGGCCATTCATTCAATATACTCACGCTCGTATCTGTTCTATTTTACGCAAAGCGGAATCATTGAATGTACCTGTTAACTCAGAAGTAAAAACAGTTGATTTGTTGAAACCAGAATCAGAATTAATATATCTTTTGAACGAATATCCAACTGCGGTAAAAAAAGCAGGAGATGAATATTCACCAGCAGTAATTGCCAATTATGTTTATGAACTGGCCAAAACTTTCAACCATTTTTATGCTGAGGTTTCAATCATGAATGAAACCGATAGCGATAAACAACAATTTAGACTTTCGCTCATTAAAGTAGTTGCCGAAACAATTAGTAAAGCTACTGGGTTATTAGGAATACAAGTTCCATCACGTATGTAATCAAACTTTGACTATGAAAAGGAAAATCATTTTCGCAACAATTTCTATCTTAACGCTGACAAGTCTTATGAGTTTTCGTTTAATTAAGATGCTTTTTTCTGACAAGAAAATGGTATCTGTAAAACCAGCAAATGTAATGGTAAAAGGTTCATTTTACGATTTCAGTTTGAAATCGCTCGATGGCAAAGAAACGATTGATTTTGCCAAATATAAAGGCAAAAAAGTGGTAGTAGTAAATACCGCTTCTGAGTGCGGCTACACGCCACAGTACGCTGATTGGCAAGCATTTCATAAAGAGCATGGCGATAAAATTGTAGTTTTGGGTGTTCCTGCCAATAATTTTGGTGGCCAAGAGCCAGGAAGCAATAAAGAAATTGCTTCATTCTGTCAGAAAAACTATGGCGTAACGTTCCAAATGCTTGAAAAAGTGAGCGTTGTTGGAAGTGACCAACACCCATTATTTAAATGGTTGAGCAAAAAAGACTTAAACGGTTGGAACGATAAAGAACCAACTTGGAATTTCTGTAAATACGTTATCAACGAAAAGGGAGAGGTTTCTCATTTCTTTGCTTCGGGCGTAAAACCAAATTCACCCGAATTTAAAAAAGCAGTAGGCATTTAAAAAAAAATAAGTGAATGATAGAATGTTTGAATGAGTGAATAAAAAAAAATATTCATTTTGGACTTAATATTCTATCATTCGCTCATTAATACATTCTATCATTATGAAACATTGGCTTTCGGCGGCTCGCCCACGTACCCTTCCTTTGGCACTGGCGAGTATTTTTATGGGTAGTTTTTTAGCAGCATCGGTTGGTCAGTTCAATTGGCTGATCTTTGCTTTATGTTGTCTTACGACAATTGCTTTACAAATTTTATCAAATTTTGCCAATGATTACGGCGATACTCAAAATGGTGCAGATTTAGCAGGAAGAGTTGGACCACAGCGAGCTGTTCAGTCAGGAGCAATCACACCTAAACAAATGCTCAATGGCATTTATGTTTTGGCTGTGCTTTGTTTAATTTTTGGAATTTCGCTACTATATTTTTCTTTTAAAGATGCTTCAATGCAAGTTTTCTGGGGATTTTTTGGACTGGGATTACTTTCAATGTTGGCTGCCTACACTTACACAGCAGGAAAAAAACCTTATGGATATGCTGGTTTGGGTGATATTTCGGTCTTGATTTTCTTTGGTTTGGTGGGAGTTTTAGGAAGCAATTACTTATTTACCAAAAATTTTGATTGGATAAATGTTTTCCCCGCTCTTAGTTGCGGACTTTTCGCAACTGGCGTACTGAATATCAATAATATTAGAGATATTGAGTCAGATACTCGTGCAGGAAAAAAGACAATTCCTTCGAGACTGGGCAAACAAAATGCAATAGTTTATCACTGGTTTCTAATCGGCTTAGGGATGTTGAGTATTTTGATATTTAGTTTTTTACAAGCAGAGAATAAATATTACTACATTATTTGTTTTCCATTATTTTTCTTGAACGGAATTAAAGTTTCTCGTTTGCCAAATCCCGATCCAATGCTAAAACAAATGGCACTATCTACGTTGGTTTTTGTATTAGTATTCGGACTGACGCAAATATTTGCTTAGTTTTTATTTCCTGAAACCTTGGAGGCATCTTTAGACTCTAAAAACTTCTTTTCATTAGCACTAATTTTAACCAAAACTCGTCTGTTTAATTTACGACCTTCTGGAGTTGCATTGCTTGCAATTGGGCGAGTTGCTCCATAACCCGCAATAGCTAATCTCTCAGCCATTACATTATGAGCTTTGAAATATAATGCCACTGTTTTAGCACGTGATTCAGAGAGTATTTTGTTGTTGAGTTGGTTGCCACTACTATCTGCGTGGCCTTCGATAAATATTTCAGTATAAGGATATTGATTTAATACCTCCGAGATATCGTTTAGTATTCCTTTGGCGTCAACGGTTAACTTCTCAGAACTCGACTCAAAATAAAAATCGGGTTGAAATGTAATATTAATACCGTCGGCAGTTCTCACAATTTCAGCTTTTTTGGCGGTTGCTCCAATCAAATCAGTTGCCAGTAAATCAAGCATGTTGCCAATCTTAACGGCGGCTTCGGCGGCGATTGGGTCTTTCTTTTTTGTTGTTTTTTCGTTTTTCGATATTTTTTTTGAAGAATTACAAGCGACAAGCAAAGACAAAATAATGGCCATGCCTGCCAATAAACGCATTGGTTTCATGAGATTAGGTGTTTTTTAGCGACGTAAGTAAATTATTTCTCTGCTCCGAAAAATAATAATTATGTAAAATTGGCAAAAAAAAAACGAATTTGGCAAGCTATTTGGTAAAAAACTTATTAATCGGTAGCAATGATGTAGTTTAATAAAAACTTTTTACCAAAAAGCATTGAGTAAACAGGCATAAAATTTATCTTTGCTAAAATATAAACTGACATGAAAATTCATGTCTTCAAGTAGTTTTACGATAATTTTATAGTTATTCGTGATTTTAAATTTTTTAAAAATCTTATGAAAAAAGTAATTTTACCCTTTTTATCAATCTGTTTGACACTTTGTGTTTTGCAGACAAACGCCCAACAAACAGCTTCAGAATTTTTTGATATTGGTGTAAATAAAAGTAAAGCAGGTGATTACATCGGTGCTTCACAGGCTTATAGTACGGCAATTGCAATGAATCCCGAAAATTCTACGAGTTATTATAATCGTGGTTTAGCTAAGCAACAATTGAAAGACCATCGTGGAGCAATTTTAGATTTTGACCGTACGATTGACCTTGACCCTAAAAATGCGTTGGCTTATTTGTATCGTGGAAAAAGTAAAAGCGACCAAGAAGACCACCGCTCAGCCTTGCAAGATTATAACCGTACGATTGAATTAAACCCAGAAGATGCTTTAGCATTTTTGTATCGTGGTATGACAAGAGCAAAATTATTAGATTATCGTCGTGCGATTCAAGATTTTACAAAGGTAGTAGAATTGAATACTGAAGATGATAAAAAATATCAAGCATATTTTTCTCGTGGTGCGTGTAAGTCTCGTTTAGAAGATTACCAAGGAAGTATATCTGATTTCACTAAGTCGATAGACATGAACCCAAAACGTTCTCAGTCTTTTGCGAGTAGAGGTTTTAGCCGTCTGAAAATAAATGATTTTTCGGGTGCAATCAAAGATTTTGATGAAGCCGTGAAATTAAATCCAGAAGATAGTGAGTCTTATTTCAATCGTGGTTTTGCAAAAACAAAAATTGATGATTTCCGTGGTGCAATGAATGATTACGACAAAGCGATTCAACTTGACCCTAAGAATGTACGTGCCTATTATGGTAGAGGGTTTTGTAGCAGTAAGCTTGGAAATCAGAAAGATGCTAATACTGATTTGACGAAAGCGATTGAAATTGATAACGTAAATATTGATTCTAAGGTATATTATACTGGACGTATGTCAAAAAATACTTTAGATGATTTAAGAAATGTAGTACAAGAAAAAAGTAAAATTAATGAATTTTCAGATGACCGTTCGGAAGCATTTTATAGCCGTGGTATCTCAAAATTCAAAACAGGTGATGGTAAAGGAGCAATCAATGACTTGAATAAGTCAATTGAGTTAAATCCAACTTACGCAGAAGCATATTTTTCTCGTGGTTTAGTTCGTTCTTCTATGGGTTTTCAGAAAGAAGCCTTACAAGATTGTTCGAATGCCATCAAATTAAACCCTAAGTATAGCGAAGCTTTCTATGTAAGAGGTATTATTAAGCACGCTCTGGGCGACGAAAATGCTGGTTGTTATGACCTCAGCCGTGCAGGTGAATTAGGTTATTCGGCAGCTTACAATGTAATTCGTGAGTATTGTAACTAAGATTTTTTTTGAAATGAAGCAATATAAAAAATCTCCGTCTGATGGCGGAGATTTTTATTTACGTTCTTTTGTCAGAAATATTTTTCAAATGATAGATTTATAACTCTATCAAAGTCTCAGTTTCACACTGGAAGATGAACTGAACTGTTTCAGCTAAGTCTGTTTCCGAAAACTTCTTCACTTGCCAATCAAAACTTCCTGCATATTTTGCTGTAATTTTTTCGGCTTTTCGCATAATTTCGGCAATGAATGGATGTTTTGGTTTTCCGATATTTTGCCCAAAATCTTGAATATCTGCCTTGAACATTAAGTTTACAGGAATTTTATACATTTGTCCATTGCGAGCAGCACAAATTGGAACGGGTTCATAGGCAGTTGATGATGCATATTCGCCCAGTTTTTTCTGAGCAATTTTATATTCTTCGTCAGTTTCTCCAAAGATAATAGCTACTTTCTTTCTGTTGGCTGCTACTCGTTCTTCAATCAAATTATCAATTCTTTCGAGTAAATTACGCAATGAAACCGTATTTTTTCCATTACGAATACGCTCACGAATTGACTGACGCACAAAATAGGTAATAGACTGCGTAACGGTCAGACCGATTTCAGCCATTTGTTTGAAAATCAATGAAGCGGGTGACATTCCTGGCAAAGTATTAGGGTCATGTAGTAAAACTCTGCTATCAGGAGTCAAGAAACCATCAATACGAGTAACGACACTGAAACCAAGACTATTGAAGGTTTTAAGCAAGTTTTCGTGAATCTTATGAAGATTCTCGAGGCTTGTTTCTACTGGAATACGTTTTTTAGTTACGTTCGATTTATATTTTGATTTAAAATCAAAAGTCTGAATTTCACCGTAAATTTCGGTAGGAGGTAGGGCAATGGCTGTGCCATCATCGTGCTGAATAACGCCACACGAAAACTCTTGTCCAACCACAAATTCTTCAATCATTACGTGGTCTTCTGCATTGGCCGAAATAGCCGTCACCGAATCAAGCGTAAATAAAAGTGCGTCCAGTTCTTCCATCAGCTCGACTGGATGATGCAAAATTTTGCCATTTACATAAAGCGGAAAACCAATACCTTCATCAAGATTTGATGTTTTTTCCATCAAATGACGTTTCTGGCGGTCGGTCATTTTTTCCCAATCACGTTTCAAGAATGTAACTTCAAAAAAACATTGCTGAACTGCTTTCGTAAATTCTTCAAGACTTCGTTTACGCACAATTGCTACCCCAATCGACGAACCTTGATGCGGAGCTTTAACCACAAACGGAAAACCAATATTATTAATAAGGTCAGTAAACATTTTCGAACGGTCAGCAACCTGCCACTCTTCACGAGTAAACGTGACCATTTTCTTTTTTTGGCCTGTCACGAGTGACATGAGCTTGTTTTGCATAGGTTTGTCGATACCCACCGACGAACCCATCAGACCTGGCCCCATGTATGGAATACCGTACCATTCGAGCAAACCTTGAATCGCACCATCTTCGGCTTGTGGGCCGTGCATGATGGTAAAGGCAAAATCCATGATTTGCGAGAAATCGGTTGGCTGAATCTGCTTTCCAACTTTGTAGATAAGTTTATAAAGTTGGGTTTCGTTGAGTTCGCCCAATGATTCAATATAGACTCTAAAACCACGGTTGAGGTTTTTTGAAGGGAAAAAATCACGGATTGATTCTTCGTAAAGTAATTCGGGATTTATCTGAATAAAATGCCCCAAACTATCAACAAAGATAGGAACAGGCTCAAAAATTGCCTTGTCAATATGCTCAAAGGCCGTTTTACCGCCTAAATACGAAATTTCTCTTTCTCGTGCTTGTCCACCGAAAAAAACACCGACTCTGATTTTATTTGCCATTATTAAATTTTGTTCACAGTTTTTGGTCTGCAAAAAATATTCCAATATATACCTAAAACTTATTGAGTTCGGAAAATAAAATAAGTTTTTTTATCTCATTTTCTTTATTGAGGTATTCTGATTTTTTAATTTTTGTACTTGCTCTATTGCCATCTCTAATGAAAAAGAGGGCTGTTT
Organism: Emticicia sp. W12TSBA100-4; assembly: GCF_040253585.1. Taxonomy (NCBI): domain Bacteria; kingdom Pseudomonadati; phylum Bacteroidota; class Cytophagia; order Cytophagales; family Leadbetterellaceae; genus Emticicia; species Emticicia sp. W12TSBA100-4. Next base: position 373,543 of record NZ_JBELAU010000001.1, read on the forward strand.
TGATAAGATTTCTTTCTGAACTTCTTCTATTTCCCGAAATGACATTTCTGATTTCATGGTTCAGTGTATTTATCGAATTACAATTTTACTAAAACTGTTAATTCTTGAAATTATTCTTAATTCAGATAATTTTTATTATTCCAAGTGCAAGTTAATAAAAAAGCCCCTTGCAAAAACAAGTGGCTGATATTTTTAAGCGTAATTTCTATAAAAAATACAATTTTACCTTAAAATGCAGGAGTCAGATTAAGAGCTTCTACTTTCTTTATTTCGGGAACTGCCTTTAAAATGGCTTCTTCCAAACCTGCCTTAAATGTCATGGATGACATCGGGCAGCTACCACATGCACCGAGCAATTCGAGTTTTGCCGTGAAATCTTCGGTTATTTCTACAACTCTTACGTTGCCTCCGTCAGTCTGTAAATAGGGTCTTACACTATTTAAGGATGCTTCTACTTTTTCTATTAAATTCTCCATTTAGCTTATTTTCAGCAAGTATATTTTGTAAAAATAATAAAAAATTTACACGATTTAAAAGATTTTTGGATTTTAGGATTATCATTGCTGGCAATGATTAAACTTTCCAACCAAAAGACTAATCTCACTGTTGACTGCCATCTGTTGACCGTGGACTAATCTATCTCACTTCAACTCTTACGGTTTTTTCGCCAGAAGCATTTCTGATAGCTACTTGGCGGGCTAATTCTTCGGCTGCATTTTTGAATGCTTCGCTTACGATTGGCGTTTCGTCCATCATTACTGGGCGGCCATCGTCTCCACCTTCACGAATGCTTTGAACGATTGGAATTTGACCTAAAAGTGGCACATTGAGTTTTTCGGCCATGTTTTTACCGCCATCTTTTCCGAACAAATAATATTTATTGTCGGGCAATTCGGCAGGAGTGAAGTAGGCCATGTTTTCAACGATACCTAAGATTGGCACATTGATTTGTTGCTGACGAAACATAGAGGCTCCTTTTGTTACATCGGCCAAAGCTACTTTTTGTGGGGTTGTAACTACCACAGCCCCTGTTAATGGCACGGTTTGTACCAATGTTAGGTGAATATCGCTCGTTCCAGGCGGGAGGTCAATCAAAATATAATCTAAATCGCCCCAATCTACATCGCCAAAGAACTGACGCAAGGCTTGACTGGCCATTGGACCACGCCAAACAACAGCACTATCGGCAGGAGTAAGGAAACCAATCGAAATCATTTTGATGCCATATTGCATGATTGGTGTAATCATATTTTTGCCATCTTTTTGGGTAATGAGTGGCTGCATGTTTTCGGCTCCAAACATTATCGGAATTGACGGCCCCGAAATATCAGCATCAATGATACCTACTTTCGCACCAGCTTTTTTAAGAGCCATTGCCAAATTTACGGTAACAGTCGATTTTCCTACACCGCCTTTGCCCGACGAAATAGCAATGATGTTTTTTACACCTGCCAAAACTGGAGCATTGTTACGAATCGACGTTACGTCGGCCGTCATATTTACCGTTACTTTCACATCGGGATTGAGATGCGTATGAATGGCATCGGTACAGTTTTTCTTGATGAGTTCTTTCAGCGGGCAAGCAGGCGTGGTAAGCACAACCGTGAAAGTAACTTGATTGACACCAACCTCAATGTCACGAATCATGTTGAGCGTAACGAGGTCTTTTTTTAAATCTGGCTCCTCGACGGTGCTGAGGGCTTGTAGTACTTTTTCTTTCGTGATGGTTAGTTCTCCCATTTGTTTTGGTTGTACAGCAAAACAAGTTAGAAACTTGTTGTACTAAATTATTACTTTTCCTTTAAAAACTGCTACTTCTGAGCCTTCGGCCAAAAGTACTGATGTGGGTGATGTATCTTTTAAAAAAGCGAATTCTTGGCCATAAAGTTCCTCAAAATTACATAAGATTTGTGAGTTCTGTACTCGATGCACATTCCATCTTGGGTGCTGTACTTGATATTCGTTGGTTTTGTTGGCCGAATAGCCCGCATAGCCCCAATAATGTTCGGTGATAAATTCTTCTTCGCTACCTATTTCGATGGGCGTAGTTACAGAATCGGCATCGACTTGGATATGATTCCAGCCCGATTTTGATTTCCAAGAATATTTTACAAAATGTTGATTATCAATAGTTTTTATTTCGTGCGTGCAAGGATGCGTGGCGTAATTTTCTTTATAGAGCGTGTTGGCTACGAAAGTAATCATGGCTTTTGGAACAATTTCTTTGATAAAAACTACACCTCGTTTCCATTCACCGTTGTCGTTGTAGCGAACATAGAATCGAAGATTTACTTCATCGAAATTTGTATGAAAAGGAAATTTGATGCCCAAAACTTGGGTTTCGAGAAACTGAAAACCTACTAAACTGGCATAACAACGGCCATTCCAAAAGTCAAGCTCGGTTTTGTAGGGTACATATTTTTCTAAGATTTTAGGTGGAATTTCGTAGTTTGCCATTACGAGGTTGCTCCAATGGGCTTTCAGAAAGGTTTTTCCGAACATATTTTTGACTGATTCAAATGAAAAATAACTACTCATAAAACGAAAAAATCAGTGCGAATGTTCACACTGATTTTTTCATAAGAAGCTACTTTTTATGCTGCAACGAGTTGCGAACGAACAATTTCTATTTCGTTGGTTACATCTATTTTTTTGCTTAACACATCCAATTTTTCGAGCAAATCAACTAAAAACTTTTGATGAGCAGGTGTATCGGTCTGAATCGGGCGATGATTGAGCGACATCTTTACTTTATTCCATTCTTTCAGAAAAACATTGAGGTCTTCGGTGAAATAAGTATTGGCAAACTTCTCGAAAATATACTGCTCAGCTTGTTCGTTTGGATGAATCATGTCGGCGGCATAGAAACGATAATCTCGCAAATCGTCCATCATGATTTCGTAGCTCGGAAAGTAATGTACATCATTAAAATCTTGCTCTAAATGATAACAAGCCGTGCGTAAAATACTCTTGCTGACCGAATTAAGCTGTAACGTCTCACGGGTATGGCGTACAGGGCTAACCGTCAAAATAATTTTTATCTTGTTATTTTGCATTTTCAAAGCCTCGTACATTGGGCGGAAACGAAGTAAAATTTCTTTCACAGTTAACATTTCCTTTTTGAAGTTTGATGCAGGAGTTTTGTGGCAATTCGATACGATTTGGCTGTTTTCTTTGAGTTGATGCACAATCGACGAACCGAGTGTAATGACCAAAAAATTAGCTTTTCGTAGAAACTGATTTACTTTTTTGTGCGTAAGATTGAGTTCTCGCTCCAATTCTTCTTTTGAATTGGCATAAAACTTCGAGTGAAAATCATAATGTTGCCAAATACCGTTGTTTTCGAGCATTAGGTGCTTAAAAACGGGTTGATTTTGCAGGCTATGGCTTATCAACTTAAAAATTGAAGAGGGGTTAAATACAGTCCCATAAGGATTACAGAGACATTGTAATTTATTATCAGTGAGCTGACCTCCTATGACCTCGGAGAAACACGAACCAACGGTCATAATCTTAGAGTCAGTGCTGATTTTGAAGCGAGCTGGAGCCACTTCAATTTCAGTACGAAAATCCATTTTGCTTCTTTTTAGGGGTTAGTTTATAGGAACTATTAATTGATTGATTATCAATAGTTTGCGAAAGTAAATCTAACAATTAATACTTCCAAGTTATTTCGTAAAAAAATGTTTTTTGAAACTTTTTAGTTTTATGTACCTCGAAAAAATACAATAAAAAAGCAGAGAAATATTATTCGTTCAAAAATAATACTTCTCTGCTGCTGAAAATATGACCTAAATCATTTCAAAAAATCTTTGACCTCTGCGTTGCGTTTTACAACGTGAGATTTCAGCATATTTAGCTCATTATCAAAGTCTTCAGGTTTATTTAGATGTGTAAATGGTTTTTGTTCTTTGGCAACTGCCAAGGCAATTAATTGATAATTTTTATCAAAAAGTGCTGACATTTTTTCGGGCGTAAAAACATTTTCAGTAAACTCTTTTACGTAGTTTTTGTATTTCGCAAAATAAACTTTATCATCGGCAATATAGCGAAGTAAAGGCCAGCTTTTGCCAACATCTTTCAATGAAAGTGAAACACTACGTCCCATTGGCCCACCCATCGGTGGAGATCCAAAACGTTCGGATGGCTTAAAGCCTTCGGGCATTTTTGAATCTTTGCTTTGTAAACCGTTGGGTGGTCGCATTCCGAATGCAGGAAACTCCATTTTTAGACCCAATGCTTGGTCATGGTCCCACGGAATCCATGTGAGTTTTTGGGTAGGGGAGTTATACAAATAAAAATTATGTGCCATTCCTCCATAGCTGTCCCAATTAACGATGGTATTATTTACGGCCAAATATTTCAGAAAATGTTCCATATTAAAGGTTTTTTCTAAATCAGCTCGCCATAGTGCTGCATTTGTGGTGCGTTCTGAACTATTGAGAGCTTTGATAAATGCCTCAATATCAGCCCAATCGGCTTTTTTCTTGTTGTTTTTTTTCTCGAACTGCTCTTTTTTAAACTTCGTAAAATTTGATTCGGGTTTATAAATATTACCGGCATTTTCTCCAAATTGTGTTTCAATCATGGTGTCGTCAATGACCTCGGTGAGTGTATAAACTCCACAATACTTTTTTCCTTCGCCAAAATCAATATAGATTTTATAGAAAGCTGTTTGTGCGGAAGGAATACCTGCTTCACGGAAAATATCGGCCGTTACTTTTTCTCGAATCAACGATTTATCGCTCATCGCAGGCGAAAATGCTAATTCTTGAAAACCATATAGTTTTTGTTTCTTTTTGTTGGTTTCAAACTGACCAAAATCTAATCTAAACGGTAACTTATACACGCCTTTTCCCCAAGTCATCATTAGGCTTGAGTTTCCTTTCAGTCTAAATGCAACTTTTGGGTAGGTTTTTCCTTTAAACTTTACTGATGTTTGTACATAATTTGGCTCACCTTTACCAAAGCTCATCATTGGTGGACCATCTTCAAAGTTTGGTGGCGGCATGGGTGGCATTTTGCCTCGATTCGGAAAACCTCCTTCGCCAAAATCATTACCAAATTTGGTTTTCATATCGGCTCTAATGCTATCCCATTGGGTTTTAGTAAGGCTAATTTCGAGCGTATTTATTTTGTTTTGTGGAAAAACGACTCCGTAGTTGGGTTGAGTTTTGGGTGGTTTATTTGCCAATAAATTTACCGAAACCAAACAAATGACCAAAAGGATACTTATTTTTAAGAAATTTTTCATGTTGGTAAGCTGTTTTTTGAGCTTTAGATGGACAAATAAATGAGAAACTTGCTTAAAAATTACGGTGTGTAGAAATGGGATTTATATGTGTAGATGCAAAGTTGCAAAAGAAAATTTTCTACACAATTCGGTAGTTTGTATGCACATAAGGGACTGATAGACAGTTGTTTAGTTGATTGTATTTTTTTTGCCGTTATTATGTTCTTGAAAATATTTTCATCATAAATACTCAGAGTAGCTGACAATCTGAAAATCTGTTCAACCAAAGAAAATTAATGAAATCTCTTCAACGATATTCGGTTTTGCTGCACATCATTGGCTGGATAATCTTTAGTATTATTCCATTAATGGCATTACCATTTAATAATATTTTTTCGCCCCCAAATATCAAAATGTTTGTGTTGCCACAATTATTCAGCACTTTTTTGTTGATAATTGTTTTCTATTTCAATCTGCATTTTTTTACGCCAAACTATCTTAATTCTAAAAAAAGCTGGTATTTCTTGGGTTTTTCTTTGTTAGGTTTTTTGCTTGTTTTGGGTTTAAATACGGTGGTTTTTGAGGTTTTCTTTAAACCACATTTCAAAGATTTTCCGTTTCCCAAAATGCGACCGAGATTTAATAACGGGCGACCGATGCCACCGCCATCAATGGTTTTTAATCCAAGGTTTTTTGGCATTTTTTTCTCTTATTTATTATCGGTAATTGCCAGTTCGATGTTGGCTTTGGTGTATGAACGCACACGAAGTAAAGAAGAAAATCAGCAGATTTTGATAGAAAAAACTGCTGCCGAATTGGCAGTTTTGAAATTACAGGTGAGTCCACATTTTTTGTTTAATACGCTCAATAATATCCGTTGGCTGGCTCGCCAAAAGTCAGAAAAAACCGAAGATGCAGTCGTGAAGTTATCGCAACTTTTGCGATACATGATTTATCAGTCAGGCAATGATAAAGTGGCTTTAGAGCAAGAAATTGAGCATTTACGGAATTATATTGATTTACAGAAAATGCGATTGACCGATAAAAATTCAGTCGATTTTATTTGTGAAGGCGATACTTCAAAACTGCGAATTGAACCATTACTTTTTATTCCTTTCGTAGAAAATGCCTTTAAATTTGGCTTGCATAACCAAGAAAAAAGCGATATTTTGATTGGAATTAGGGCTTCGGAGAATGAACTATGGTTTTATGCTGAAAACACTGTTTTTGGGTCGAATATGCCCAGTACTGGAGAAGATTCGGGTATCGGAATTCAGAATGTTGAGCGGCGTTTGGCTTTACATTACCCAAATTCGCACGATTTGCGAATCGGTAATAACGAAGGAAAATTTAGGGTAGATTTAACAATAAAACTTGCATAATGTCGAAGATAAACTGTGTGGCGATTGATGACGAGCCTTTTGCCTTAGAAATTATGGCCGATGATATTCAGAAAATTAGTTTTTTGAATTTGGTCGGTACATTCTCGAATCCGATGGATGCTTGGGAGCTGATAAAACAAGGCAAAGTAGATTTAATTTTCTTGGATATTCAGATGCCTGTCATTTCGGGGACTCAGTTTTTAAGAAGCCTGCCAAAACCTCCGATGGTGATTTTTACGACGGCCTATCAACAGTATGCACTCGAAGGCTATGATTTAGATGTGGTTGATTATCTGCTCAAACCCATTCCGTTTGACAGGTTTTTGAAGGCCGTTAATAAAGCCGAGGAATTATTTCGTTTACGGAGCAAAGAACAGCAAAATTTACCCGTAGTTGAGGATGTAAACTTCTTTTTTATCTATTCAGAATACAAGCAAATCAAGATTTATTTTGATGATGTTTTGTATGTGGAAGGCTTGAAAGATTATGTTAAAATCTACATCAAACAGCAATCGAAGCCAATTTTGACCCGAATGAACCTCAAAATGATGGCAACCAAACTTCCGTCTAATCTATTTTGTAGAGTGCATCATTCATTTATTGTGGCTCTCGATAAAATTTCTGCATTTCAGAAAACTAAGTTGCTTGTTGGTGAAAAAGAATTGCCGATTGGTCGAAAATTTGCGGAGTTTTTTGAGCAACAGTACCAGCAATAATACAAAACATCTACACAATCTAACCGAGTTTCGACACTTGCTTATTCTCGTACATCTCAAAATCTTCATTGAGCGTCTTTGTCATTGAAACAAACATACGCCCAATAATGAAAAAAACTCTTCTTTATTTATTATTCATTCTAACCTACTTTCCCAAAGATTCGTTTGCCCAAGCTCCAAAATTGGCTGACGCAAACACGAAGGTTATCAAAGATGAATTTTACAATAACATTGCTTTTCCTACGGTTTTGGCAGATTTAGAGAAAAAATACGCTTTGAAACTGCTTTATGACAAACAACAACTCCAATTTTTTAATATAACACATTGGTTTGCGAACGAAACGGTTGAGTCAGGTTTGAAAGTAATTCTGAAAAAACTTCCATTGAAACAGTATGTCGATGAAAATGGCTTCATCAATATCGTATCAAAATCTACAAGGGTAGAAACCGCCGTAGATAGGCAGTTTGTTGGAAAAGCTGAGAAATCAAATTTTACGCTTACAGGCCGAATTGTAGATTTGACAAATGGCGAAAATCTCCCTTTTGCATCGGTAGTTGTGAAGGGTGAAAAAATTGGTTCAGAGTCGAATGTGGATGGATATTTTACACTCTTGAAAGTACCTTCTGATACCGTCACGCTTGAGGTGAGTTATGTGGGCTATCGTACTCGAAATTTTCATCTTAATCCAAAATTGGATGTCAATGACCTGAAAATTGAAATTGAGCCAGCCATTGGTGTGCTGGAAGAAGTAACCGTGCAAGGCGAAAAAACAGAAGTTTTGAAAGCTAACGAAATTGTGGGTATGATAAAAATGACACCTCGAAACATTGCTAAATTGCCCAACGTTGGTGAGCGTGACCCATTTCGTGCTTTTCAGTTGATGCCAGGCGTTAGTGCTTCCAACGAATCATCGTCGGGGCTTTATGTGCGTGGCGGTACTCCCGACCAAACGCTCGTGCTTTACGATGGCTTTACGGTTTATCATGTTGACCACCTTTTTGGGTTTTTCTCAGCTTTCAATTATAACGCTATCAAAGATATTCAGTTGTATAAAGGTGGTTTTGATGCCAAATTTGGAGGAAGAATCTCGGCTGTTGCCGAAATTACGGGCAAAGATGGTAATAAAAAAGAGTTTAATGCGGGCGTTGATTTGAGCTTATTGAGTACCAATGCTTACATAGAAACCCCACTTGGCTCAAAATTTACATTCTTGGCTGCTGCTCGACGTTCGTATAAAGGGCCACTTTATAACAAACTTTTTAAGCGTTTTACGAGCGAAAATCAAACACAGACACAAACACAGATGCCAATGGGAGGTGGCCCTGGTGGTGGGCGTTTTGGCAGTTTTACGGCAACGCAAGTGGCAAGTTCTTATTTCTATGACCTTAATTCTAAACTTACCTATACGCCAAATAAAAAGGATATTCTTTCGCTGAGTTTTTATAACGGAACTGATAATATGGATAATTCGGCAAGCTCGGATTTAGGTGGTCTTGGAGGATTTGGCGGAAGAAATATCGGACTAAATTCTTCAAATACGGATGTGTCGAACTGGGGGAATCTGGGCGGTAGTTTCAAATGGTCGAGGCGTTGGAGTGATAAGTTTTATAGCAATTCGTTGATTTGTTATTCTAATTATTACAGCGGAAGAGACAATAGCCGAACGATTTCAACAACTCGTGACGGCGTAACTCGTGATGTAAAAATAGGGCAGTTGGAAGATAATAACCTAAATGATTTTACGGCAAAAACTGATTTTGAATGGAAGATTTTCAAAGGGAATTCCTTAGATTTTGGCCTGCAATACACAAAAAATATCATTAAATATCAGTACAGCCAAAACGATACGATTACGGTTTTGGATAGAAATGACCAAGGTTCAACATCGACTTTTTATGTACAAGATAACGTAAAACTATTGAATGGACGTTTGCATTTAATTCCAGGAGTACGCCTTACGTATTTTGATGTAACGAAGAAAAACTACGTAGAACCACGCTTTTCGGCCAATTTTAACTTAACTAAGCAGTTTAAAATCAAAGCTGCGGCTGGTGTTTATTATCAGTTTGTGAAGCAAATCAATCGAGAAGATATTTCGCAAGGGAATCGTAATTTTTGGGTTTTATCTAATGCAGAATCTTTGCCAGTTACGAAATCAAACCACTTAATTTTAGGCGGAAGCTATGAAGTTGGAAATTATCTGTTCGATGTGGAGTTTTATCAGAAAAACAGTACTAATATCACCGAATATACGCTGCGTTTTGTGCCACAAATTGGGCGTGGACTCAGTGCAAGTGAAACATTCTTTAATGGTTCAGAGATAATCAATGGCGTGGATGTGTTGGTTCAACGGAAATTTGGAGATTTTAATGGCTGGATTGGCTATACTTTGGCCGAAGCCAAACGAAATATTGCAGCATTTTCTGATAAACCTTATTATTCTGACCAAGATGTAAGGCATCAGTTTAAAGCTATCGGCTCATACAAATATAAAAATTGGGATTTTGCCGCTACTTGGATTTTCTCGTCAGGCCGACCATATACGTCAATTTTGGGAGCCTATCAATTGACACTTTTAGACGGAACTGTGAAAAACTTTACCAATCCATCTGATAAAAATGCCAATCGTTTTTCGGCCTATCACCGAATGGATGTTTCAGCTACCTATAATTTTAGTCCAAATTTCAATATTGGTTTCTCTATTTTCAATCTTTATAATCGAAGCAATACTTGGTATAAACGTTTTCAGGTCATTACCGAAGATGATGTCACGGCTTTGCAGATAACTGATGTAAAATACTTGGGAATTACGCCAAATATTACCCTAAGTTGGAAATTGAGATAATGGTTTGAATTTAATCTTGAAAACAATGAGCAAAAAATATATAACCCCATTTTTATTGGTTTTTCAGTGCATTTTATGGTCATGTACCGAAACCAATGATGTAATAAACCCAGGTGATAAACCAATTATTGAGGCATATCTCGCCCCAAATCATCGAGTAAGTTTGAAGGTTTTTACTGAAATTCCTTATTCAGAATCAGCCGAAGGTGTCTCTGAACCCATTGATGGGCTTTCGATAAAAATTACGGGTACGGATGGCAAAGTTTTTAATTTAACTTCACTCGGTAACGGTTTGTACGAATCTTCTAAAACTCAACTAATTGGCTCAGCCAAAACCATTTATACAATGGAGTTTGATTATAAAGGTAGAAAAGTGAGTGCTTCGACCGAAATTCCTGAAAAACCAGTGAGTTTTAAGATTGATAAAACCTCAATTTCTCGCACCCAAATAGATTTATCAACTGGTTTCCCAATGGGTGGCGGCGGATTTGGTGGAGGAGGTGGTGGCCCTTTCGGTGGTGATGAAAACACTTCGGTGGTGCTTACATGGAGTAATCCTAACCAGAACTATCATTTTGTGGCGGTCGAAAATACTGAAACCACTCCAGTTCAGATTGTGATTCCGCCTTCGGGGGCGACTTTGCCAAGTTTTAGATTTTTCAATGAACCACTGACGGGTGTCAATAATACCTTACGTTCGCAGAGTTTTCAGTATTTCGGTAGCCATAATATTGTCTTGTATCGAGTCAATGCCGAATACGCTGCACTTTATCAGTCGAGTGGTACAACGTCAAAGAATCTCAGTACACCACCAACGAGTATAGTTAATGGACTCGGAATTTTTACGGGTATCAATGCCGATACTTTGAAATTTACAGTGAACAAAAATTAAGAGAGTAATATATCTATTTTTTAAGGTTAGTAAACATAATAAAGGGTCGGTTTTGCCGACCCTTTTATTTTGAATTTTACTCTTCCTCGGCTCCAAATTGTCCGCCAGAACTAATATTGCTTCCAAAAAAGAGGGCGTTTAAAAATAATTTGTTTGTACCAAACCAAGTTCCTCTGAAATTAGGGTCATCAGAAAACAGAATGGCTCGGCCACTACCTTCATAACTAATATTAATCGCTGCCGAATTAGCGATTCGTTTCAAAGATTCTGGATGAACATAACCCGTGATTCTCGGACTTTGCGTATAAACCAAAACCGAATTTGCCGCTCCAACACTTCGTTCTAAAATAGTATTGTTGTTTCTATAAATCGCCATTTTTTTGCTGGTATAGCCAAATCCAATCGGACTTGTTATGTCAAGTTCAGCCTCGAATACAGCACCGCCTGTTTGTTTCGCTCCTTCCGATGCCTGAAAATCTTCGTAATTGATGCGAACTTTATTTCGACTACTATCTGGTTTTGCTTCACGAAGTTTTTCTTTAATAATGTCTTGTTTAATAACCCATTCTGTTCCTCCTTTTTGAGTAATTAAAGTTCCGCCATTAGCAACCCAAGCCTTGAGTTTTTGAGCAGCAGTTTTATCAAGTACAGCATAATTTCCACCAACTAATACAATCGTATTATAGCGATTAATATTCAAGCGAGCAAAATTATAAACTTCAACTTTTGTAATTGGCATTCCGATTTTTGTATCCAACAAATGCCAAACTTCGCCCGCTTCAGAAGCCGTCACACCACCACCTACGAGCATCATGGCTTGTGGTTTCTTTACTGTCTGAAAACTATTGCTACCTAAATCAATGCCCGATGTACTAAAACCAGTCGAAACGGTTTCAATAGTAACACCTGTATTTTGAGAAATCTGCTTCAATTTTTGGTATAATTCTTCCGAATTAAATTTTTGTTTTTGCACCGAAATTAATAAAGTACCATGGCCGTATTCTTTTCCACCGATACTAAGTTTCTTAAAAGCTGTTTTTGTAAGTATTTGATTATTAAGTAGTTGGTTGAGTGCTTTGGGGGCATAATAGTCTGTCCAGTCAATCAAATATGCGTATTCGCTTTTGGTAAGTAGGGCAGGAGTAGGTTTTAGATCTGCTTTTGTTATACGTTCGCCTTTTTGGAATGTTCCTTTAAGCTCAGCATGAGGAAGTCCATAAGCGAGAGCTAAATTCCACGCCGAAGCATCATAAAACAAACTATCGGCAAAAGTTGTTGGACGGTCGAAAATTGAGCGAACCATCAAAAACTGAGGCTGTGCTGATGGAATAACAACGGCTTTTCCCTTCTTAAATGTAGTGCCATTTTCTGTAATATCTGCTGTTAGTTGATAAAATTCAATGTTATGCTGAAGCAATAAATCCCAAAATGCTTGATTTCGACTTTGGTCCTTAGCATCGCCAATAATGAAGGCTTTGGTCGTGAATTTTTGCCCTTGAGCAATCGTTTCCGTAAAGAAATTACGTTGATGCTTCAAAAGTGTTTCTTTCTCAATCAACGAAGCACGAACGGTTGCCAAAGCATTCACTAATTGATTTCTGACCGTAAAACCGAAGGTTAAATCCCCATTTTGGCTTTCTTGCACGTGTCCACGAGAACTTGCTTGTTCAAATAAAAGTCCCAAACCACCTTCCATATCGGGGTAGCTTGAACCATACCCTGGATAAAAATTATCGAAAGATTCTTTTGTGTAGTAAAGGGAACCAATTTCGTTCATTGCTTGCTCGAAATACTTCGCAAATTTGCTATTTAAATCTCTGTAAACAGATTTCGGTACAAGTGGATTTTCCGCATTTTCTTTCGTAGGCTCAAAAAAATGCGAAGCGTTTGTTCCCATTTCGTGAAAATCAGTTACAACATTAGGCAACCATTGATGATAAAATGCCAAACGATTACGACTTTCAACATTTACAGCCAAATACCAATCACGGTTCAAATCAAACCAATAATGATTGGTGCGTCCGTTTGGCCAAACTTCGTTGTGTTCACGGTCGTTAGCATCGGCCACCATTGGGTCGCCTTTGTGCATATTTGCCCAATGCGTGTGGCGGTCACGCCCATCAGGATTAATGACAGGTTCCATTAAAATTACGGCATCTTTCAGCCAACCAAGAGCTTCTGGGTCTTCGGTAGCTGTCAAATAATAGGCTGTCAGAATCGATGCTTCACCACCTGAAGGCTCATTGCCGTGTACATTATATCCCAACCAAATAATGGCAGGTGCTTTCTTGGTATCTGGCATAGGTTTGCTTGGGTCAGTGAAGGTCAAATGCTCTTTTCTGATTTCATCTAATCGTTTAATATTTTCGGGAGTAGAAATGGTCACTATTATTTGCTCACGATGCTCATTGGTTTCTCCAATTTTCTGAACTGTCACTCGGTCAGATACTCGGTCGAGTTCACGCATGTACTCAACCAATTTGTCATGACGAGTGTGATGAGAGCCAATGCCATATCCCAAAAATTGTTCAGGAGTTGGGATTGCGGCATTGAGTTGTTTCTTAGGGAAAAAATAATCATTTTGTGCTAAAGAGATAGCAGAAATACCAAAGCAGTAAACAAACACAAGAAGTTTCTTCACGGTGATTTTTAGGGTTTAGTTTGTGATAAAAGTAAATAAATAAAAAATGGAGAGAAGCTATTTAGTTTCCCTCCATTTTTTTTCTGAGCGAAAGCGGACGCATATCTGTCCAAATTTGCTCTATATATTCTAAGCATTCTTTTTTTGTACCTGTTTTTCCAGCGTCTTTCCAGCCAAGGGGATTTTCTCTGACTTCTGGCCAAATGCTGTACTGTTCTTCATGATTTACAAGCACTTTGTACATGATTTCGTCTTCGTAGTCCATGGCTTTAGTGTATTTTAGTTTTTGTTCATAAAAAGTAAAATTTCCTAAAGCAATATATAAATTTAATTGAAATCAGTCAAGAAAATTACTCTTTCAATACATAAATAGCATCTAAATTTCTACCAAATCCATCATAATCGAGTCCATATCCTACCACAAATTTATTTTCAATTTCAAAACCGACATAGTCAAGTTTAAGTGGTACTTTCAACGCTTCGGGTTTAAAAAGCATTGTCATGATTTTTATTGAAGCAGGTTTTTGTGAAGCCAATTGCCCTAATATCTCTTGCATTGTCATTCCCGTATCTACAATATCCTCAACAATAATGATGTCACGGTTCTGAATTTCTTCTTTTAAACCCAAAATCTGCTTTACTTTGCCAGTAGATTCGGTACTTTGATAAGACGAAACTCTGATAAATGTAATTTCACATTCAATATCAATAGATTTGAATAGGTCAGCCACAAACATAAACGAACCGTTCAAAACCCCAATTAACAATGGATTTTTTCCTGCATAATCTTTGTTTACTTCTTGGGCGAGTGCTTTAATTCGCTCTTGAAGAGGAGCTGATTCGATGAAAGGTACGAATGATTTATCTCTGATTTGTTTCATTTTTGGTGGTAATTATATAAGTGTCGCAATTTAAGAAAATGATTTGAATTTTTAAGGAAGGCTTCGCTATTAGCGAAGCCTTCCTTTGGCTTGTTTTAAATAGTTTTAAGAAAATTTTAAGTTTATATAATTTGGAAACCAATCAGGCGTTAATGTTGCATAAAAGCTATTTTATGAAAACCGTGAAAGAGATGTTATTGAAGTTAAGTATTAGAAGTTTGTTTGTTTTGTTGTTGATGAGTCAGATTGCAGAGGCTCAATTTTCGTGGTTTGGTGGCAGTACAAAAAAGAAACAGCATGAAGTTTTGTTAGCCAATCGAGCTATTCAGATTGAAGCTACGCAGGCCATCAATAATATGTATAATTTTAAGTATGATGCTGCCGAACGAGATTTTAGATGGTTGACCGTCAAATATCCTGAGCATCCGATTGGTTTTTTCTTACTTGGACTAAACGAATGGTGGAAAATTGTTCCAGATACCAAAGATGAGTCACACGATGATTCATTTATTGCTAATATGGACAGAGCCATTGATTTGGCCGACGATATGCTTGACGACGATGACGGAGACAAAGAAGCTGCCTTTTTTCAAGCCGCCGCTTATGCCTTCAAAGGGCGTTTACATTCGGAGCGTGGAAATTGGGTAAAAGCAGCTTGGGCAGGCAAGCAAGCCATGAAATATTTGGATAAATGTCGTGGTTTTGGTGATTTCAACCCCGAGTTAGCCATTGGCGATGGACTGTATAATTATTATTCAAAATGGATTCCTGAAAATTATCCCTCTTTGAAACCGATGCTGGTTTTCTTTCATAAAGGAGTTAAAGCACAGGGAATCAAGCAGTTAGAGTATGTAGCATCAAATGCTTTTTATACCCGAATGGAAGCAAAATACTTTTTAATGCAAATCTATTCGATGGAAAATCAACACCAAAAAGCTTACTATGAAGCTGCTCAAATGCACGCCATGTATCCTGAAAATTCATTTTTTCATCGTTATGCCGCTCGTACAGCTTTTATGTTGGGAAAATCTGACGAAGCCGAAAAATTGGCCGAAGAGTTGCTCGCCAATGTGAATGTAGCCAAATATGGCTATGAAAGCACCGCTGGGCGTTATGCTGCTTATATTTTGGGATACATCAATTATAATTACAAACGAAATTTACCAAAAGCGAAGGAGTATTATCAAAAAACCATTGATTTCGCTTTGCAAAATGACTCAAAAGATTCGGGCTATTTTCTTGGGGCAAATCTTACGCTTGGCAAAATTGCCAGTTCTGAAAAAGATTATGTAAAAGCACTGCAATATTTCAATATTGTAACTGACAATGGCGATAAGAAACTTGAAACCTATAAAGAAGCTAAGAAACTGATAGAAGAAACTAAAAAATTGATGAAAGCCGACAAGAAAAAGAAATACTGATATTCTGACTGATGAAAGTACTTTTGAGCGTATTTTTGGGGAAATTTTCCAAAAATATGCTCAAAAAAGTATTTAAACAAATTATCTTCGTTTATTTAATACTAACCTTTCCGATAGGTGAGGGACTTTTCGCCCAAAAAATTACTCGTGGGCCTTATTTACAGCAATTAGGTCAAAATGGTGTCATTATTCGTTGGCGAACTGATGTGCCGACAAAAAGTTTAGTCACATTCTTTTCGAAGCCAGCTAATCCAAATATTACTATTACACCCAAAGTTCAATTTATAAATAGCCTAACGACCGAGCATATTGTGCAGTTGACTGGTTTACAAGTCAATACAAAATATAACTACACCATCGGAACAGAGTCTAACCTTTTAGTTTCAGGCCAAGATTATTACTTCATAACAGCCCCATCTCCAACTGATAATCGACCAATAAATATTTGGGCTATGGGTGATTTTGGTGATAATTCTACCGAAAAGTATATAAACAATCAAACGGCTGTAAAAGAGCAATACCTCAAAAATAAATCAAATCATACTGATTTATGGCTTTGGTTGGGCGATAATGCCTACTGTTGCGGAACGGATATAGAATATCAACACCAAGTTTTTGATTTTTACGGCAGTAGTATTCTCGGAAATACACCGTTCTTTCCAGTACCAGGTAATCATGAATATTATGAAACTACTACCGCTCAAGTTGATAAGAAAATTTCGTATTTCAATATAATAAATGTGCCAACTCAAGGCGAAATGGGCGGTTTAGCCTCGGGAACAAAAGAATATTATTCGTATAATTATGGGAATATTCACTTCGTAGCCCTTGATTCTTATGGTTTAGATGAAGGGAAATACCGACTTTATGACCCACAAAGTCGTCAGTACAAATGGCTAATCAATGATTTAGAAGCCAATAAAGGAAAGTCTCTCTGGACAATTATCACTTTTCATCATCCACCTTATACGAAACGTTCCCATGATTCTGATGGAGAACTTGATTTAGTGGCTATTAGGGAAGGATTAGTGCCTATTTTTGATAAATACAAGGTAGATTTGGTCTTGAATGGGCATAGCCATTCATACGAACGTTCGCATTTGATGAAAGGTCACACAGGAAAAGCTTTTACTTTCAATGATTACATACATCCTACGCAATGGGCCAATGGCAAATATGAAAAAAAAGCAGATTCTCGTCCTTATATCAATAAAGATGAAGGTACAATTTATTGTGTAGTTGGTTCAGCTGGCCGTCTTGATTGGAATGGTGATCCAAATCCGCACCCAAGCTCGATTTACTCTAATATCTCGATTGGAGGCTCTTTGCTTTTTACTGTAAATGACAACCGACTTGATGCTCGTTGGATTTCGACTGATGGCGTAGTTCGAGATAATTTTACGGTTTTTAAAAATGTCAATAAAACTGAGAAAAAAACGGTTGAATTTGGTGAGAAAATACGTTTGAATGCTTCGTGGAAAGGTTCACATTTGTGGTCGAATGGTGTTAATGGACAATCATTTATTGAGTTTTCCCCTCGAAAAGATACGACTCTTTCTGTCGTTGATTCTCTCGGTTTCTTGAAAGATAATTTTCAAATCTCGGTCTTACCGCAACCAATTATTTCGACTGAATTTCCTGAAAATACACAAATTTGTGTAAAAAAATCTGTGAATGTGGCATTTGTGGTAAAGAATACACAAATTGAAAAATGGAATTATCAACTCGAATTATCTGATGCGAATGGCTCATTTGCAAAACCAACGAAACTTGCCGAGTCAAGTAAAAGCCCATTTCAAATCATGCTCCCAGATACTTTGCAAGAAGGGAAAAATTATCGTTTCAGGGTAAAACCTAATGCTGATTATTTTGAAGAAATTCCAAGTAAAAGTTTTGCTATTTCAAGACCAACATCTTTGGGTTTTGTAGGAAATATGACAATCCCTTATGACACAACTTTAACATTAAATTTGCGATTTACTGGCACACCTCCGTTTACATATAAGATTAGCTCTTTGCCCGAAAATATAGCTCAAATAAAAGAAGTAACCCTAAAAGTGAAGCCTATGGGTGCGACTAATTATATGATTGAAAAAGTCAGTAATGTATGCGGAGCAGGCAGCATTTTAGCCGAAAATAGTATTGTAGTTTTAGCCCCACTCGCAACCGAAGAAGAAAGCCAAGCAATAAGTATTTTCCCGAATCCAACGGCGGGTGAAATTACTATCGAAAACCATACCTCAAAGCCATTTATTGGTACTTTGACAGTCAAAAACATAGATGGGAAGTCATTATTGCAAAAAAATCTTTCTTTCAGTGTGCAAGAAAAACTATCTCTCAACGAATTTTCTTCAGGAGTTTATTTCTTAATTTTGAATTCTTCAGAGATGAATGTGAGTAAGAAAATTATCAAAAATTGAATCGTAAATTTGTAATCACCACAAAATTTTAAACACAATTTAAAATGAATTCTACAACTAAAAGAACATTTCTATTATTAATCAGCTCATTTTCACTGTTTGGAGTGATGAGCTGTGCGTCAATTATTCACGGAAAAAGTCAGGATATTTTTATTAGTAGCCAGCCTAAAGGTGCAAAGATTTTGCTTGATGATAAAGATTATGGACTTACTCCTAAAACCTTAGGTTTACCCAGAATGGGTCGAATGGAAGGTGAGCCAAGTAGCAAAAAAGAGTATAAAATCACAATTAAACTCGAAGGTTATATGCCTTATGAAACAATCTTACAACGTAAGGTTGATGGTTGGTTTTTCGGAAATATACTTATAGGTGGAATCATAGGAATTGTAGTAGATGCAGTTACTGGCAGTATGTATAAACTTACGCCAAACCAAATTTCTGCACAAATGAAAATGAATGGAGCAAATGTTTTTAATCATAAGAAAGGTGAAATTTTTATTGCTACTACATTAAAACCAGACCCGAATTGGGAAAAAATTGACCAGATTGAAAAATTGCCTTGATTAAAATAGCAACAAAAAAGCTCTGAAACTATCGGTTTCAGAGCTTTTTTGTTGCTATTTGTCGACTGTGGACAAATCAAATGCCTATCAAGGTACTGGTAAAACCTGTGTATCTTTAAAAGTAGAAAGAATCACCATTGTTTGAGTATTAGCTACTTCTTCAATCTCGTTGATAGTTTCCATGATAAGTTTTTGGTAAGAATTAATATCTTTAGCAATAACTTTCAACAGAAAATCGCATGAACCTGTTACGTGGTGGCATTCGATAATTTCAGGAACTTTCGCTATTTTTTCAACAAATGCTTCTGTAACTGCTTTTCTGTGTCCAGAAAGCGAAACTTGTACAAATGTCATAACTCCAAGACCGACTTTTTCTCTATCTATTTGAGCATGGTAGCTTTTAATGATACCAGAAGTTTCTAATTTCTTAACCCTTTCAAGGGTTGGTGCAGGTGATAAACCTATTTCTTTTGAAAGTTGAGCGTTAGTAATTTTACCGTTACTTTGAAGGATTTCCAGTAGGCTATGGTCTATCTGGTCAAGTTTGTTAATACTCATTTGGAGTAATTGTTTTATTGGAAGTGCAAAATATTATTTGGCACAAAGTTACTGCTTTTTTGAATAAAACAATTATAAATTCTGAAAAATTAACAAAAAAGAAAACTTATTTTGGAAAAATCACCAAAAACAGTAATCATAGCTTTTATCTTTTCGAAACTTTATTGTGCGAAATACTTCGCTGGCGGCTACATTTATGCCTAAAATCATCAATTGATGATTTTGCTAAATGTTTGGTACTACGCCCTTGAACACGTTCACGCCACATTCGCCATGATGATGGTTTCATTTCTCGACGCATCAGTTCTATCACTTCTTGTTCTTTCAATCCAAACTGTATTTCGATGGCATCAAATGGAGTTCGGTCTTCCCATGCCATTTCAACAATTCTATCCTTATCTTCATCAGGAAGTGCCTGATATTTTTCTTTTGAGTTCATGCAAATCAATCATATTTTTCTCTTAGACAACAATTCTAAATACAGATTGTTTATTGAATATGGTGTTTTATAATAGAAAGTGAGAAAAATAATTTTAGGAATGAAAGGAGTAAAAAAAGAAAATCTACCCTCAAAAATATGTATTACTTGCGGAAGACCATTTACGTGGAGAAAAAAATGGGAGAAAGTTTGGGACGAAGTAAAATATTGTAGCGATGCTTGCCGAAGAAGTAAAGGTAGCTCAAAGTAATTCGTCGGTTGGATTCCAAAAAAGTGTTTTAAAATCTACCACTTGGTCTTTTGCAACTTTAATTCCTTCGTTTTCGAGGAGTTCTTGCATTAAATTTCCACCAAAATGGTGCTTTCCAGTCAATAGTCCATTTCGGTTTACAACTCGATGTGCAGGCACATCAGGCATCCCATGAGAAGCATTCATTGCCCATCCGACCATTCTAGCACCTCCACCGCCGAGATATTTAGCAATAGCACCGTAGCTTGTCACTCGACCGTGTGGTATGAGCCGAACAACATCATAAATATCATCAAATCTGTTTTCAGTCATTTTTTATATCAACGTCGGCAAGGTTTTGAACCTTGCCGACGTTATGAAATTTTGAGAAATTAATTGTCAGGGAAAAATTTTAGTCTTTATCGTTTGGAGCATTTAATTTGTCCTTTACTTCTTTTTCTAATTCTGAATACCATGCTTCTCCATAAGCTCTTATGAGTGGTTCTTTCAAGAATTTATAAACAGGTACACCCAGTTTTTCGCCCAATGAACAAGCATCGCTACAGATCGACCAACGGTCATAATTAAGGGCGTGATAGCTTTCGTATTTAGTAATACGAATAGGATAGAGGTGACATGAAATCGGCTTTTTCCACGAAATTTTACCGTCAAGATAAGCCTGTTCGATACCACATTTCAAAATCTTATTTTCATCATAAATGGCATAAGCACATTCTTTATCGCCGATCGTGGTTGTCGAATAATCGCCTTCCCAATCTTTAATATATTTGCCTTGCTCTTCGATGGCTTTAATACCTTCTGGTGAAAGATAAGGTTTTACTTGTTCATAAACCTCCTCTAAAATTGCCAATTCTGCTTCTTCGAGTGGGGCTCCTAAATCGCCCTCTACACAGCAAGCTCCTTTACATTTTTCTAAATCACAGACAAACATTTTATCTGCAACATCATCACTGATACAAGTATTTTCAATTAAAATCATCTTTTTCTCAACTAAAAACCTGTAAAGTCTGTCATAAAGACCTTACAGGTTTGATTTAATATTACACTTTATTTTTTTATTATCAATTTCTGACCAAGTTTTACATTTTGGTCTGCCATATTATTCCACTCTTGAACTTGTTTAGGAGTGGCACCATAACGTTTTGAAATACTGTAAAGTGTTTCGCCTTTTTGAACAACGTGCGAGGTCGTTGAAGTAGCTTGCTTTTCAGTTTTTTGCTCTACAACTGCCGCAGGTGTGCTGCTTTTGGGTTGTCGAACAATAAGAGTTTGTCCAACTTTTACACGCTCACTTGTTGTTATATTATTCCACTCAGCCAAATCTCGTACCGAAACGTTATATTGACGAGCAACACTGTAAAGCGTCTGGCCAACATCAACCGTATGCGTACTTGAACTTGATGCTGTGGTTGGTGCGGGTGTTGTAGTTGTTTTTACTGGTGTGGTTTTTACAGTGGTTGGCGTCGGATTTACTGGAGTATTCTTTACCGAAGCAGGTGGTGTTGGATTCACTGGTGCTTTTTTCGTTTCGGCTGGTGTTACATCGTCTCTATCCGAAATCACAATAATATCATCTTCCTCTCTTGATGGTCGAGACGGTTTCTTAGAACTTTCTTCTACAATTACACTTTCTGGAATTGTAGGTTTCGGTGTTGTATTTATTGGTTTTTCTGTCGTTTCTGGCTGACGTGCATCTTTTACCAAAACTTTCTCCTCTGTTCCGTCATACTGCTCTTTCATTGGTACTTTCTCCAATTCTTCGCTGTCTTTGCCATTTAGATACTCAATTGGTTGGTCTTTTGGACGTTTTTTCTGTAAGTAAACCACTCTTCCTTTTTGAATTCTTTGAACCGTATTCATTCGATTTAGGCGAAGTAAATTCTTCATACGAATACCGTACATTTGTGAGATTTGCCACATTGTCTGTCCTGTCAAAACAACATGGTGAGGTACTGGGCCTTTACGGTCTTTTTTCTTCAAATAATAGATTTTGCCTTCCTCCACTAAATCTTTGTCTGTCATATCATTGTAGCGAAGAAAATCAGCAATTTTCATTTTGCCACTTTTAGCCAATGAAGCAACATCATCGCCTGGTTTTGCCAAAATTCCTTTTTTACCATTGATTTCGTAGAAAATAGGTTCTTCTTCTGAAGCTGTAACTACCGTCACACGCTTCAAAATCGGGAAAGCGGCATCGCTTGTTGCCAGTTCATTCTGGCGATTGAGTTTTGATTGGACATCTTCTAAGTTTTCAGCAGGCACTAAAATAGCTACCGAATAATCTTTATCGGATGGAATCGTGCTTGTGAGCAACCAAGAATTGTGTTTTTTTAATTCGTTTATATCGATATTTGCCATTGCAGCAATATCACTGAGCGATTTTCCTTTCGTTTTCTTGTATTCAACAAACGAGAAACGAGATTCTTTTAGACGATTAATTCTATACTCAAAAGCAATGCGATGAGCAATGGCTTTTAACAAATAGCGGTCGGTTTGGGCATCAAAATTAACTTCATTGGCATAAGACCATTGAGAAGGAACAATTTTACTTATACCAGTGGCACCGAGTGAATAAGAAAAAAGTGAAGAAATCCAGTTTTTATAAATCAAGTTATTGCGTTTTAGATACAATGCAGCTCCTCTGGTTGAGGAATAGATATTTTTACGTTCGTCGATTTCTTTATCGACTCTCAAACCAACTTCTTGGGCAGTTGTTGGTTTCATTTGCCAAAAACCAACCGCATTAGAAGTAGAAATAGCATCGGGTAGAAGCGAACTTTCAGCAACGGCTATATATTTGAAATCTTCGGGTATTTCTTCTTCTTCAAGAATTTTCTCTATGATTGGAAAATACCATTGAATCCGTTCCAGTTTATCAATTAAATATTTGTTTTCAGGAGTAAGTAACGCATTGACTTCTTTCTGAACAAGTTTTTGAGCATCAGCGTCAAGTTTTACGGTTACACCCGCAAACTCCAACTTTTTAGGTACTTCAGGAAGAATTGCCTGTTGGGCAAATACCCCTTGAATGCATACAAGCAAAAGTAGTAAAGCAACGTTTTTTTTCATTTTTATTAGGAAAATATGGGTTCTATTGTAATGGTTATTCGTGAATTATTACTGGTTATTGGTGGACTGGTTATCTGTTATTGTGGAACTGGTTATTTGTTGAAAACAAATTTACTAATAACCAATCTACCAGTAACTAATATCCCAGTAACCAATCACAATTTCCTTACTACAATCAGGCCGTCTCTTATAGGTAATAATATATTTTCGGTACGTGGGTCTTCGTGTAATTTTTGGTTAAATGCCCTAATCGAAACTGTATCTTTATCTTTCTTACTTGGGTCAGCCACTTTTCCACTCCACAGAACATTATCCGAAATGATATAACCTCCTTGTCTGACTTTATCAAAAACTAAGTCGTAGTATTTATCATAATTGAGTTTATCGGCATCAATGAAAACCAAATCGAAGGTTTGAGTGAGTGTTGGTATTATTTCGGCCGCATTTCCAATCTGAAACTCTATTTTGTCTTTGAGTAATGATTGGTTAAAAAAGCTTCTGACGAAGCCTTCCAACTCTTCATTTACATCAATGGTCAATAATTTGCCACCCTCTTGTAGTCCTTCGGCCAAGCACATAGCCGAGTATCCTGTATAAGTACCAATCTCAAGAATATTCGTCGGACGAATCATGTGCGAAAGCATTGATAAAAAACGCCCTTGGAAATGACCCGACAACATGCGTGGCTGCAAGACTTTGGCGTGGGTTTCTCGGTTTAATTTGCTGAGAATCTCGTTTTCGGTCGAGGTATGGGCAACACAATACGCATCAAGTTCGTCACTAATAAACTCCATTTTATACTACACTGATTGTTTTTTTGATAAGCTAAGTGCCTATTAATTACAAAATTAGAACATTTTTTAGAAATCCTAACAAATTAGGTTATTTTTTTTGAAATAATCAAATTTATAATAAAAATAATATTTTCAATAAAAATTGAAAATTAATTCTTATAAATTTTAAAAAAATGAAGCCTTCGCTCAAAGCGAAGGCTTCATTGAAACGTCTTCCTTGAAAATTTAGGTAAAATATCTTATACTTTATTTGATTTTGCTCTCAAACTAAAATCGGCTAAAACTAAAGCCGCCATTGCCTCAACGATTGGCACTGCACGTGGCAAAACACAAGGGTCATGGCGACCTTTACCCGAAACAATTACTTTTTCGCCTTCGGCATTGACACTTTCTTGGTCTTGCATAATGGTGGCTACAGGCTTAAAAGCTACTTTGAAATAAATGTCTTCACCATTAGAAATTCCGCCCTGAATACCGCCCGAAAGATTGGTTTTTGTGTGTACTTTGCCGTCTTCGCCAATAAAAAACTCGTCGTTATGTTCTGAACCGTATAGTTCAACTCCCTCAAAACCACTACCATATTCAAAGCCTTTCACAGCATTGATTCCCAACATGGCTTTGCCAAGTTCGGCGTGTAGTTTATCAAAAACAGGTTCGCCCCAACCTACTGGTACACCTTTAATAACACAAGTAATGATTCCTCCGATTGAATCACCTTTTTTGCGAGTTTCATCAATATAATCAAACATTTTTTGAGCCATTTCTTCGTCAGGACAACGCACAGCATTATCATCTGTTTTTGAAAGGTCAAGCTCAAAATATTGTTTATTAAGTTTTAGCTTTCCAACTTGTGAAACGTAGGCTTGAATCGTAATGTTATTGGTAGAAAGAAGCGTTTTTGCCAATGCACCAGCAGCTACACGAGCAGCCGTTTCACGAGCCGAGCTACGTCCACCACCACGATAATCACGGTTGCCATATTTGGCCGTGTAGGTATAATCTGCGTGTGAAGGACGAAATTGGGTAGCGATGTGGCTATAATCTTTTGAGCGTTGGTCTTCGTTCGGAATCACCATTGCGATAGGAGTTCCGGTAGTTTTTCCTTCAAAAACCCCAGAAAGAACTTGGAATTCGTCAGATTCTTTGCGTTGGGTGGTGATTCTTGACTGGCCAGGTTTTCGTCTGTCGAGTTCGTTTTGAATAAAATTTTCATCAAACTCTACTCCCGCTGGGCATCCATCAACTATTACTCCGATTGCTTTTCCGTGCGATTCTCCGAAAGTCGATATTTTAAAGATTTTTCCGTAAGTGCTACTCATTTATTAATTATCAATTATTAATTATCAATTGTACTTTTTAGCAATTTAAACAGCGAAATTAACTTGCTCGAAGTTCGGTTTGCCTCTCGATTATTCATTATTGGCTTTTTTCTTTCTTCCCCAATTAAATAAATATAAACTTCCTATTAACATGCAGATTATCAGTAAGTTAGAAATGTTTTTTAAGACTTCTTGATAATTGGTTTCGGTTCGAGAAGTATCGAGTTTATCAATTCCTGCAAAAATATCGTTGGAGGCATCTGTTTCTTTACTGGCAATAGTTTTTCCTAAAACCTTGATTTTTAGAGCTGATTTGAGGGTATCATATTGTTCTTTTTTGGTATTGAAAAATACCCAAAAGAAATACTTATCAAATTGATATTGACCAGAGTCTTTGGGTAAAATTCGATATCTGAACAGTTTTTCTTTACTTGGCTGGCCATTGGGATGGTTTTCTTTGATTTCGGGAGGGTAAAAATCAAAAAAACTATCATTGGTAGGAGAGGTAACATTAACGGTTGAAAAGTTGCCATCACCCACAATCTTGAATAAATAACTGAAACTTTTACCTGTATTAATTTTACGAGTTTCGATTTGCTCAACTAAACTAAAATTTCCTGACGAAACTTTATCTTTGAGTGGATGCTCTGGTAAATCTAAAACTGAAATGGTTTGCGGAGTATCTTTGAAAATAATACTTTCCTTGGCATTTTTAATGGTTTGAATCATTCTTAACTCAACCGCTGGAATATTAATAGGTTTGTTGTTAAGTGGAAAATAATTTGCTTCAAAAAACTGGTAAGAAAGATATTTTTTGCCGTTGATTATGGTCGGTATTCCTTTCAAATCCGAAATTAAAATTCTTTGTTCTAAGCAATCGGGCGATTTTATCTTCTTGGAAATAGCATCAACTTGGGCGTTTAAATCATCAGCAAAGTCCATCTTTAATGTATTGCTTTCTGCTACATAGAAAGCAAGCGATACTTTGAAACCTTCGCCTACATAGACTTTACTTTTACTAACACTCATAGCCAAAAAGGCATTGTTTTTAGCTTTTTCGGCTGAAATCGACTCATTGCTTTCATCAGTGTCATCAGCTGGTGAATTTACCACAATATTAAAAGATTCGGTAGTATATTCTTTGCTATTGATCGTCAGTGTAAAGCTCGGAATCTTGAAATTACCTTCTCTGTTTGGTGTGTAGTTTTGGGTGATGGTGTAGCCAAGTGGATTTTTAGAAAATACTTTTTGTCTTGCCCCTTTTGTGAAATTTGGCAATTCTGGAAATGCACTCATTGCAGATTTATCGGTATTCCGAATGAAAACTTTAATCGTAAAGTTTTCTTCCAACAAAATATTTTTTTTACTCAGTTCAATTTTTACATCTTCTTGTGCTAAAGCGAAATTGGATGCTAAAAAAAGTAAAAAAATATAGAAAATATGTATCTTTCGGACGTTCATTCTACAAAAATAACCACTATTCTCTTTCTTTACTATGATTTGCTTGATTTTTAAGAAAAAAGCCCACTTACTATTCCTTTTATTGTGTGCAAACACCATAAATGCTCAATGGATAAAACAAGAATCTGGAACCGATGCTTCATTTAGGTCGATTCACGCCATCAGCAAAAAAGTTGTATGGGCGGGTGGGAGTAAAGGTACGGTTTTACGGACAACCAATGCAGGTGCAACATGGCAAGTATTAAAAGTAAATGGTGCTGAAAAACTGGACTTTAGAGACATTTATGGTGTGAGCGAAAAAGTAGCTTACATTATGAGTGCGGGTTTGGCCGAAGAAGGTGCTGCAAAAGTTTTTAAGACAACTGATGGAGGTAATTCATGGAAAGTAGTACTGGAGTATAAAGATAAAGGTGTGTTTTTCGATTCAATGGATTTTTGGAATGAAAAAGAAGGAATACTAATCGGTGACCCAATTGATGATAAACCATTTATTTTAAGAACACTTGATGCAGGAAACACTTGGCAAAGAATCAATAGAGAAAAGCTACCACCTGTACTTGAAGGAGAGGCGTCGTTTGCCTCAAGCGGCACTTGCGTGGCTGTCCAAGCCAATGGAAAAGCGTGGCTCAACACTCAAAGTAGAATTTTCTTCACGGCTGATAAAGGTGAAACGTGGCAAGTTTATCAAACACCATTTAAACAAGGGCAAACTTCGGGTATTTTTGGATTACATTTTTGGAATGACAACCAAGGAATTGCCGTAGGTGGTGACTACAAAAACGATAAAGAAAAAGTA
The DNA here is from genome assembly GCF_040253585.1 of Emticicia sp. W12TSBA100-4. Classification (NCBI taxonomy): domain Bacteria; kingdom Pseudomonadati; phylum Bacteroidota; class Cytophagia; order Cytophagales; family Leadbetterellaceae; genus Emticicia; species Emticicia sp. W12TSBA100-4. Next base: position 401,224 of record NZ_JBELAU010000001.1, read on the forward strand.
GAAAATGTGGCGATTACGAACGATGCTGGCAAAACTTGGAAGTTTTTGGCAGCTGCCAAGCCTGATGGTTTGAAAGAATCGGGTTGGAGACTACCCAATAAAAGCCTTTTACTGGTCGGAACTTCGGGTACGAGTATTTTAGAAAAAGATAAAATTGAATGGAAAGCCATTGATAATGAATCTTTCCACTCAATTTCATGCTTCAAAGATGCTTGTTGGGCAATCGGAGGCAAAGGAAACTTAGCGAAATGGGGAAAGTAATATATAAAATATGACGGGGCCGCCCGTGCGGATATGAATTATGTAAAATCTCATAATTCATATCACATATTCCATAATTATTTTGCTCTTTCATCAATTTTGAGCTGAATATAATACGAAACTAACAAACCTGCTCCGCCAAAAAACATAATTAAAGCAGGATAAAGTGCATCGTTATCTTGTTTTATGCTGGCAATCATGTTGGCTACAAAAATGCCGAGTCCGACACCTACAAAAAGGCATCCCCAACGCAATGCTGACGCTGGATTAACTCTTGCACTTTGTTTTTGAGGCAATGTCATACCTTTTTCAATCATTGCCATTTTCTCGTCATTATCAAATTTTCTTAAAAAAAATATTAGTACAACTGTGCCTAAAATGGCGGTAATCGGAATCGACATTGCTACAATCGCTGCTCTTGGGTCCATAATTTTGTATATGTTTATATGTATTGAAATTTTATTTTGCTGATAGGATGCAGGTTTCTGTGCGGAGGTTACAGATGTTTTAATTAAGAATTAAGAATTGAGAATTGAGGATTGTTTAAAGTGTTGATTATAAGTGTATTATCGTTTAAATAGTCGCCCAAATTTTCTTGAAATATTTTCATTAATGTCATAAAAATATTTTTTTGAGTTTTAAGTGTAACTTTTTCCAAACTCTCTGCATCCTATTATCGTGAATGATAATCAGAAAGATATAAACCTCCTCAATCGTATCAGAACTGGCGATAAATCGGCTTATAAGGAGTTGATTAATCGCCATAAAGACTACGCCTTTACGGTTGCGTATCGAATTTTGAATAACCGAGAAGATGCCGAAGAAGTAGCACAAGATGCTTTTATGCAGGTTTTTGGAGCTTTGTCTTCCTTTAATTCCGAATCAAAATTTACAACTTGGTTTTATCGCATTGTTTTTAATGCGGCTCTGATGCAAAAACGTAAGAATAAAGTAGAGGTAGTTGATATTGAAACTTCATCAGAAGCATTTTTAGTAAGTCATTCAAGCGATTCGGCGGAAGATTTAAGAAAAATCGAAAGAAAAAAAGCCATTCAGCAAGCACTCCAAAATCTTTCGGCTGATGATACCACAATGATAACTTTATTTTATCTAAAAGAATTATCGTTGGAAGAAATTGCTGAAGTCACACAAATAAGTGCCGAAACTGTTAAGGTAAAAATTCACCGAGCCAGAAAACGTTTGGCCGAAGAAATGAAAAAACTTTGGAAGGATGAAGTGAAAAGTTTATTATGAAATAAACAAAACGTGCAGAATATTTCTCTTGCCTTTTGTCTAAAATCTTTTGTCTAATTGTACATGAAAAGCTATTTTAAAATTACATTTTTACTTATCGTTATTTTATCAACTAAAACATTTGCACAAACTTTTGAAGCGAAAATTGATAGTTTGATTCAAACAGAATTCAATGAAAAACATGGACCAGGTGGAGTATTTCTGATTGCTAAAGATGGAAAACCGATTTATCAAAAGGCTTTTGGCAAAGCAAATGTAGAGTTAGATGTTGACCTAACGTCCGAAAGTGTTTTTCAGATTGGTTCAATGACCAAACAATTTACGGCCGTTGCGGTGTTGATGCTCGAAGAACAAGGGAAATTGAATGTAAATGACTCAATTGCTAAATATATTGCAGATTATCCAGCGGGCGATAAAATTACGATTCATCATTTACTGACGCATACTTCGGGTATTAAAGATTTTACGAAAATGAAAACGCTTCGTGATATTGCCCAAAAAGAAATGACTCCAAAAATGATGGTCGATTTTTTTAAGAATGAACCCGTTGATTTTTCCCCAGGCGAAAAATTCGATTATAATAATTCGGGTTATGTGGTTTTGGGTTATATCATTGAATTAGTTTCGGGCGAAACGTATGAAGATTTCATAAAAAAACATATTTTTGAAAAAGCAGGAATGAGTCAGTCTTATTATGCCACCGATAGGCAAGTAATTAGTAAACGAGCCTACGGTTATCATAAAAAAGAACACGGATTTGTCAATAAAACCGTTATTAGTTTTAGTGTGCCGTTTTCGTCGGGTTCATTGATGTCGAGCGTGGGCGATATGCTGAAATGGCAAAATGCTTTGAATAAAAACCTACTTTTGAACGCTGAAAGCACCAAAAAAGCATTTAGTAAGTATAAATTAAATAACGGGGAAGAATTTACATATGGTTACGGCTGGCACATAAAAGAACTAAACGGAACACCAAGCCGAGAACACGGTGGTAGCGTATTTGGCTTTAAATCAATGGGTGTGTATATTCCGAGCGAAGATATTTACGTTGTTGGTTTTAGTAACTGCGATTGTCATTCGCCAACCCAAATAACGAGAGATATTGCTGATTTAGCTTTAAAAAAGTATAAAAAATGATTTATTTTGCTTCGAAAATGATTGGGGAGCAGTAAATCAAAAACAAATAATCGTATGAAAATGCTAACTGACGAACAAATATTTGATGTTTTGGATGGTTGTGCTTCAAAAGAATTGTTGACACAGCACCAAAACTTACTGTCTGAATCGGCTGAGTATAAAGCATACTTTGAAGAGTTAGAAACCGTACATTTCGATTTAATTGCTTTACCAATAGAAAAGCCTTCAGCTCAATTTACCGAAAATCTTCTGGCAAATATTGCCTATGCTCCAGTAAAGAAAAAGTCTTGGAGTAGCCAACTTACGTGGATGTTTTTGGCTTTGATGTCGGTATTTTTTGTGGCAACAATCAGCCTGACGCTGTTTTATTTCTCCAGCTCAAATTCGGCCATCGAAATACCGAGGGTCAATCATTTAGAAGTGGTCAATAATTTCTCGACAGATATTTTGGTGAAATTAATGATTTTGGTCAATTTGGTCGTTTTACTAGCAATTTTTGATAAAAAAGTACTTAAACCTTACTTTCTGAATAAGAAAATGCGACTAAGTTAAAGGTATCAAAAAACTAAAACCGTGTTTCTGAAAGCCCAACGATTCATAGAATTGGTGGGCTTTTTCACGTCTAATATTACTTGATAAATTCATTTTGTAACAACCTTTTTCTCGGGCATAATCCATTGCAAACTCCATCATTAGTTTTCCAATGCCTTTGCTTTGCATGGTCGGTAGCACGCCTACATCTTCAACCACTGCCGAAGGCGTTCCCATGTGAGCCATATTTTCCATGATTAATACGGCAAAAGTTCCCACAATTTGCTGTTCAAATTCGGTGACAAATACTTTATAATCAGGATATTGTTGTTGTTTTAGAAATATCCTTTGTGCTTTTTCGAGCGATAAAACTTTTCCATTATCAAGAGATTCAGCATAAATGTGCAGAATATCTTTCACATCATTGAGGGTTGCTTGGCGAATATTTATTTCCATGCTGAATATTTTCAAACTTTTTACACAAACACTAAGTTATACATTCTCAGTTAAAAAATTAAAGTTGTGAGTAAAAGAAAAAGTGAAAATGTGACAGTACTCAATCAGAGGTATGCCACAGAAGACTATTATTATGAGAACGGATTTTTGGTTTTTACGAGTGCCTATCACTTGAAGCGTGGGTATTGCTGTAAAAACGGGTGTCGTCATTGTCCGTATGGTCATAAAAAAAACTAACCTATACTTTTTCCTTTCCAAAAAAATATGTAATTTTGCACTCCGTTTTAGGAAAGTATTCATTTTTTCATAGAAAATATTCAATAAGGCAATGGCAAAAGTTTGTCAAATCACTGGTAAGAAAACGCAAGTCGGTAATAACGTATCGCACGCTAACAATAAAACTAAGCGTAAGTTTTTCCCAAATTTAAAAACTAAAAGATTCTTTTTAGAATCTGAAGGTGTATGGGTTTCGTTGAAAGTTTCGACTTCAGCACTTCGTACAATCAACAAAAAAGGCTTAGAAGCTACTATCGTTGATGCAGCTCGTAAAGGTACTTTAGCGTTATAATTCGCTAAACATTACAGAAAGGCATAAAAGGAAGCATGACTCACAAGGTCGTGCTTTTTTGTGTTGGTTTCGACAATTTTCTAAGAAATTTCGTATATTTCTGAAAAGTAAATAAGAATTAAAAACATACTTGTAAATTTTAAAATATGCTACATATCAACGAAGCAACTGCTTATATTCAATCAATTATCGGCGATTTTAAGCCACAATTTGGAATTATTCTCGGTACAGGACTCGGAAAACTCACAACTGAAATCGAAGTTGAGCATACTATCAACTATGAAGATATTCCTCATTTTCCCATCGCAACGGTTGAATTTCATACTGGAAAATTACTTTTCGGGAAGCTCGAAGGTAAAAATGTGGTGTGTATGCAAGGGCGTTTTCATTATTATGAAGGTTATTCGATGAAACAAGTGACGTTTCCTGTACGAGTAATGAAACTACTCGGAATCGAACGATTATTTGTCTCGAATGCTTCGGGAGGAATGAATCCGATGTATCACGAAAGCGATTTAATGATTATTGAAGACCATATTGCCTTATTTTTGCCCGAAAATCCATTAGTTGGAGCGAATATCATGGGCGACCGTTTCCCTGACATGAGTGAGCCTTATGATTTAGAAATGATCGAAAAAGCCAAAATTATTGCGACCCAAAATAATATTGAAGGTGTACACAGCGGCACGTACGTGAGCGTAACAGGTCCACAACTCGAAACCAAAGCCGAATATAGATTATTGAGAAATTTGGGGGCCGATGCCGTAGGAATGAGTACTGTTCCAGAAGTAATTGTGGCTCGTCAGATGGGGATTCCTGTTTTCGGAATTTCAGTCATTACCGATATGTGTATTCCTGAAACCTTAAAAAAGGCAGAAATTGAAAATATTTTGGCAGCAGCTTTCAAAGCCGAACCAAATATGACACTGATTATCAAGGAATTAATTGGAAGTTTGTAGTGAATTGATAATTATTAATGAAGAATTAAAAATGGAGAATTGATAACTAAAAAGCCTTCTGAGCATAGCTTAGAAGGCTTTTTAGTACTAACCAGTTACCAGTTACAAATTTCCAGTAACCAGTTAATGATTTAGAAATTAAAGCTTAAACGACCGAAAATATAGCGACCATTGAAACCCATTTGCTGTACACGACGTGAGTAAACGAAACGTCCAGCCGACATATTTGCCGAATGTGTATGCACATCTTGGTAAACATCAAAGATATTATTAGCACCAACTGCTACGCTGATAGATTTAGCCAATTGATAATTCACTGTTAAATCTGTAATTACTTTTGGGGTAAAAGTTTGGTCGAGAGTTTCTTTTGTGCCACCATTGAAAGTGTTTGCCACGAATTTATCCGTTCCAGTAATAGTTGGGTCTAAATAAACCACTTCTCCGAAACGCACTACACGAATCATTGCTCCGAATTTACCAAATTTATAGTTTAATGTACCCGTAATTTTGTTTTTTGGACTCGCCACTTCGATACGACTTTGGTCTTCACGGTTAAAATAATTTCCAAGTTGACCCGTTTTTATTAATGTTTCAGAAGCTTTTATAGCTACTTTTCCGTCAGCACCTTTGATTACTTCATTATTGATAAAAGCACCCGCTAATGTGAACTTTAAAGAGTGTTTTTCTCCAATTTTTGTACTATATGCCGCAACAGCCTCCAAACCTCTCGAACGAGTATCAATGGCATTGGTAAAGAAATTGACGGTTGTTGCACCAGCAGCCGATAATTGAGACGCAATTTCAGCATTTCCACCCGAAGTGAAGTTATTTGTCAAGATAATACGGTCTTTAATATCAATTTGGTAAGCATCAACCGTTAATTCCAATTTGCCCAATTGTGCAGTTGCACCAATGCTAATATTTTGCGAAGTTTCAGGTTTTAACTCAGGAATCCCCAAAATTTTTGCTGCTTTGCTATCATTTGGAAATGTACCGCTTTCAACTGGTGTTTGAACACCGTTTACTGTTTGAAATAAAGTATTGGTTTTTGAATAATAACTTTGTTGCAGCGAAGGTGCTCTAAAACCCGTGCTAATGGCTCCACGAAGTGCAATATTATCGGTCAATTTATAACGAGTAGCTACTTTATAATTGAGTGGTGTATTATCGAAGTTAGAATATTTTTCTAAACGCAATGCACCCGAAACAAGCCAAGCTTTCGTAATATCTAATTCTAAATCTGTGTATAAAGCAAAGCTATTGCGAGTGTGCGTTCCTGCATTAGCTGGCAAAAATCCTGCAAAAACCTGTGAACCTGCCGCTACACCCGAAGCCGTATTATAATTGGTGAAAGAACTTTCTTCGCCCGCACGTGTGCCAAAAGCATCTGCTTTATATTCTGTTCCGAAAGCAACGTTCAAACCGTTTAGAACCGTTTCATATCTTTTATTGAAATCTAAGTTTGTAGTGTTTTGTGAGAATGAATTTCCACCTGCATCAAATTTACGTTGGAAATTACTTCCCGAAACCGCTTGAGTGTAATTCACCGAATTGTCAACGCCATAATCGAAGATATTTTTTCCGTAAACATTACTCAAATCAAAGTTCCAAGTTTTGAAGGCTTTCCCACGAACGCCCGCTGCAAATGAAATATCTGTTACATCAGAGTTAATTTCTGGTAAAAAACCATTCGGATAAATCGCAAAAACATTGGTACGAACCGCCGCAGGAACACTGTTCGGATAACGGTAAAATCCTGCCGCATTTCCTTTTTTATTATTCCAGCCACCGAAAGCATAAACTTCAATATTATCATTAATTGGCAAAGCTGCATTCAAGACGATTCCGCCACCTTTTACTTGTGAGTTCCCGATACGCATATCAAAATCTTCACGAGTTAATCCTTTGCTTGCCACAACTTGGTCGTCAGTTTGACCTGTAACGGCTGGAAAAACTTGTCCTGTATAAGTTCCTGTACGGTTAGTTTGGTCACGAGAAACATATTCGCCTGTAAGATTTACAAAACCATTTTTGCCGATTTTAAAGCCATAATTTAGCCCAAATTGCCCTGTTAAACCATCTTGTACTTTAACGCTTGCGTTCTGACCATTGTTAATCGCATAGTTTTTATCATAACTCGTGATATATTCTCCGCCCGAAACGTTTCCGCTCAAACCAATTTGTTTTTTCAAGACAATATTAATGACACCCGCAATCGCATCCGAACCATATTGAGCGGCGGCACCATCACGCAAAATTTCTATTTTTTCAACGGCTGTGGCAGGAATTGCATTCATATCCGTTCCAACTGTACCACGGTTTACTGTACCGTTTACGTTTACCAAAGCCGATTGATGTCTTCTTTTTCCATTCAACAAAACCAAAACTTGGTCAGGGCCTAAGCCACGCAATTGAGCTGGGTCAACGTGGTCAGTTCCGTCAGAAATTGCTTGGCGAGAAGACTGAAACGATGGTGCTACGAAAGTCAAGATTTGGTTAATATCAACTTGACCAACATTATTGGTTACTTGCGAAAGTGGAATTACATCAACAGGAACAGGCGTATCAATTTTTGTGCGGCCACTGCTACGAGTACCCGTAACGACAACTTCGCCCAACGATGAAAGACTTTCTTCCAACGAAACATTAATAACTGATTGATTTTCAGTTACTTTTACCTCTTTTGTATTAAAACCAATAAAACTAAAAACCAATACATCGCCTGCATCTGCGTTGAGTTTAAACGAACCGTCCATTTCGGTGCTTGTTCCTTTCTTTGTGCCTTTGATGCTCACACTTACACCAGGAAGTGCCTCGCCACGGCTATCGGTAATTTTTCCTGTTATTGGGCTTTCTACTACGTTTGGGACGAGTAAAGCGGCACTTTCTGCCTGACGATTCAAGATAATTTTATTTCCACTCACTTTAAAACCAATATTCAAGGGTTTTAAGAGTGCTTCTAAAACGGTAGAAAGTTTTTGTTGTTTGACGTTTAGCGAAACAAAGCGGCTACTTTTGATGAGTTTCGAGCTAAAAATAAATTTAACATTAGCCGATTCTTCGATTTTACTCAAAGCGTTTTCAAGATTCTGTTCTTTCAATTGTAGCGAAACTTCACGGTCGAGTACCTCTTGGGCGTGGCTCTTGTGTGCGTAGCTGAGTCCAGTGAAAAGCAGAGCCAAACATAGTTGTAAAAGGCTCAATTTCATAATTTTTCCGATTAATGAATTGGATTTTGTAAAAGTTAGCATAATTTTAAACGTTTTTGATGATTTTGTGATTAAATGAGACAAAAACACTCCCGATAAGCATTAAATTTTGGTAGAATTTAATTCGGGAAAATTACTTCGGTGATGTTGGTAGCATCACCGATTTTTTTTGATTTTTAGATGAAATTGGTAAATATAATTGAGAGTTAAAAATGTAGAATTAAGAATGAAAATACTATGTTAAGTAGCATATAATCAGCTTATTAATGTGTAATTCCTAATTCTCAATTTTTAATTCTTCATTTTTAATTCTTCATTTTTAATTAATTCCTACATCCTTTACTACTTATAATTACTTGACCATCAATGAGTTGGTATTCTGCTTCGATGGCATTACAGACTAATTCTAATTTTCCATAGAGTGGTTCGTCTGATAATGAGGCTGTTACGGGGCATTCTTTCAATAATTCTTCATCATAAACAATCGAGATGCCGTAGGCTTTTTGAATAGTGGCAAAAACACTGCTTGCCGAAACATCTTTAAATTCAAAATTATATTGTGGCATTTCAGAAAGCATTTCTGGTGCTTCAACCAATGATTTGGAAAAATTGCTTTTCTCTTTATCAAATTTTATTTGTTGATTCGGGATAATTACGACACCTTCGAGAATCTTAACGTTTTTGCTGTTTTGTACTTCATTTAGCTTAAAAACTGAAACCTTTCCCGTACGAACAATTACTTGAATATCTTTTTGCCCTTTAAAAGATTTTATGTTGAAACTTGTGCCTAAAACCTTCGTAACCAGCTCGTTGGCATATACCAAAAAAGGTTTTTCTGGATTTTTTGCTACTTCAAAAAACGCTTCACCATCTAAATAAACTTCCCTTGTATTTCCTTCAAAATTGGCTGGATAACTCAATCGGCTGCCGTGTTGAAGTAAAATTGATGAACCATCGCTTAGCGTAATCAACAAGGGTTTATCTGTATTATTCTCTTTTTCGATGAGAGCTGTCGGAGCATTTTCTACTAATTCGGTATAAATAACTGATTTGCTGTTGTTTTGCTGAAAATACCACCAACCAATGCCCAAAAACAAAATAACCGCCGCTGCCCAACGAATAATTTGTGGACGGCGAAAACTAACTTGTAAAGGCTTAATTTCTTCTAATTTTTCATTTAATTCCTCAAACTTCTCCGAAATTTGCTCTCGTTTCCACTTCAACGAAAGTTTGTCAAGCTGAATAAATGCTTGTTTTATCAATTCTTGGCGTTCGGGGTGGTCTTCTGCCCAATCTTCCCATTCTAATATATCAGCCTCATCTTTTCTGAAATAAAAATTCAAAAAAGATTCATTCACTAAAAGTTCATCAATGGTAAGAGCTGCTTTATTTTTCATGGAAATTGCTATTATGTTGTACGTTTGTAAGAATAATATTCTGCTTTATAAGTACAGAGGAAACCTTTCAGAAAATCTTCCTGATTTTTTTGAATTATTTGTTGAAAACTTTTTCAAGGAAGACTTCGGACTGGGCGTCCCCCTTCAAGCGAAGACTTCCTTAATCTTTACAAAATACCCTTCAGTTTCTTAATTCCTTCGTGTAGGGTTTTGTAAATGCTATCGGTTTGTAGACCAGTTTTTTCTGCAATTTCTTTGAAGCTGAGTTCTTCAAAGTATTTCAAAACAATGATTTCTTTTTGGCGGGGCGAGAGTTGTTCAAGGGCAAGGTGAAGTTGCTTTTTTAGGTGTGTGTCAGATTCTTGTTTTATTAAAATCTCCTCATACGATTGCGTAGAAAGAATGAAGTTTTCGGCATCTTCCCAATTTACTTTTTCGATGCTATTTACTTTTTGAAGTTCTTTGAAAATGCGTTTTTTAAGAGAACTTTTGAGATAAGCCTCAAACGATTGAATATCGCTTAAAGAATGACGATATTTCCATAAGTCACTAAATATCAGTTGGATAGACTCTTCTGTGATGTCGCTATCTAAACACCATTTAAGTCCGATTCGGTAGAGTTTGTTATAAAAAGTATTGAATAAATACCCCAATGCTTTTTCGTCATCTTTGCGAAGTGCTTCTAAAAGTAAGCCATCAAGGTAATTTTCGTTTTGATTCATAGAAAAACACTCTTTTTCAAGAGTTTATCCGTGGCACGGTGTACGTGCCACGGATAGTAGTTAAGCAAATACTAATTTCTTCATGTACTGAGCGTCAGTTTCAACGGCTTTTAGTGGAGTTGTATTGTCGAAACGTTCTTGTTCAACAATATAATATTCCATGCCGTTGGCTTTTGCCGTACTTAATATTTTTGCGAAATCAATGCGGCCTGTTCCCACAATCGTCGAGCCACCAATTGGCCAAAATGGGTCAGTTTGTTTTTCTTTCGCTTCGATTTCTTTCATTTTTTCTTCTTTGTAATAATCTTTTACATGGCAGAGACGGAAACGGTCTTTGTATTTCGTAAGCCATGCTTCTGGGTCTTCGCCAGCTTTTACAACCCAGTATAAATCTAATTCAAAATCGACTAATTTAGGGTCAGTGCCTTCTAATAAAATCTGCTCTGGACAAGTGCCATCTGCAAATTTCTTAAATTCAAAGTGGTGATTATGATAACCAGACTTCAAACCAACTTTAGACGCAATTTCTCCTTGACGATTCAAACCTTCGGCGGCTTTTTTCCATTCATCGGCAGTTTTCAAACTTCCCAAGAAAGGATTTATCAAATATTTCATGCCAATACTTGCAGCATCATCAACCAATTTCTTGAATTTATCTTCCGTTTCTTTTTTCATCGTAAAATCAGGATTACAATGCGTACTGACGATTGACATGCCCAATTCATCCATATAAGTCTTGAATTCTTTGGCGGTCATGCCCCAAAATATGCCTTTATCGCCTTCAAAACTTTCGATTTGCTTGTAGCCGTAACTTGCCAAAGACTTCAAAACGCCCTTCGGGTCTTTTGCCATGTCTTCTTTTACTGTCCAAAGCTGTAAGCCAAATTCTTTTACTGATGGTTCGGTTATAATTGAAGAAGTTGCGGTTGAGTCGGTGTTTTTTTCTTCGGTTTTTGAAGAGGGAGTACAAGACCATAATTCGTTGGCTATCAAAGGAGTAGCTGCGATAAGTCCTGTCTGACGTAGGAAGTTTCTACGGTTGACTTTCATGGTATTTTTAAGGGTTAAGGGTTATAAGTTTAAATCTACTTTTAAAACTTGAAGGTAAATATAATATTTAATCAGTGATATGATTTTATCAAGGCTCATTTTTTTCTTATTTTGTAGATATTTTCATTAGTAAAGACTATCGAATTTCGATTTGGGTATTTTTTTATTTCTCGTAAGTAGGAAAGTATTCGTAAATCGTCATTCGTCATTCGTAAATTTTTCAATTGATGTACGCAAAAGTAATTTTAAACGCAGGAAAAGAAATAGCTGTAAAACGGCTACATCCTTGGATTTTTTCGGGAGCAATTGCTCGCACCGAAGGAAATCCAACCGATGGTGATGTAGTAGAGGTTTTCGATAAAAAACTAACTTATCTCGCAACTGGGCATTATTATAAAGGTAGCATTGCAGTAAAGATTTTTTCTTATTCAGCTACCGAAATCAATGAGGCATTTTGGCTTGAAAAACTAAGTGTCGCTTATCAAGTTCGCCAAAAAATTGTGTTTCAAGGTGGGAGTGGGGTTGTCGATTGCTATCGACTTATTCATGGCGAAGGTGATGGTTTCCCTGGTTTAATTCTTGATTTTTATAAAGGTGTGGTGGTGTTTCAAGCTCATACGATTGGAATGTGGCGAGAAAAAGAAAAAATAGTAGCAGGATTAAAGCAAATTTATGGCGAAAACCTTTTGGCGGTTTATGATAAAAGCAAGGAAGCTTTACCAGATGTCTTTGCAAAAACGGTTGAAAATTTATATCTATTCACTCATTCAAACACACACTCATTCGCTCATTCGTTAATTCCGCATGAAGTTTCTGAAAATGATAATAAGTTTTTAATCGACTGGCAAACTGGACAAAAAACGGGCTTTTTCCTCGACCAACGAGATAACCGTGCTTTATTGGGACAATATGCGAAAGGTAAAAAAGTATTAAATTCATTTTGTTACTCAGGAGGCTTTTCGATTTATGCTCTAAAAGCAGGAGCGGAATTGGTGCATTCGGTCGATGTTTCAAAAAAAGCCGTTGATTTGGTGAATCAGAATGTTGCTTTAAATTTCGGAGAAACTGATAAACACGAAGCCTATGCGGAAGATGTAATGAATTATTTGAAGCGAAACGACCAGACGTATGACCTGATTATTCTTGACCCGCCAGCGTATGCCAAAAACGTAGCCAAACGCCATAATGCGGTACAAGGCTATAAGAGATTGAATGTGGAAGGAATAAAAAGACTGGCCAAAGGCGGAATTTTGTTTACATTTTCATGTTCACAAGTGGTTGACCGAGAATTATTTTATAATACTGTTATGTCTGCTGCACTTGAAGTTGGTCGTCAAGTGAGGGTTTTGCATCATCTCACACAAGGAGCAGACCATCCTGTAAATTTATTTCACCCCGAAGGTAGTTATTTGAAAGGTTTGGTGCTTTATGTAGAATAAAGTGAAGTGAACCGAACGTCTGGCGGTTCCATTTCGCAAAAGAAGAGGAAAATATTATTATTTACAGTTGGATAAAACACAACGGCAATGAAATGAAAAATGAGCGAATTTGGATAAATTCGCTCATTTCTATGGACTATTGACCATCGACCGTGGTCTATTTACTTTCTAAACATCTTCAATAATTTAGCAACTGCTGTGCTGATTTCTTTATCAGTATCCATCAAATCATTGACCGTCTGAATGGCATGAATAACCGTACTGTGGTCACGACCTCCAAAATGATAACCAATTGATTTCAACGAAAGATTTGTCAGTTCTTTAGCCAAATACATCGCTACTTGACGAGGCAACACGATTTCACGTAAACGACTTTTTCCTTTCAAATCTGCCGTACGAACTTTGTAATACTCTGTAATTGCTTCAATAATCGTATCAACTGTCACTTCACGCTCCGAATCTTTCACCAAATGGCGAAGCGTAGTTTTGGCCAATTCCAAATCAATCTCACGGCGAGTGAGCGAAGCTTGTGCTAAAAGCGAAATCATGACACCTTCCAGTTCACGAATGTTTGTATCAATACTATGAGCCAAATATTCGATTACTTCATAAGCAATTTCTATTCCTTCGGCTTGTACTTTTTTCTGAATGATCGCAATACGAGTTTCTAAATCAGGCGTTTGTAAATCTGCCGTCAGTCCCCACTTAAAACGTGATAAAAGTCGGTCTTCTACGCCTTCCAATTCTCTCGGTGGGCGGTCAGAAGTCATCACAATCTGACGACCCGACTGGTGAAGATGGTTAAATATATGGAAGAAAGTTTCCTGTGTTTTCTCTTTTCCTGCCAAAAACTGCACGTCATCAATTATCAAAATATCAATCTGCATATAGAAATTCATGAAATCTTGCAGACTATTATTTTTGATGGCATTGATAAACTGACTCGTAAATTTTTCGGACGAAACATATAGTACAAATTTTCCACCCGCTTTATTTTTCATAAAATTCCCGATGGCTTGCACCAAGTGGGTTTTTCCGAGTCCAACGCCACCATAAATCATCAACGGATTAAACGACGTAACCCCTGGTTTTGATGCAACTGCAAAACCCGCTGCTCTTGCCAAACGATTGCAATCTCCTTCCACAAAATTATCAAAAGTATAATTAGGATTGAGGTAAGAATCAAGGCTTAGCGAATCCAAATCCTTCATCTGAAAAGGATTTTTTACAACATCAGCATTATGATTATCGGGTTTGGCGTATTGTGGACTATGCACTGGAGGCATATTTACCGCGATTTGTGGCTCATTTTTCTGACGATTTCCGCTATCAACCACAATTGAGTATTCGAGCATTCCATCACGACCGATGGCATAATCCAAAGACTTTCTCAATAAATGTACATAGTTTTCTTCAAGCCACTCGTAGAAGAATTGGCTTGGCACTTGGATGGTCAGTTTTTTTCCTTCTAATTTAGCGGGTACAATCGGCTCGAACCAAGTTTTATAACTTTGCTCGGAGATGCTTTCCCGTATCATTTTAAGGCAATTTTGCCACACTATGTCCACCTCACGTTGCAATGTTATATTGGAGTTTTTTGGGGTTTCTAAAACGGTCATTTTTTCGTCAAAATCAAAAGGGTTGCAAAGATAACAAAAAAATCGACCTAACCGAGTGGTGAATTTTGAGATTTTTAAACTAATATCAAAGTATTTCCTAAACTAAATTTTACCAAATAAAATTTGTCTGATAAAAGTACAAAGCTTATTTTTACATTTGTCAGAGTACAACAATTATAATCTTAGAAAAATACAATTTCACTCATGGAACAAAAACTCTTCACCGAATTTCCAGAAATCACCAAGAACGACTGGATTGCCCAAGTAACGAAAGATTTAAAAGGAAAAAACTTCGATGATACGCTTGTTTGGCATTCGCTCGACAATTTCGACATCCAGCCTTACTATGCAAAAGAGGATTTAAGCGATTTACCACTTTCTGCAATTCAAGCTGCTCAGAAAAACAAGAAAACGGGTTCATGGCAAAATCGTCCTTCGGTAAAATATACAAACGAAAGAGAAACTAATTCTTTAATAATCAATTATTTGCAACGTGGTGCAGATGCGGTAAATATTGATTTTTTAAACAAAGACATCAATCAAGTCGATTTAGTAAAATTGCTTAATAATATTAAACTGAGCGATACGCCTATCTTTTTTACAACGCTTCAAGGCACAGAACTACTAACAAATCTTGCCAAGTTTGTTCATTATTTACCAAAAGGTGGCCTTCAAGTAGATGTGATTGCCAATTCTTTTAGCAAAACTTCTTCGGAAGGTGATAAACTTACTTGGGAATGTACAAAAAAAGTGATGATTGAAACAGAACAATTTCCTAACTTTCAAGCATTGATTGTTTCATCTCACGTATTTCATAATGCAGGAGCAAATGCGGTACAGGAATTGGCGTTTACGATAGCAGCTGCGGTAGAAAATTTAGATAAATTGACAGACCTTGGATTATCTGCCGAACAAGTCATTAATAAGTTAGAATTTTCGGTTTCGGTTGGAACTAACTACTTCGTTGAAATTGCTAAATTACGTGCTTTACGCTATTTATGGAGTAAAATACTTGAGTCTTATGATTGCCACTCTCTCATCATAAACTGTCAGATTCACTGCCAAACATCAAGTTTCTATGACTCAACTTTGAGCCCTTATACCAATATGTTACGAGCAACTACCGAAGCAATGTCGGCCGTGATGGGCGGTTGTGATGCTTTAACCGTGCTTGCGTATGATACAGTAATTGGAGAACAAAATTCCGAACTCGGCGAACGAATTGCTCGAAATGTGTCGATTTTGATGCGAGAAGAAGCTCATCTTGATAAAACTATAGACCCATCGGCTGGTTCGTACTACATTGAAAACCTTACAAATCAGCTATCAGTAGCTGCGTGGAAATTGTTTCAGCAAGTAGAGGGCTTGGGCGGAATTTCAGCGGCTTTTGAAAAAGGATTTATTAAGGATGAAATTAATCGATCTTTTGAAGCAAAAGTTAGAAATTTGCAAGATGGAAAAGTGATGGTTGGTGTAAATAAATTTAGAGTAGAACCCGAAAATGAATCAAAAGTTGTTAAAAATTCAACGGAAAGTGCTATTTACTTGGAAAATAGAAGACTTTCGGAGGTTTTTGAATAAAATATGTTTTGAAAACAATAACGTTGATAATTGTTTATTAATAATTGATATTTGGTACTTTGAGTTGAATTCTTGCTCGTAGGAACGTCCAATTTGGACGTTCTTGAAGAAAAATTTGGCTAATTTGAATCAGAATATAGTTTAAACTAAAGTGTAGAAACACTAATAATTGATTTGAAAATCCTTCTTGCTCCCGATAAATTCAGAGGTTCTTTAGATGCTCCACAGGTTTGCGAAGCCATGACTGAAGGTATTCGTATGGTTTCATCCGAAATCGAAGTGGTGAGTTTACCAATGGCTGATGGCGGAGAAGGTACGCTTGATTTACTACTTTGGTATTCGGGCGGGCAGAAACAAACTGCCAAAGTTCAAGACCCACTCGGAAGATTAATTGATGCCGAATACGGACTTTCGGCCGACGGAAAAACTGCTTTTATAGAAATGGCAACGGCTTCTGGTTTACGTTTGTTAAAATTAGAAGAACGTAATCCGTTGAAAACCAGTACATTTGGTACAGGAGAATTGATAAAGCTAGTTTTAGAAGCAGGCGTAGAAAACATTATACTTGGAATTGGCGGAAGTGCCACTACCGATGCCGGAATCGGTATGGCTGCTGCTCTCGGTTGGCAGTTTTTAGATGAAAATGGTAAAGAATTGAAACCAATAGGTGAAAATCTCATTAAAATTAAAGCAATAAAACCATCTTCATCTACCATTTACAATTCATCATTAAACATTAAAGTAGCTTGCGATGTAACCAATCCACTTTTCGGAGAAAATGGTGCGGCTTACGTTTACGGCCCACAAAAAGGAGCAGATAAGCAAGCTGTTGAACAATTAGATAAAGGTTTAAAGAACATTGCCAAAATTTTTGAACAAGATTTCGGAAAAGACTACGCACAAATCGCAGGAACTGGAGCAGCAGGGGGCTTGGGTTTCGGTGCAATGGCTTTTATCAATGCGGAATTGAAAGAAGGTGTGAAGCTTTTGATGGACTTCTGTAATTTTGATAAAAACTTGAAAGACGTAAACCTAATCATTACAGGAGAAGGAAAAATTGATAACCAAACCTTGCAAGGAAAACTCATAAAAGGTATAACTGACCGAGCAACTCACGCCAAAATTCCGATTGCTGCCATCTGTGGAACGCTCGATGTTTCGCCACAGGATCTACAAGAAATAGGTATAAATTATGCTACTTCAATCTTAAATAGTCCTATGAATTTAGAAGACGCACTAAAATATGGTTACGAAGGCGTGCGAAATGCTACTTTTTATTTGGTAAATTTGTGGCACAATTCTAATGATTGAATGATAGAGTTTTGAATGATTGAATAAAACGCATGAAATTTATTGCTGTTTTCCGAAAACACTTACTCATTCACTCATTGAAGCATTCATTCAGTAATTTCTATGAAAATAACAGGTTTTACAATTATCCGTAATGCTATCAAGTACGATTATCCAGTTGTAGAGGCAATTACTTCGATTTTGCCAGTTTGTGATGAATTTGTGGTTGCCGTTGGAAACTCAGAAGATGGAACCTTGGATTTGATAAAATCCATCAAATCAGACAAAATCCGTATTATTGAAACTATCTGGGATGATTCATTGCGAAAAGATGGAAGAGTTCTGGCTATCGAAACTGATAAAGCATTGGCAGCTGTGAGTGATGATACAACTTGGGCGTTTTATATTCAAAGCGATGAAATTGTACATGAAAAATATCATCAAGCTATCAAAGATGCCGTGTTGGCGTACAAAGACGATGTTTCGGTAGAAGGTTTATTATTTAAATACACGCATTTTTATGGTTCCTATAAATATGTAGCAGATTCAAGAAAATGGTATCGAAATGAAATCAGAATTATTCGCCACACAAAAAAAGTTGCGTCTTACCGAGATGCACAAGGCTTCCGAAAAAAAGATAATACAAAACTGAAAGTAAAAGCGATTGATGCCTATATTTATCATTACGGTTGGGTAAAACCACCTATAAAAATGACCGAAAAAGTGCGTGGGTTATCATATTTTTGGCACACAGACCAAGAACTTGACGAACAGCAACCTGCCAACGAAGCATTCGATTATTCAGGCATTGATTCACTCACACTTTTTGAGGGAACACATCCAAAAGTTATACAACCACGCATTGAACACATGAATTGGGCTTTTGATTTTGATATTCAGCAAAAAAAATATTCCCTAAAAAATCGTATTTTAATGCAGTTTGAAAAACTAACAGGCTGGCGGATAGGAGAGTATAAAAACTATAACAGGATTTAAAAGATTTTAAGACAGACAGGATTACTTTAGTTCTTTCTGTAAATCAAGTTTCTAACTTGATTCTTTTTTAAGAAAACAATGCAAGAATCACCTAAAGACAAACAAAACTGGGTCGTTTTTACCCAAATTGGTCTCCAAATGGCATTGACGATTGGTTTGGGTACTTGGGCGGGCTATTGGATTGATGGAAAAATGACCTATAAAAATCCAATTGCTACACTTGTGCTGTCACTACTTTCGATAGGTACAGCTCTATACAATGTAATCAGGCAACTTCCTAAAAATTAAACAACTCATAATGCTACGTACTATCATCTTTACTTTCTTTTTTATAATTGTATTTTTTTTAGCCAAATATTTTGCACTCGATACTTTCTTGCATCCTAAAAGGTGGTTAATACTTGGTTTTTTTGTAGGTTTCTCGTTTTTAATGCATCGGCTAATTGAGATGGGTTTACAAGGAAAAGATAAAAATATCATCATCTTTTACCTTTCAGCTACGGTTTTGCGTCTCATTCTTAGTTTGGCTTTCATAGGTTTTGAGCTTTATAGAGGTCTTCAACAGCAAGAATTATTTATTTTAAACTTTTTTGTACTATATTTATTTTATACAGTGTTTGAGATTTGGAATTTAAGTAGTAACTTGCGGCAAAATTCAGGAAAGTGATGAATTCACTATTAATTGACCGAATAATTACAGAAAATATGTTGCGTAAGATTACAACAAAACTCCTACTCGTTCTTTCATTGTCGTTATTTTCGATAAGTTTCGTATCTGCTCAGGAAGGTCACGAAGCTAATCATGAGAACCACGAAGCTACGTCTCACGAAGAAGAAAAATTTGACATCGGTCAAATGATTATGCACCACATTGCTGATTCTCACGAATGGGAATTTGCTCACGGTCTTACATTACCATTGCCAGTTATTTTATACACCAAACAATATGGTCTTGAAGTTTTTTCTTCAAAAAGATTTGCCGAAGGACACGGCGTTTATAATGGTTATATCAATAACCACGAGCATATTCATCGCCTAAATCCACAAGGTGGACTTGACGAAGAAGTTCACGTTTGGGATTTGTCAATTACAAAAAATGTTGCTTCAATGATATTAAGTGCAATTATCTTAATCACTTTGATGTCAACAGTTGCTAAAAGTTTTGCTCAAAATCGTGGAAAAGCACCAAAGGGTATCCAATCTTTCCTTGAACCAATTATTATTTATATCCGCGATGAGGTTGTTAAACCAAATATCGGCCCTAAATACGAAAAATATCTTCCTTATTTGTTGACTCTATTTTTCTTTATCCTTATCAACAATTTATTGGGTCTTGTACCAGGTGGTGCTAACCTCACAGGAAATATCAGTATTACGCTTTTCTTGGCTGTAATTACATTCTTTATTACACACGCAAACGCTAACAAACATTATTGGTTACACTTGGTTAAACCAGAAGGTGTGCCAGTTGCGATGTTACCTTTGATGTGGGTTGTTGAAATTGCGGGTGTTTTCATGAAGCCAATGTCATTGACAATTCGTCTATTTGCTAACATCACCGCAGGGCACATTATCATTTTAAGTTTACTTGGTTTGATATTTATTTTCAAAAGTGTTGCTGTGGGTGGTATCGTAACTATGTTTACATTGTTTATGAATACCATTGAGCTAATGGTTGCATTCTTACAAGCATTTATCTTTACATTGCTTTCATCAATGTATATTGGTAGTGCTATCGAAGAACACCATGATGTGGACCACGGACATTGATTTTTTGTCCACAGTCGATAGTCTGAAGTCCACAAATAAAACTTACTATCGACTATCGTCAGTGGACGCTTTACTATTTCGCATTTTTTGTTTCACTATATAAATTTTTTTAACATGTCTTTTTTACAAGTTCTTTTACAAGCTGCCACTGATGGCGGACGTGGTCTTGCTGTTATGGGTGCTGCTGCTGGTGCAGGTCTTGCTGCTATCGGTGCAGGTCTTGGTTTAGGTAAAATTGGTAGCAGTGCATTAGAAGGTGTTGCTCGTCAACCTGAGGCTGCTAACAAAATCCAAACAATGATGATTATCATTGCTGCCCTTGTAGAAGCCGTTGCGTTATTTGCAGCTGTAATCTGTTTGTTGATTTCTTTCAAATTAGCGTAAGAATCAACCAAGCGGTATTAACCGCAAACATTTTTAGATTGAAAACCTGCTCCGCTCGCATTAGGCGTCGGTGCAGGTTTCAAACTTTGCCCTTAACAAATTTGCTTAAATAAAGAATTTGAAAACTCGTAAAATTCTACAAATTTCATTTGAAAACTGGCTAATTAGTGCCGTTTTTTAGTAGAACAAAAGACCGAGTTTCATCAATTAGTTTAAAAATATTATTAATTTTTATAATTTTATAATAAAATGGAATTGCTAACCCCTGCCATTGGCCTTTTATTCTGGATGGCATTAGTTTTCGGAATCTTAGTATTCGTTTTGAAGAAATTTGCTTGGAAACCAATCTTATCATCTTTGAAAGAACGTGAGGATTCAATTGAGTCGGCTCTTCGAATGGCTGAGGAAACACGTGCTGAAATGGCTAAATTGAAAGCTGATAACGATAAAATCTTAGCTGAAGCTCGTGCTGAACGTGACAACGTTATTCGTCTTGGTAAAGATGCTGCTGATAAATTAATTGCTGAAGCGAAAGAACGAGCTGTCATTGAAGGAAATAAAATCATTGCTGATGCTCGTGAGGCTATTCAACAAGAGAAAGTTGCGATGATTGCTCAAATGAAGAAAGATATGGCAAGTTTCTCAATTGAAATTGCTGAAAAGGTAATTCGTAGAGAGTTGTCTGATAAAACTTCACAAGAAGCATTAGTGTCAACTTTGATTGCTGATGCAAACCTTAACTAATTAGTCAGCTTTTAGTTCAATTAGTAGCTTTATTTGCATACATTGCTTTATCTTCTGAGATATTCAATATTTTGCGAAGTAAATGCAATGAACTGCAAAAATTATTACACAAAATTTGTTTTATTGAAACACTCGGTTGTACTTTTGTTTAGAAATAAGCTATAAAGCACCCGAGAATTCGCTCAAAATACAATGGCAGACTCAATAGTTGCTTATAGATATGCTAAATCGTTATTCGATTTGGCAACAGAGAAAAATGTCGTTAATGAAGTTAATGACGATATGACTTTGTTTAAAACAGTATGTGACGAAAATCGTCAGTTTTTAGTGGTAATGGGCAATCCAATTGTACGTCACCACACAAAATTAGGAATTTTGAAAAAAACTTTCGAAAAAAACGTTCACCCTGTGACTTTTTCAATTTTCAACGTCTTAACTAAGAAGAACAGAGAAAATCTGATTTATTCGATAGCAGAGGAGTTTGATAAATTGTATAACCAACAAAAGGGAATACAGAAAGTAACGGTAACAACTGTTACGGCGTTGACAGATGCTCAAAGAACTGAATTTACTAAAATCGTTAGTGATGCAACTGGCAAGAAAGTTGTATTGGAAGAGAAAGTAAACGAAAACCTTATCGGAGGTTATATCTTGAGTGTAGGCGATACACAAATTGATACTTCGGTTAGAAAGAGATTAAATGAGTTGAAACTATCATTAGCGTAAACTCTTTAGCGAGAAAGCTCGCATATAAAAAGTATTAGTTTTCATGGCTATAAAGTTGAGAAATCCCCCGCCCTTTAGGTGGGGTTTTTTCTTATATATGGGATTGGTTTCTGTGAGACAATCGTAAAAATTACAATAGCCTATGAACGTTTTGGGAAAATGAAAGATTCAGAGATAACTATTGTATAAATTATACTATCAGAGAAAGAAGTACATAAATAGATAACGTTTTCTATATTCTTAGAGTAGAAGAAATAATAAAGATTCCTCCCTATTGCCTGTTTTAAGGTACTTTTTACTTATAATATCACACTTTTTACTTATTTTCATGTAAAGGCCTACACGAATGGGTAATATCATATAATTTTAATGTTTGCTGAATATCAATAGATTGAATATCAGTGACACGACTTCTTTAAAATTATTTAAATTCAAAGACGAAAGGTAGCCGTGTAAATCAGTTTAACCATATTTAATTTGCTCGAAATGAAATTAGATCTTAGCTTTTTACATAATAAATTCGGAATCATCTTTGAAGTTGGTCTTTTAAAAGAAATTATTGAGTTCGGCACTTATATGGAAGTTGAAGAAGGTTTTACTTTGATGCGTCCAGGTGGATTTATTCGTTCGGTGCCAATAATTTTGAATGGTTCAGTAAAAATTGTGCGTTCGGATGCCGATGGCCGTGAAGCTCTGCTTTACTATTTAGGCGAAAAAGATTCCTGTGCGATGTCGCTTACTTGTTGCTTAAATAGCCGTAAAAGCGAAATTACGGCTATAACCGACTCTCCAACGCAATTAATTCAAGTGCCAGTTCATAAAATAGAAGAATGGATGACCAAATATTCATCTTGGAAAGAATACGTTTTTATGACTTACCAAAAGCGTTTCGATGATTTACTGGCCGCCATTGACCAAATTGCATTTTTTAAACTTGATGAACGTCTGATTGCTTTACTAAAGAAAAAATCGGTTCAATGTGGATGTTCGGTTTTTAATGTTACTCACGAAGAACTGGGTAACGAACTGGCCACTTCAAGAGAAGTTATCTCCCGATTACTCAAGCAACTCGAACGCCTCGGCAGAGTAAAACTTTCAAGAAATAAAATTGAATTGCTCGATGTAGCCTTGAAATAAAATTCAAGGCTTTTTTTAAGGTTTCAAAAAATTGATAAAAATCATAATTTTTTGGCTATGTAACAATTATCACGGAATACCGATTTCGCTCCCGATACTTTTGTAGTGTTATTTACGCAAACATTATAAAAGAAAATGAATTCAACAGAAATAGTAGGCTTCAGTGCTTCAGTGTTAATCGGGGTTAGTTTGGGTTTGATTGGCGGTGGTGGTAGTATTCTAACTTTACCCGTAATGGTTTATTTACTTCATATTAGTCCAGTTACTTCTACGGCTTACTCTTTATTTGTGGTTGGTACAACTTCATTAGTTGGTTCCGCAAGCTTTATGCAAAAGAAACTCGTCAACTACCGAGCGGCTCTTGTTTTTGCCATTCCATCTTTTACAACAGTTTTTCTTACTCGCAAATATTTAGTTCCTGCCATTCCCGACCCATTGATGAGCTTTTCAGGTTTTGATGTTTCAAAAAATGTGGGCATCATGGTGTTTTTTGCTCTTATAATGTTGGCGGCCTCTTATTCGATGATAAAAAATAAAAAAGAAGAAAAAGACGAAAATACGGGCGAGTTGAAATTCAATTATCCAATGATTGCCCTCGAAGGTGCGTTGGTCGGAATGCTCACGGGAATCGTAGGTGCTGGTGGCGGATTTCTGATTATTCCCGCACTCGTACTTTTTGCTCGATTACCAATGAAAATGGCCGTCGGAACTTCACTATTGATTATTGCCGCCAAATCTCTCATCGGATTTTTAGGCGATTTATCGAATTTGACTGTCGATTGGGCTTTCTTATTGCCTTTTACTGCACTTTCAGTCGGAGGAATTTTCGTTGGAACATATCTTTCTAAGTTTATTTCAGGCGAAAAACTCAAAAAATCATTCGGTTGGTTTGTGTTAGTTATGGGAATTTACATCATCACGAAAGAAGTTTTCTTTAAAGCCTAAAAAATCGTGGCTTTGTAATAAATGTCACAGTAAACGTTTTTCAAACAATCTAATTTTGAATCAAATCTAAAACTTAATAAAACTATGTTTTTTCAACATGTATATGATAAATCTTTAGCTCAAGCGAGCTACTTTATAGGTTGCCAAAAGGCAGGAATCGCTATCGTAATCGACCCAAAAAGAGATATTGACACGTATCTCGAAATTGCGAAGCAAAATAATATGAAAATTACACACGTAACCGAAACGCACATTCATGCAGATTTCCTTTCGGGTGCGAGAGAATTGGCAGCCGTTACTGGTGCAACAATGTATCTTTCTGACGAAGGTGGCGAAGGTTGGGAATATGAATTTGAACACGTTGGTCTGAAAAATGGCAGCATAATTACTGTCGGAAATCTGACTCTCGAAGTTTTACACACACCAGGCCACACGCCAGAAAGTATCAGCTTTTTATTGACCGACAAGCCAGCAAGTTTAGAACCAGTGATGTTGTTTACAGGTGATTTCGTTTTTGTTGGAGACATCGGTCGCCCCGATTTATTAGAAAAAGCAGCGGGTGTAGTAGGAACAAAAGAAGCAGGTGCATTAGAAATGTATAAATCGGTGCAACGTTTCAATGCTTTGCCTGACTATTTACAAGTTTGGCCTGGTCACGGTGCAGGTTCAGCTTGCGGAAAAGCGTTGGGTGCAGTACCAAGCTCAACGGTAGGTTACGAAAAAATCAGAAACTGGGCTTTTCAGTACGAAGACGATAAAAATGGTTTTGTGCAATATTTGTTGGCCGACCAACCAGAGCCACCAAAATATTTTGCCATGATGAAACACTTAAACAAAGTGAATCGTCCGTTATTGACCGAAGTTCCGTCGCAAAAGAAACTTTCGGGTGAAGAAGTAAAAGCAGCAATGGCGAAAGGTATTAAACTAATTGATACTCGCAATAAAGTTGATTTTGCGGCAGGATATGTGCCAGAAAGCATTAATATTCAAGGAAACAACGCTTTTGCAACTTGGATGGGCTGGTTTTTGAATTACGAAGAACAATTTATGTTGGTGGCAACAGATGCCCAAATAGAAGACCTTACTCGTAAATTAATGCGTATTGGTTTAGATAATGTTTTGGGTTATATATCAAACGTAAATTCGTTAGGAATTGAATTGAAACAAAGCGATGTAATCGGAATCGACGAGTTTAAAACCTATTTAGACCGTGAAGATACCCAAATCATCGACCTCAGAGGTGTTGCCGAATTTAATACGGGCCACATAGCTGGTGCTGATAATATTTTTGTCGGAACGATTCTACAAAACCTTGATAAAGTAAGCAAAGACAAACAAATTGTTATTCACTGTCAAGGGGGAGATAGAGCGGCAATCGGTCACTCGGTTTTAGAAAAAGCAGGTTTCCAAAATATCAAAAACTATTCGGCAGGAATGAACGAATGGGTAAACAAAGGCAATCCGATTGAAACAACAGTTGTTGAAGCGGCAGTTTGTTAAACTCAACTTATAACCTTTTTAAACCCCAAGCATAGTATGTTTTGGGGTTTGTTTCTTTAAGAGATATTCTCATATTTCTTAATCAAGTGTAACATTTATCACGTTACTTCTTGTTGCAAAATCAGACATTTGTCATAGAAATTATTTACAACACAAAAGCACGAAGACCATGTTAGATTTTTTTAAAACCAAGAAAAGTTACGAAAACGTAAAAGCTGCTGATTTCAGACAACTCATTGCCAACACACCAAACGCTGTTATTTTGGATGTTAGAACGCTTGCCGAACATAAACAAGGCGGCATTGATGGTGCAATAAATATTGATATTATGGGAAGTGGTTTTACGCAAAAAGTAGCTGCTTTGGACAAAGACAAAACTTATTTTGTGTATTGCCGAAGCGGAAATCGTAGCGGGAGTGCCTGCGAAATGATGAGCAAAGATGGCTTCAAAAATCTTTATAATCTTACGGGTGGCATGATGCACTGGCCATATTAAAATTAGTGCATAAATAACTTTAATCTTCAAAAACAATGACAACAATACTCAAAAACTGGGATTTCATGCGACTACTTCGCTTAGGAATCGGACTTTGGCTTGGCTATGCTGCCATTACCGAACACCAAGCTATCATCGGAGTAATGGCTGGGTTGTTTCTTCTTCAAGCCATGATGAATATTGGCTGTGGAAGCAATGGCTGTAATGTGCCTTACCGTAACTCAAATCAGAAAGTTGAAGATATTAGTTTTGAAGAAATAGAATAAAAACCTCTAAGAAAATGGAAACGAGCGAAAAAAGACAAACTTTTGCCGACATCATCAATAGCGAAACGCCCGTTTTGGTCGATTTTTTTGCTGAATGGTGCGGCCCTTGTAAGATGATGACCCCAATTTTGCAAGACTTTGCGGCAGATATGGGTGAGCGAGTGCGAGTTCTCAAAGTTGACGTAGATAAAAATGCAGCGGTGGCACAAGTCTATCGCATTCAGGGAGTGCCTACTTTAATATTATTTCAGAAAGGTGAAACCAAATGGAGACAATCGGGCGTTGTACAAAAAAGACAGTTAGAACAGATAATTAATCAATTTGGTGGCTAAATGAAAGGTTTTTGGAGTGTTTTTCTATAATAAAATCGGCTTCCCAAAAGTCAACAATTTCGTTCTCTAAAAAGCACTCAAAAACAAATATTTTATGTGGGAAAAGGTAATTTTCGGCATCGTTTTACTTCATCTGCTTGCTGGTTTTGGGTGGGTAATTTATAAGATGGAATTTCGGAAGAAAAAACCAGATTGATTCAACTAAGCATTTCTTATCGTGAAACTCTCAGCAAAATTAGTTGTTGAGAGTTTTTATTTCTTTTATGTAACATCCATCACAGACTTTCAATCTTCAATGCCGTTGTTTTGTATCAGTAATTTTAAAGCTATTTCAAAACTGCTCTAAAATATTAATCAAAGCACCATGGAAAAGTACATTGAAACCATTGTAGGTAGTTATACAGGATATTTTAATTACCTGCTTTCTGAAATTTTAAACCCCTCGTGGCACAATTATTTTTATTGGCTTTTGGGACTTTCGTTGGCCGTTTGGACGCTTGAAATCGTGTTTCCGTGGCGTAAAAATCAAGGAGCAATTCGCCACGATTTTTGGGTCGATGTGTTTTATATGTTCTTTAATTTTTTCCTGTTTTCGCTCATTGCTTACAATGCTATTTCAAATGTGGCGGTGCAGGCCTTCAACGATTTCTTAGGGATTTTCGGCATAAAAAACTTGGTAGCCCTCAATGTGGCAAGTTGGCCAGCTTGGTTACAATTACTTACTCTGTTTTTAGTACGTGATTTCGTTCAATGGAATGTCCACCGTTTGCTGCACAAAGTGCCGTGGATGTGGGAAGTACACAAAGTTCATCATAGCATCGAAGAAATGGGTTTTGCTGGTCATCTTCGCTACCATTGGATGGAAAATATCATTTACAGAACCTTAGAATACATTCCTTTGGCCATGATTGGCTTCGGAATACAAGATTTTTTCATCGTTCATATTGTCACTTTGGCGGTCGGACATCTCAATCACGCAAACATTTATTTGCCTTTGGGACCTTTGAAATACATTTTTAACAGTCCACAAATGCACCTTTGGCATCACGCTGAAGAGCTACCAAAAGAGCGAATGAATGGCGTAAATTTTGGCATTACCCTCAGCATTTGGGATTATATTTTTGGACTAAACTATGTGCCAAAAGAAGACGAAACCATCAAATTGGGCTTCGATAATATGGCCAAATTTCCCAAAACTTTTTGGTCGCAACTAACATATTCTTTCTGGAAAAAATAAAATTAAGGTAGAATAAACATTAGGAACAACAAGTCTTATTATTAGGCTTGTTGCTTTTTTATATTCGTTTTATACTATTATTTCTGTGTTTGTGACAAATATCACATAAGGACAATGATATTACTCATAATTTTGTAGTAAATTATCGAAGCTATCTTATGGCAAAATCAGATTCAACCAAAGCTGCAAAACAATTAACTTCTATTTTAGGCTTTTTGAGTGGCTTATTGCTACTGACTATGTTTTTAATTCTCGGGTTTGTCTATGTAAATCTTTTTGGTGTACCTGGCTCAACGACTTCCGAAGAAACTTCTGAGAAAAAAGAAGTCGTAAAAATCGACACCAATTTTGTGCAAGTCTGGACAGCTCCAGCCGAGTGGAGAATTATGAAACTCGAACCCAAAGAGCAAAAACTGGTCAAATACGGTAAAGAACTCATAGCTCATACTTCCGAATATTTAGGACCAAAAGGTAGCATAAAACAGATTTCAAATGGTATGAATTGCCAAAATTGCCATTTGAATGCTGGTACTCAACCGTGGGGAAATAATTACTTTGCTGTTGAAGCCAATTATCCCAAATTTAGGGAGCGTTCGGGGGCAGTCGAAAATCAAGTAAAACGAGTAAATGATTGTTTTGAGCGAAGTCTAAACGGGAAAGCTCTTGATTCGAGTAGCCGAGAAATGAAAGCGATTTTGGCTTATATCAAATGGGTTGGCTCAGATGTACCAAAGAAAACAACACCTCGTGGAGCTGGAATTTTTAAAGTAAAAGGTTTAAAACACCCAACTGACCCCGAAAAAGGACGAGTAGTTTACGAACAAAAGTGTCAATCATGCCACCAAGCAAATGGCGAAGGCTTAATGGCCGAAAATGGGAAAAGCTACACTTATCCGCCACTTTGGGGCAAAAATAGCTATAATAACGGGGCGGGCTTGTATAGAATTTCCAATTTTGCGGGTTACGTAAAATACAATATGCCACTCGGTGCAACCTACGAACGCCCACAACTGACTGACGAAGAAGCGTGGGATATTGCCGCTTTTGTAAACTCTCAACCTCGCCCAGCCAAAGATTTAAGCAAAGACTGGCCAAATATTGCAGGCAAACCTTTCGACCATCCTTTTGGCCCTTATGCCGACCCATTCTCTGAACAACAACATAAATACGGCCCTTATAAGCCAATCAAAGAATGGAAAGAATCCCACAAAAAATCATCAAATTCAAAATAAGCTGAGGATTATTACTTTATTTAAGAAAACGGTATATCGTTAATAATCAGCATTTTATATGTAAAGTCA
The DNA here is from genome assembly GCF_040253585.1 of Emticicia sp. W12TSBA100-4. Taxonomy (NCBI): domain Bacteria; kingdom Pseudomonadati; phylum Bacteroidota; class Cytophagia; order Cytophagales; family Leadbetterellaceae; genus Emticicia; species Emticicia sp. W12TSBA100-4. The sequence continues at coordinate 430,531 of NZ_JBELAU010000001.1, forward strand.
TTCTTAATTTTTAATTCTCAATTCTTAATTGTGCTTTAGCACTATTCAACCTTAAATACTGTATTAATGAAAGCCTTCAATTTGTTATTATTCGCATTTTTAATCATTGCATCTACCGAAGTTTTTGCCCAAAAGCACAAGAAAAACAAAGAACACCAAGTAGTTTTTCACCTTTCTACACCCGATACCGTTGCTTATCGTGCCTTGACCAAACAGCTATCGAATGTGCTGTCGGTCTGGCCAACTGCCAAAATCGAAGTAGTAATCCATAACAAAGGTTTGGGAATGGTGCTAAAAGGCAAAAGCCAATTTGAACCCGAAATCAATAATCTCATCGGACAAGGCGTGTCGTTTGTTGTTTGTGAAAACTCTCTGAAACAACAAAAACTGACCAAAGAACAAATTTTCTCGAAAGCTGGATTTGTGCCAGCGGGTTTGGTCGAAATCATCGAAAAGCAAGAACAAGGTTGGTCATATATTAAAGCAGGATTTTAAATAATTTCAAAGATGCAATCAAGACGAAAATTTTTACAATCGGGGCTTTTGGCCACTGCTGCGGTAGGCGTTTCAACTCCAAGTGCTTTAATGGCCAACAATGAAACTACGGTTTCGGCAAAAAATAATAATGAAACAGCCAAAAATGGCTCAATAACGTTTTTGCAAACAACCGATGTGCATTGTCAGCTTCACGCTCACGATGAGCTTTTTTGGGAAAACAATCAGCTCACTTTTCGTAAAACTGGCGGTTATGCTCATTTGGCAACTGCTTTGGATGTTTTGAAGAAAGAAAATCCCGAAAATACAATTACTGTTGACACGGGCGATATGTTTCAGGGCAGTATGCTTTCGGTAAAAACCACTGGACAAGCCTTCGTGCCTTTGCTCAATGCCCTCAATTATGATATGTATCTGCCAGGAAACTGGGAAGTAGTTTACTACAAAAAAAATATGCAGAAACTCATGGGCGGCTTGCTCGCTCCGAAAGTTTGTGCCAATATGTACCACGATTTAGGCGATGGAAAGAAAGGTGAATTGATTTTCCAACCTTATCAAATTGTGCATCGTTTGGGCGTAAAAATTGGCATTTTGGGCTATACCGACCCACTCGTACCGCTTCGCCAATCGCCACTTTATAGTAAGGGAATTATTTACACAAAACCCGAAGAAAATCTCAAACAATATGTTGAACTTTTGAAGGAACAAGAACAATGTGATTTCGTCATTATTCTTTCTCACCTCGGACTTTCACAACAAATTGCTCTCGGAAATCACCCCGATTGCAAAGGTGTTGATTATATTTTCGGAGCAGATACACACGAACGAGTACGAAAACCAATCCAAGCCGAATACTCAAAAATCGTTGAACCTGGGGCTTTTGGTTCATTCGTTGGAAGACTCGATTTAAAAGTAGAAAATGGCAAAATTACGGGTGAAAAATATCAACTCATCGAGGTAAATCCACAGAAATTTCCAGCAAAAAAGGAAGTTTTAGAAATTATTGAGCAAATAGAAAAGCCTTATAAAGAAGAAATTAACAAGGTTTTAGGATATAGCACCGTACCACTTTACCGAAATTTTGTGGTAGAAAACACCATTGATACGATGATTGTTGACGCCCTAAAATGGAAAGTTAATGCCGATATTGTGCTATCGAATGGTTTTCGTTTCTGCCCGCCTCGCACGGCTGGAAAAGATGGCAAAGTAGCCATTACTGAAGGTTATTTATACGATATGCTTCCTGTTGATTCTACCATCAGAACCGCCAAAGCCACTGGTCAACAAATCATGGATTGGCTCGAAAAAGAGCTACAAAATGTATTTGCTCAAGATGCTTCCAAACGTTTTGGCGGTTGGCTGATACGCTTCAAAGGTATGCAGGTTGAGTTTAAGGCTTTTGAAAGAGTCGGGCATCGGGTACAAAAAGTAACGATTGCTGGCCAGCCGCTCGATGTAACCAATAGTTATACCCTATGTGCCTGCGAACGTGATGGCGACCCAGATGATATGCTTTGCCGCATGAAAGGAGTAAAAGAAGGCACAAATACTGCCTTTACGCTACACAGCATGATGAAGGAATATTTACAAAAATTTTCACCCGTAACACCAACATTAAGGCACGATGCTAAAATTTTAGATGCTCCGCAAGATTTATTAAGTCAAGTTTCAGGCATTGATTACCAATTTGTATAAAAGTTTTTTCGAGTACAACAACCTTTGATTTATGTTTGTGAAAGAGATGTTGCCGCAATGGAACGTCTCTTTTTTTTCTTAGTGACTAAGTGGTAAAAAAACTTCAATGTAACATTTGTCACGGATTTCGCATCTTTCAACGGATACTTTTGTAGCATAAAGTATCAATTTATGAGAAGAGTCAATTTACAATATGTTGTTTGGTCATTTTTTCTGTCGTTTAGCTTCGCAAATGCACAAGGCATTCATGCTCACCTCGAAGCAGAAAAAGATACCAATTCATTAAGCCATTTTTTTGAAAGAGGTCGCTTTTATGGTCATGCTCGTTCTTATATGTCAGGCACAATCAATCAAGATGATTTGTCTGATTATTATGCTTGGGGTATGGGGGCAGGAATTGGTTATGAAACTCCGAAATTTTTCAAACACTTTCAGATTGGATTGAGTGGCTTTTTTATGTTTAATCTAAAATCATCTGATTTAAGTAAAGCTGACCCAAAAACTAACCAAGTAAATCGATATGAAATAGGTTTATTCGACATCGAACGCCCCGACGACCACGAAGATTTAGACCGACTCGAAGAATTATTCGTCAAAACTCATTTTGGTAAGAAATCAACTTTAACAATTGGTCGCCAAATTCCACAAACGCCATTTATCAATCCACAAGATGGGCGAATGCGTCCAACGTTGGTCGAAGCAGCCGTTTTAGAAATAAAAGAATTAAACAATCTGAATCTTCACGGCGAATATATTTGGCGAATTTCACCACGTTCAACCGTTCGATGGTTTGAAACGGGCGAAAGCATGGGTATTTATCCAGTTGGGGTTGATATTTCTGGAAAACCGTCACAGTATAAGAATAATGTAGAGTCGGCAGGTGTCGGAATTGTTGGAGCAGTTTACCAAAAGAAACAATGGAATATTCAACTTTGGGATACTTACATTGCTAATGTTTTGAACACCGTTCAAGTAAAAGCAGAGTGGAAATCGAAGCCAAATGCTGGCAAAAACTGGATTTTTGGCGGACAATATATCCAACAAAATGCCGTAGGAAATGGCGGAAACGAAGACCCAACGAAGGCATACACGCAAAAAAATAGTAGCTCAAATGTATTTTCTGGGCGTTTGGGGCAGCAATTAATCAAATTTGATTGGTTTCTAAGTGGTACTCGAATCACGGCCAAAGGTCGTTATCTGATGCCACGAGAGTGGGGACGTGAAACGTTTTATACGTTTATGCCTCGTGAACGAAACGAAGGTTTTGGCGATGTAACGGCCGTAACGCTGAACACTTTTTTCAAACCTGAAAAACACATCAAAATAGAATTGAGCGGCGGCTATTTTCAGCTTCCTGATGTGAAAAACTTTGCTTTAAACAAATACGGCGTACCTACTTATTCACAAATAAATTTGGGTTTGACTTATCAATTTGACCATTATTTGAAAGGACTCAACGCTCTACTTTTAGTGGTTCGTAAAGATGATATTGGCGAAACTTACCAAAACGACCGCTTCGTATTCAATAAAGTAAACATGACTCACTTAAACTTAATTATCAATTTTCATTATTAACAAAAACGCATGAACCAATTATTTGATTTTATTCTTCAGCCTTGGCCTTGGTATGTTGCAGGCCCACTTATCGGACTTACCGTTCCAACTCTTTTACTGATTGGCAATAAATCTTTCGGTATTTCATCATCGCTTCGCCACGTTTGTGCGGCGTGTTTTCCTGCCGATATTCCTTTCTTTAAATATGACTGGAAAAAAGAAATTTGGAATTTGATTTTTGTATTGGGTGTTTTTTTTGGTGGAATCATCGCTAGCAATTTCTTAGAAAATCCAAACGATTTTGTTCTTTCAGAAGCCACAATCAATGATTTAAAAGCCCTTGGCATCAAAGATTTTGCAGGTTTAATGCCCGCTGATTTATTTTCAGTTGAAACCTTATTTTCAGTAAAAGGACTCATTTTCTTTGTTGTTGGTGGCTTTTTAGTGGGTTTTGGTACTCGTTATGCAGGCGGCTGTACTTCGGGTCATGCCATCATGGGGCTATCAAACTTACAAGTTCCATCGTTAATTGCTACTTGTTGCTTCATGGTTGGCGGCTTCACGATGACGCACCTAATTATGCCAATCATTTTTAAATTATTCTAATATTCTAAGCTAATAAATTCGATGAAAAATATTCAGAAAATTCAAGATACCGCTGTTGTTGAGCCATTTGTTTGTGAAGCTCCGAACGACATGAAAAAAGCCGAAAGCTGGACAGACAACATAAAATATTTGATTGTAGGAATCTTATTCGGAATTGTGTTTGTGAAAGCTGAAATCATTTCATGGTTTCGTATCCAAGAAATGTTTCGTTTGCAGAGTTTCCACATGTATGGCGTAATTGGTAGTGCCGTGGTTGTGGGAATGATTTCAGTTTTTTTAATCAAGAAATTTAATATCAAAACAATCGCTGGTGAGACCGTCGATTTTCATCCTAAGAAATTCCAAAAAGGTCAAGTTTACGGTGGTTTGCTATTTGGTTTAGGTTGGGCAATCACAGGAGCTTGCCCGGGTCCACTTTTTGCCCAAATTGGTAGCGGTTATGTGGTTGTAATCGTAACGCTTTTTAGTGCAGTTGCAGGTACTTGGACGTATGGTTTATTGAAAGATAAGTTGCCGAACTGATTAATATAATCACCTGATTATAAATAAAATATCAGAAAATAAGCCAGTAAAAGCTATAGTACTTTTGCTGGCTTTCTTGTTTTTAGTACAATTCAATCATCAAGCTTAGAGTCAAGCTCCAAAATAACTAAATTGTTCGATAAACTACGTGAATTATCCTAATAATAATTGATTAATACGAATTAAATTTGTAATTATATAAAGAATTGTTTATACTTTATGAAGTTAGCTTAAAGCATTTACCTTAAATACTCTAATTAACCTTAATAGTTAAATCAATGAAAAATCATCATCAAATCATCATCATCGGTGGCGGAAATGCAGGAATTTCGGTAGCAGCACAGTTGTTTCGTAAGAATAATAAATTGGATATTGCTATCATTGACCCTTCCGAGAAACATTATTATCAACCCGCATGGACTTTGGTAGGAAGTGGTGTTTTCGATATTGAAAAAACCGAAAGAAATGAAGCTGATGTAATGCCCAAAAAAGCAGTTTGGATTAAAGAATTGGTTCAAACATTTAATCCTGATGCTCAGGCAATTACGACCGATAAAGCTACATATACTTATGATTATCTGGTAGTTTGTCCAGGTATTCAGCTCAATTGGAGTGCTGTAAAAGGTTTACCCGAAACGCTCGGCAAAAATGGTGTTTGCAGCAATTATAGCTTCAAAACTGCACCTTATACATTTGAGTGCATCAAAAACTTTAAGGGAGGAAAAGCTATTTTTCACAACCCTCATACACCTGTAAAATGCGGTGGGGCTCCGCATAAAATTATGTACATGGCGACCGATTATTTTCGTAAACATGGTGTTCTGGACAATGCTGATATTCAGTATTGGAGTGGAGCCGCCAAACTTTTTGCCGTACCTCAGTACGAAAAAACGCTTTTAGAAGTTTGTAAACGTGGCAATATAAAACTCAATTTCATGCAAAGGCTCGATGAAATTGATGGGCCGAACAAGCGTGCAAAGTTTGTGGGTTTTGGAGAAAATAATAAAGATGTTGAAACTTGGGTAGAGTTTGATATGATTCACGTAACACCGCCACAATCTGCTCCTGATTTTATCAAAAATAGTCCACTCGCTAATGCTGGCGGTTGGGTCGATGTCGATAAAAATACACTTCAACACGTAAAATATGCCAATATTTTCTCGTTGGGTGATGCGTCTGGACTACCAACCTCAAAAACTGGTGCTGCCATTCGCAAACAAGCCCCTGTTGTAGTGGCCAATTTACTATCGTTGATTGAAAGTCAAGCATTCGGAGCAAGTTATACGGGCTACACTTCTTGTCCACTTGTAACGGGTTACGGAAAATTAGTTTTAGCAGAATTTGATTATAATAATCAACCGATGGAAACTTTCCCATTCGACCAATCCAAGGAGCGTTGGAGTATGTATATGCTCAAAAAAGAGATTTTACCAAGAATGTATTGGGGGCAAATTCTGACAGGAAAAGCGTAAGCTTCTCAAAACTGATTATATTTTACAAGCCCCGAGAGTTACTTTGGGGCTTGTTTATTTTTTATATATTGTGATAACTTTTAAGCGAAGTTTTCAACTGTCAACACATAAATTTCGACTCAAGTTGTTCGATTGTAACCAATTTGATAATCTTACAAGTTTAAATCATAAGCGTTGCATTACCTGCTTTACCATTGCATTTTTCCAAGTTAAGAAATCTCCTGCTAAGATATGCTCACGGGCTTGCTCGACCAACCATAGGTAAAAGGTAAGATTATGCACACTGGCAATTTGTGCTGCCAAAATCTCATCACATTTTACTAAATGACGCAAATATGCTTTTGAATAAAACGTACTCGCATATCCTCCGAGCGTTTCATCAATTGGTGTAAAATCATCTTTCCATTTTTCGTTTCGGATATTTATGATTCCTTGCGTTGTAAATAACATACCATTTCTGGCATTTCGAGTTGGCATTACGCAGTCGAACATATCAATACCGAGAGCAATTCCTTCCAAAATATTCTCTGGCGTACCAACTCCCATCAAGTAGCGAGGTTTGTCCTTTGGCAAAATATCATTGACATAATCAATGGTTTCGTACATTTTTTCGGCAGGCTCGCCTACTGCCAACCCTCCAATTGCATTTCCTTCACGATTTTGCTCGGCAATAAACTCAGCCGACTGAATACGTAAATCCTTATAAGTACTTCCTTGCACAATAGGGAATAATGCTTGTGAATACCCATATTTTCCCTCGGTGCTATCAAAACGATTGATACAACGAGTTAGCCAACGGTGGGTCATTTCCATGGATTTCTTTGCATACATGTAGTCGCAAGGGTAGGGGGCACACTCATCAAAAGCCATAATAATGTCGGCTCCGATAGTTCGCTGAGTATCCATCACATTTTCTGGTGTGAACAAATGTCTTGAACCATCAATATGCGATTGGAATTTTACACCCTCTTCCGAAATCTTTCGAATATCTTTCAATGAAAATACCTGATAACCGCCAGAATCGGTGAGAATCGGCCCCGACCAACCATTAAATTTATGAAGTCCACCTGCACGTTCGAGAATATCCAGACCTGGACGAAGATATAGGTGATAGGTATTTCCTAAAATAATTTGAGCTTTAATATCACTGGCCAACTCACGTTGATGCACTGCTTTTACGGTAGCGGCTGTACCAACAGGCATAAAAATTGGCGTTAGAATTTCGCCGTGGTCAGTCGTAATTTTGCCAGCACGGGCTTTCGACTGTGCGTCTGTTTTATGTAATTCGTATTTCATACAGCAAATTTCACCCTTCATTTTGGCTAATACAAGTATTTATTCATTGATTTTTAGCAATAACTTTCTATTGGTTTCATTGAAGGTTTGTATATTTGCACAAAGTTTCACCTAAACCGCAATTGCATGGTGTTTTGGCACTATTTACTACCGTTTATATTTTTTACTGCTTTAGTCGTCCAACTCGTCTATATTTTGGGGATTTTCACTCGTTTGCTTTCGCATTATGATAATGAACCAGATACCGAACAAAAAAAGAAACCGAGTGTTTCGATTGTTGTGGCAGCTTGGAACGAACTTGAGAATCTGAAGGAACTTCTTCCTCTACTTGAAGCACAAGAATATCCTAATTTTGAAATCATTGTTTCAGACGACCGTTCGGTTGATGGAACTTACGATTATTTACTTTTTAACGAAGGAGATTACAAAAAGGTAAATTTCGTAAGAATTGAAAGTCTTCCTGCCCACTTTACCGCAAAAAAGTATGCAGTGACGATGGGTATAAAAAAAGCCACTAAGGAAGTAATCTTATTAACAGATGCTGATTGTCGTCCGACCAGTCCACATTGGATTGATTATATGGTTGCTCAATTGACCCAAGGCAAAGATATTGTTTTAGGATTTTCGCCTTATGAATATGCCGACAGTAAGCTCAATTCATTGATTCGTTATGAAACATTTCAAACGGCTCTTCAATATTTCTCTTATGCTTTATCAAGGATGCCTTATATGGGTATTGGTAGAAATTTGATGTATCGTCGGGAATTATTTTGGGTAACAAACGGTTTTGCGAGCCATCACGGACTTTTGGGTGGAGATGATGATTTATTTGTCAATGAAGCATCAAACAAAGAGAATGTTGCGATTTGCATTGAGCAAGAAGCACACGTGATGTCTGTTCCGAAGAAAACTTGGGGCGAATGGATTATCCAAAAACGTCGTCATCTTTCAGTAGGAAAACGTTATAAACTACGTGATAAGATTTCTTTAGGGCTATTGGCGGCCAGCCATCTTATTTGTTGGTTTTGGTTTTTACCAGTGTTTTTTATCAAACCTGAATGGTTTGAAGCACCTGAGTGGTCACGCATTCCTACCTATTTATTAGATGATAATAATTTACAAGATTTTTATTTATACAACGATTGGATGCGTTTGGTAACGTTTGTGTTTTTCTTGTGGCTTTTTATTCGTTGGATTGTGCTGGCAAAAGCCAATAAAAAACTCAATAATACCGTTAGTTCTTGGAAGATACCTTATTACGATATGTTGTATGCAGGTTATTATTTAATTTTTGGTCTAATCACTTTGTTTTCAAATCCTAAGAAAATTAAATGGCGTTAAGCCGTGCGACGGTCGCCCAAATTGTTTATGTCAGACGTTTCTTTAATTACAAAATACTTTACGAACCTTACAGAAAAACAGTTACACCAATTTGGACAATTGCAAGAACTTTATAGTTTTTGGAATTCCCAAATCAATGTAGTTTCTCGTCAGGATATTGAAAATCTTTACGAAAAACACGTGCTTCACTCGCTTGGTATTGCGAAGGTTATGCAATTTAAGCCTGGCACGGAAATTTTAGATGTAGGTACAGGCGGAGGTTTTCCTGGAATTCCGTTGGCAATTATGTTTCCTGATTGTCAGTTTCACTTAGTTGATTCTATCGGAAAAAAAATAAAAGTTGTAACCGAAGTCTCTCAAGCTATTGGGCTAACAAATTTAACTGCCCAACACGAACGTGCAGAAAACGTTGTGAATGATTATGACTTTATTGTAAGCCGTGCCGTAACACGTTTAAAGCCATTTTATGGGTGGATTAAAGACAAAGTAACTAAAAATCAGTTTAACGACCTTAAAAATGGGATTTTGTATCTAAAAGGCGGTGATTTGACTGAAGAGCTCGATGAGTTTGGTGGAAAATATAAATTGTATGATTTAGCCGATTATTTCACAGAAGAGTTTTTTGAGACAAAAAAAGTAGTGTATGTGCCATTTTAATTTTTATTTTTAAATATTTAGAGATATGAACGAAAGATTTTCAGCAAGTACCCTAAAAAATCCTTTGTTACCTGATGAGGTCATATTCAGCGAAAAAGGCGTTACATTTAAAGAACGTAAAGTGTTTAGCAGCACCGAGAATTTTGTTTTCTATAACGATATTGCAGGTGTAGAAATCGACTCTGGTATCTTTTTTTCAACCATCAGAATCAAAGCAAGAGCGAGAGAACAAGAAATTTTGATTAGAAACTTTGCCAAGACCGATGCACGTAAAGTAAAGGAATTAATTCTTGAGCGTGCAAGACATTGATTATCAATACACTAAAAAAAACTTTAAAAAAAAGCAAAAAAAACTTTCGCTTAGGTATTGACAACAAAAAATAAATCCCTTACCTTTGCATTATGATTTCGGAACGAAGAAATGAAGAACGAAATTATAACCGAAAAAAGTTTCCCGAATAGCTCAGTCGGTTAGAGCATCTGACTGTTAATCAGAGGGTCGCTGGTTCGAGCCCAGCTTCGGGAGCAAGTTAAAATCTTGATAATCAGAGAGTTACAGTAAAATGTAGCTCTTTTTTTATGCCTTAAAAAATTGGTCTCACTACAAGTCTCACTACAAATTCGGCAAATCATAATTTATCTAAATATTTGTCTTCTACTTCTTTTTCAAAACTCCCCAAATAACTTTCAGTTGTAGAAATCTTTTTATGTCCTAATTTTTCTTTTATCATTGCCAAAGGTGCATTACTTCTTAATAATCTCGTTGCAAAGCTATGGCGTGCTACATAAGTATTAAGCTTTTCTTTTATTCCTAACTTAGCCCCAATCTGGTTCATATAGTGATTCGTTACTTTAACAACTTGATGCACTTCAGCTTTACGTTTTTCAAGTGAATTAATACCGACCAGAAAGGGAAATACAAAGTCTTTCTCATTTTTTTGCTTATTTGCCCATCGGTCTAATACCTCTCTCATAGTATCATTTATTCTCACCGAAATATCCGTATTACTTTTCATCGTTTTCTGTCTTTGAAACAAGATTTTATCATCATTTATATCTTGCCAGGTTAAGTGGATGATATCAGTAAAATTCATACCATTGCCGAAGTATGAAAAAAGCCACAAATCATGCGAACGTTGTTCTAATGTATTTGGTGTTGGGACATACGCTTTGATTGCATCAATTTGACTGGTAGAAAGTGCTTTCTTAATATTACGACCCACAGGCGGAGAAAAACGTTTATTTCCAAATGGATAAGAATCTCTCTCAATAATTTTTGCCTCAATCGCATCATTAAAAACAACTCGTAGGGTTCGGCTATAAATCCCAATTGTTGTATCAGAAGCCCCCGATGCTCCTATTGGTACACCATCCTCCTTTTTTTGAGATACTTTACCATGTTCTTTCATAAATGAACTCCAATCATTCAGAAAGGTGCTATCAACATGATTAAATCTTAAAACAAAATTCTTCTTTGGCTTTAATCGGTTCGGTTCTTCTATTTGTAAGTATTCAACAAATCGTGTTAATGACTTTGCCACCAAACCAAAATTAGTACCATGTGTGATTTGTCCTTTCGCTTTTAAAGCCTCACATTTTATATTTAATGTTTTGATTAAATCAGTTTTCTCATCAAAAGACATCATTTCTTTGCCATAATTATCAAACTCGCTTTTGAAATTATCAAAGTCAAAATTGTCTCCTAATTTTTTAATAATCGTTTTTGCACGCAGGATAAAACCGTCTGCAAAAATCTTTCTATTATCTTTTGCTGCGTAGAGTAAATGATGATAGTGAATTATTTCATTATCACGGATTCTACCATCTATTTCGCTCCCTTGCTTTTTTAGTTTGTCAAAGATTGAGGTGGCAATCTTGATTTTTGTAGAATAGTCTTTTTGTTCACGATTATGCGTGATTCTAAGTTTAATGATACCAAAACCTTCATCGGTTTTTCGAGTATCAAGGTAGTAATTTACTGTTGCCATGCTTATTTTATTAAAATATGGAAAAGATAAAGGCAATGATACCGTATTTCAGTATCAGAAAATGAACTATTTCTTATGAAGTTTTTTTAGCTAAAAAGCTGACTATTAATTGCTTGAAAGACAATAGTCATGTTAAAACTACCAGTAGTAATGAAAACGTCGTTTGAAAAGCAATAAAGTTGTTTATTTAAATTGTTTGATATTAAAAATGCTATAAAGCTTCGACTAATTTCTTTATTTCGTCAATCTGCCAAGTAGAGTAATCTTTGTTTTTATTGGTCTTGCGGATGTGAATTTGCATATTACTCAAACCTACTTTATGGTAGAAAAATTGTTTTTTGTACCCCTTTTCGGCAATCATTTTATCAATGTTTTCAAGCACTTCAATATAATTATCGACTATTTTAGTATCTTTTTTTAGAGCTTTCAGTACGTTTTTTATTTCGCTAGCTTTCCAGTCTCTTCTTCCTTTTTTCTTGTTGGAAACTGCCGAGTTGGATAAACCTAATGCTGTTGCCCAAAAAGTCAGTGGTTCAGGACTAGCATCTATCATTGAGGGAATTTCTTGGTAAATAGACTCATATATTTTAATCGCATCTAAGGCAGATGCTTTAGTAGGTAGTGTCATTTTATTTAGAATTTTTTACGGTTTGCTTTACAAATATAATGCAATACGTGTATTAATTTGAAAATTATCTCAAAAAAATACCCAGTAAAACCGAGCATTTTTTTGATTTTTATTCTAAATAAAATAACATTTATTTAGTGGAAATACTTAGTTTCCACGCATTATCTTCAAAGACCATTGCTTGTTGAATGGTGCCAACATGACCACCGATGTAAATCAAATCAATGTTTAAAATAACTGAGTCTTTCGTAACGGCTTGTTGGTCTTTTATTTCAGCAATTGCCAATGTCCCTTTTTTTGTGAGTGAGAGTAAACTATATGGCATCAAAAGTGGCAACGAATCAATCATTTTCTTGGCTCTTCTGGACAAATGCTTGTGTAAATACTCCACTTCCGAAGTATCGCTATTGACTACTTCATTTGCTACTTTGAAATACTTTAACATGACACCTTCAGGATTTTCTTGACAGGAAATGCAGCAGCTTAGCATGACAACAATTTGAGTAATGAGGGCTATTTTTCTCATAAAGTCATCTTGATTAATGATTTTCTAATCATTTCCTTTTGCCAAACTGCATCCAATTGTTTTTGTTCATCAGTGCGTTTTAAGGCTTCCAAAACCAAAGCATCGGCTTTTTCTCTTAGTTCTTGGGCTTTAGTGATTAAGTCAATAGAGAATTTATTTCCTGCAATCCGTTCGCCTGTGCTTATACGTAAGCCTGATTTTGTGCCGAAACTACTTGAGGTGAAATTAAGGCTATTCAAAAGCCCCGAATAATTTCCATCCTTACCCTCGAAGGCAGTTTTTAGGATATTATTGTAGATTTCGGTTTGTACGGCATTGGCTTGATTTTGTACTTTTGCTTCCATTCTCTGTTTAATTATTTCATCTAAATACACTTGGGGTGTTTTTGGCCCTCCTTTGAACAAAGAGCCAATGAGTCCAAAAGGATTTGCCATTAATTCATCGAAAGCATTACCCATTGCAGACTTTAGATTGGGATTATCTTTTAAAAATGCTTCCATTGCTTGTTCTTTTGCTCCAAAACCTAAATCTTGTGTAATAAAATTGCCTTTATCATCATACACATTACCCGTTGCATCTAATACATAATTTTGTCCATTCACCTTTATTACTCCTGACGAAGTAAAATTGGGTAATTCCACCGAATTAGATGAAAATAAATCATCAAATAGCCCACCAGTATTGGTAGATTTGTTGAGTCCAAAAACGCCTTTATTTTGTAAAGTGAATGGTTTTCCTGCTGTTTGACTTTTCATTCCTTCGTTCAGTGCCATTGCTTTTGCTTCCAGTTCGTCAGCCATTTTGTAGTAAGTCAGAGCCTGTTGAATTTTCTTTTTCTGCATAACCGTTTGCAAAGCATATTGGCGGTTATAAAGTTTATTCAGATTGTCATAGTAGCCATTAATGGTATTTGTACCTTGCTTATTATCCAAAGAAATCCCTTTGGTAAGGACATCATAAAATTCAGAACCGCTATTAGCCGAGTAGTTTGTCCCCATCAAATAAGCTTGTAAGTCATTTACTTTCCAAGTACTACTATTCAGGTTATTGGAGATATTACTTTTCAAATTTTGGCTAAAACGACTCAAATTATTCAAATCGCTATAAGCAGTATTATTAAACGATAAACGAATGTATTCATCGCTATCTCTTAAAAAGTCTTCGATTTTACCTTGTGCTTCTACGAGAGCCGTTGAGTTGGCTTCGTCGCCCATTGTGTTGGTATCAATGTTTTTTTGGAGTGCTAAACCTTTTTTCAAGGTGGCAACGGTATTTTTCAACTCAATCAATCGTTGAATTGCCGTTGGGTCAATGCTTGGAATCTGGGCAAAACCTATTTTTCCAATCAATAGGAATAAAATTAAAATACGTTCTTTCATAAGATTTTGTTTGGTTTAAATTATTGTTGAATAAATACCCTGTAACCTTCTTCTAAGGTGATTTCACCGATGTTTTTCTGTACGCCACCGTAGCGAATACTCTTAGAAATTCCATTTATTACGCCAACCCCTGTTGATAGAGCTGCACCTGCTGTACCCCCAATTTGTGGAATGTTATTAATCACATCATTGCTTGCTTGGTCAATGCCCGAATTGCGTTGTTGGCGAATGCTTTGTTGCACCTCAGTCTCATTGCTAAAGGCGATACCTGGCAATAAATCTTTATCGAAAACGATGCTTTTGATACTCATTTGTTGTCCGTGAACTTGGACAGAGGTAAGAGCAATGGTTACTCGGTTTGACCCAAGTAGGGCAATACCAGTACATAGGCTATTTGGGGGAATTGTTTGTCCATCTACTGTGAGCGATTCTAATAACCTTATCCGAACTTGTGAGCCGCTCCTAACCGTTTGATTGCCATAAACTACCGCTTTATAATAGCGTTTTGGTGATGTAAATTCCTTATTTGTTGTATTTTCAACCGACTTTTTTGATGAAACTACAACGGTATTGAATCCCTCAGTGTCTGGTATGATTTCATTTTTTGAAACCTTGATTTTCTCCCTTTTGCTTTTTGCTGCGAAAATTTGAGTGTTATTCTTTGGTCTTACAACCCTCATATCATTTTTTTCTACAATCTTGATAGTATCTTGTTTTGTAACTGCAACCTTTTGCACTTCATTAGATTGTGTTTTTTTATAAGCATTTACCATCGAAAACTGTACTAATTCGTTAGAATCGGCTTCCATAGTTTTCGTTTCATTAATTTGATTATTGGCTTGGCCAGCCGCACCAACTCTATCAATTTGTGTCTGAGCTTCCTCTTTTGCTTTGTTTTCTTTAGCTAAATCGGGGGTTTCCCCACTTTTGAAACCTGCTTGCTCACCTGTTTTTGATTGTAAGTCATTTTTAACTGATTGCAAGACAATATATGAGCTAATGGTTAATAGGAGAATCAACAATACAGCCCAGTTTTTTTTCAAGAAAACTTTGATTTTGGCAAATCTGCTCAGTATTGGTTTATTAGGAATCTCAACTTCCTTTTGGGCTTCTTGATTTTCTTCTAATCTATTGGCTGAAGACATAGTTTTATAATTCGTTTTGAAATGATAGTATTGAAAATTCTTCCAGACTAAAAAAGTTCTGCACGAAGGATTTTCTTAAAGGGAATTTCGATGATGATACTTCGTAAACCTGCTTTTTCTCTAAAAATTACTTGTAAGAAACCATCTTCTGTGGTAGAATACAGCGGTAAAGCATACAAATACTCATTACTTTTTCTCGATTCGGTGAGTAATTTTTCGAATTTTATCAAGGGTTCAACTTCCTGCAAACCACCATTCAAGGTATTAATCCTTTTGGTCGTCCGTTTACGTTTTTCGATATAGGCAAAACTTACATAGTCTAAATCATAGATAATACTACTCTGATTTTGGAGCGAAAATCTCAAAAAGGTAGCCTCATTGTCATTGTACAAATTCAGTAGATTAAGTTCAATTTGCTGCTTTTTAGCTTTAATATTGACATTTCTTGGCAGACTTGTTAGGAGTTTGAGCTTATTTTCTATTTGCTTTTGCTCGGTATTTTCTACAATTTCCTCTTTCGGTAATTGCTTTTTTCGGAAATCATAAAAGGCCTGCGAGTTCATTTTGAAGGCGACGTAAGCAGTCAATATCTCATCGCCGTGCGTTACAACAATCGTACTTCGTTTGGCCAAAGTTGTTTTGGCTCGAATGAAAAGAATATGAGGGTCGTCGGCTTGGGCTTCATAGTCTTTACTGCCCAAGTTGAACAAACTTATCGGTTCGTCAAAAATCAAATATGTTGTACTTTCAGTGCTGACATAAATGGTATCGTATTTCTGCCCGATGGAATGCCGTCCAACGTCACGCTGCCCGTAAGAATGAAAGTTTAACAACAATAGTGCTAATGAAAGTAACTGTCTCATGGTTTTTCAATGGCTTGATAAGTGATATAATTAAAGTTGGTAATCAACATGCCAAAGGGATTTTCATCGGAGTATAGAGCGGGTATTAAATTAAACTTTGCTCCAATCGGATTAGCTACTTCTTTACCATCATACACAATTATTTGTTGCATCAAAACCGTACATTGGTAGGGAATAATGTTCATATTGATTGAAATACTGTCCACTTGTAGCCTTGAAAAACTGTTGTATTTGAAATGATTTTCTAAAACTTTTTCTGCATTAAATCCTCTAACAATTGCTTGACCATCTTTGGCAGTGATGAGTGTGAGTGCGGTATTGAGCCGTTCACGGTAGTTTTCGGCATTATTTTCAAACAATAGTTCAGTAAAGGCTTCAATCAAACCACGTGCTTGATAGATATTTCTACTATCAGAGCTACTTTCTAAATTGGCTGAAAATAAACTTTTACCAGAGCGAACATATACTTTTTGGTCGGCATCTTTGCTGACTTGCCACTGCCAAACTACCCAAAATATATTGCTAAAAACCAATGCCCCAATTGAGAAAAGCATCAAATTGTAAAGCCGATTCGTAACTCTATCAATGTTACCAGAACTAACTCCTTTTTCAAATAAATTTTTCATGATTTGTTTCGTTTAGCTGAATTTCCATTCAATTTATCTTTCATTGTCGCATACCCACGTTGAGCATAATTTGACACTTTACTACCAATTGACCCTGCATTTTTATTCATAAAACCACTGGCGGCATAAGCTACTCCACCCATCGTTCCACCCATGCGAGACATGATGCCCGATGCTGCTGCATGGCCAATGTAAAGACTCGTGAGCAGTGGCACACTGATGTACATGATGATGATGGCAAGGTTTAGCACCACCAAGTCAATCATCGCATCGGCTGGGTCTGGTTGGTAACTTTTGAAAAAAAATACCATGAAATTATCCAAAATTGCCAAAGTCAATGACCAAAACAGCATGTTGAGCAGGTTTTTGAGCCAATGCCCAAACGAACTACCAAAGCCTGGAATCGTAGCCAACATCGCAGCGAAAATCCCTGCTACGTACATAAATGATACCAACATTACCTGCATTTTGCCTATCAGTAAGCGTACAAATAGCGATAAGCCTTCTTGGATTTTACTCATCAACCAAGCCACGAAACTTGAAAAATCATCGTAGGGCAAAGTTCCGAGAATGCCCAAAGAGGTTTCGTGGGTTTGTGTAATATCGCCAGTGGTAATTTTGCCCAAAGCATTCAAAATATCTTTTTTTGCCTCAAATAAATTGCTGATATTATCCGCCGTCCAAATAATTGAAGTAGCTAACTCATTGTAGAAACTGATGAAGAAGATGAAGCCCAGCACTCGAAGAACAGCCATTAAGTCCCAAGCTTTTTGAAAAACAATGACTTGAGTAATCATCCAAAAAACTTGGATTGCCAGCATAGAAAATGCTATGCTCAAACAAGTGCCAGAAGCGGTACTTACCAAAACTTTTGCAGCTCCCAATGCTCCTTGAAAAGTACCATTTTCCATGATACCAGGATTTGAAAAAATTAGAATCATAGTATTTTTCTTTTAAGTATTAAAATGATTTTGCAAATGAAAATTATTGATTACAATGAATCCTTAACTTTCTAATCCGAGCGTTGATTTGTCTTTTGCTCTATCCATCGGTTTAAGGCCAACGTGATATTCTCCCCATTTTCACCTGCTAAGTTTCTGATATAATTACGGTCGTCAGGAAAACTGGTAATCAAACCCGCAATGTAAAGCGGTACTTCTACTCGATACACTTTAGCAAATTCTCCTTGTTTGACAAATATTTCTCGCCACTTTTCCGACTTTCGGAGCGATTTAGCTAAATCTTCCTGGTGTTCGGTCAAGCCCATGTATTCACATAAACCTTTCAACACATCACTATCTTCGTGGTTCAAAATAATAATCGTTGAGCTATTGGCTTTTACAATTTCGCCAATACCTGATTTTTTGATTTCGTTGATGCCTTGGGTAATGATGCCAATAACTCCCTTGATTTTCCGAATGGTTCGGTACATATTTTCAATGAAATTGCCCAGCCCACTCAACATACTCCATGCTTCGTCAATGTAGATGCGTCGAATATCATTGGGATATTTGGCTAAAATATCGGCAGCCAGTTCGCTTATCATCATGCCCACAATGGGGTAAAGCGTAGGGTTTTCTTTGATTTTAGCTAAGTCAAAACAAATTAATGAGAAGGCAGAAACATCGTCTAAGGTTTCGGCATTGAGGATTTCACCGTATAAACCACCTTTGGCGAATTGTTTAAGGGTGATAATCAGTTTATTGAAGTCAAAAAAGCGTTGTCGCCTTTCATAGTCAAGGTATTCAAATGATTTTGGGTCAGCAATGCCTTTCTCTCGATACGCCAACACATGTTGATAGAAGCCATCAATGCTTGGTACACCCAGTAACGTTTCATTGTAGGCATCGTAATAACCCACGATTAATTCACCCAAAATTGCTAATTCAGCGGGTTCTAATTTCCTGTCCGTGCCAAGCCAAATGGTGGCAATCAGACTGATTAAAAAGGTTGGTTTTAACTCATTATCCTTAGATTTTAGGTCATAAATGCCATTATTACTACGATGAATCAAGAAAGGATTGTACTTGAGTGGTTCGCTGGGATTGTATTCATAATACAGGCTTTTACGATTACCAAAGAAAATAGTTTTGTATGTGCCACCTACATCTATAATGATTTGCCTTTCACCTTTTTCTTGTCTTTGGATAATCATGTAACCGATGGTATAACTTTTCCCCGAACCAGTCGGCCCAATCACCATAAAATTATTGCCGTTCAATTTGGGTGAATAAAAATCAGCATAGACGGGCGAGCCGTATCTGTCACAAAGTAATTCTCCTTTGTTTTCGCTTTGATAATTACTGATGTAATTGGCATAAATGGCCGCATTTTCATTGGTTATTTTTTCAATCCAACGATAATTTTGGTAGGAATTAGCGGGGGAATTGCAGAAAAACAAGGCCGATGTGTCGGTTTGCTCAATAAATGCACTGGCTCGGATTTTACTAAAAGCCCGACCAACGAGGTCTTTGTTTTGGCTAAATTGTCTTTCACCAATGCCCCAAAAAATCACACTCACATTCATATCGAAGAGTTTTCTACCACCTTTGGTTACTTCGTCAATGTGTTCTTTGATTTCTTCACTTTGGGTATCGTGGGCTTGGGAAGACAAAAAGCCTAAATTATTCGTCCAACGAGCTTTACTTTCGAGGCTATGAATAGCGGGTTCGGTATCCAATGATTTCCAAGTGATAGAAAGAATGTGTTCCAACTCCAGTTCATTGCCCAAAGGTAAAATCGTTGGTGTGCAAACTCCCTGTTCGTTCTTATGGTCGTAGAAAATCTCTTTGGCTTGTCCATCCATAGTGGCAATGCCTACCAGTTTTTGTCCGATTTGCAAGCAATCTCGGTGAGGTTGGAACGCATTGCTGATAAAATGCTGTGGTTCATCGAATTTAAGGTTGAAATATTGCAGCACTACACTTTTGAGAGCTTCTTTACCCAATCGAACGTAGCTAACATTGTTTTGCGTCACCTTTGAAATGAAGGTATTCGCCATGCGTTCAAGCTGTTCTTTTACCTTTTCAATACCTTTAAATGGATTAGCAACATAAGCCATTCCTTTTCTGACATACAGATTATTAACGGCACTTTTTTCTTTAATATCAGCCGTTCCATAGGAAATAAACAAGTATTGTTGGTGCTGTTGAATCGGTCTTTGCAAGTAATTCATCAAAATTTTATACTCATAATTTGACTTGTCCTTTAAGTCAGCATCGTAGGGTAAATAATGATAAAATCCCAACAATTGCACTGTAACATCGGGCGGTAGGTCAGCCAATGCAGCAGTAAAACTTTCCCCAATTTTATTGTATTCGCCCGAACTGAGTTTTTCGGTTTCAATACAATTGACTTTAAAACCAATGCCTACCCGACCGTCTTTGAAGATGATTTGCCCCTGCCCATCAAGGTTTTCCTCCATTGCCCAAATCGGAAATAGGTCTTCAAAACTGGCTTTTTTGATAAGATTTAGTTGCATAAAAATACTTTGGGTTGTTGTACATCAATCAAATTGGTTTGCATGAATTGCCAAGATATTTCACTTCTTAAAAACGAAGGATGTTTTTTCTTTGAAGCTCGTTTAAGTAGGACTAAAATCAAAATAAGACTTACCAAACTAAGCAAATAATAGTAAGGCGAGATATTGAACAAGGAACGTAACACACTCATTAAGATGCACGAACTAATCCAAAGCACGAGTGAAAGCCCCAAATCGGAGGCATCAATTCCTTGTATTTTAATCGGATTTTCTAAAGATTTTCGGATTTCCATATTTATCGAACGATATTAGGGTCAATTTTTCCACTACCACCAAATGAGCTTTGAATATCTCCGATAATCATCGAGAAACCATACCAAATGGCTACACCCACAATGAGATAAATCAATCTTTGGTGCTTGTTGGGAGCATCAGCAATGTACCCAAACACGGCATAAATGAGTCCGAAAACCAATGCAGCGGGAAACAAAATGTTGATAACATCAATGAATTTCTTCACAATACTTTGAGCTCCCGCCGCCGATTGGGCGAAGGTTTCTAAGGGTAAAATACTCAAAAGTGCAAAGGCAATGATGAGCGTTGAGATGGGTAATAGAGTGAGTTGTTTTTTCATTGTTTTTTTCTTTTAAAGAGTTAAAACGTTTTCAGCTTTAGCCCTTCGGTGTTTGGTTTGGTTAATTTTATTTTTCAAATTCATCACTTCATCGACTTCTAAAGTTGCACTATTATGCAAGGATGGTAAGATTACACCGATTCTATTTTTTTGAGTATTTTCAGTAGGTACAATTTTTTCTTCCCCTTCCGTTTTGTACAAAATTCTTTTCAAGCGTTCCGTTTCTATCAGGCAAGATTTATTAAAGTCTGTCCAATCTCGCACATCGAATTGAGGTTCGTCTTTGAATTTATCAAAACTCATATCGGGAAATTTATTTCTCCGAAAGTCATTATTCAGATAAGCCGAAAACACGCAATAGGCAATGCCAACCAATGAACAATAGGCGATTATTGCCAAGAGTCCTTCTGTATTTCCTATCTCATTGGGTCGGCCATTATTAAAAATTGCTTCTGATTTAATTAGACTAAAAAGCATTTCATAAGTATTTAGAAACAGGCTTATGAAAAGTACCAATAGCAAGATTTTTACTTGGTATCTCAATACTATTTTTGAAATATTTTTCATTATAGTATTTTAATGTATTTGTATATGAAAATTAAATAACATAGTTTAACACAATTTCTAAGAAACAAATGTATTAAAATATTTTCAAAAACAAACTATAATATATATTTAAAAGAAAAATTCAAGCTATTTTAATTTAAAAACGATGGAAAATACCACAGTCAGTGCCGCAGAAAAAATACGTCAAGCCAAGTTTGAAATCAATTTGGTAGATTATGCTGAAAGGCAAGGTTATCAGGTAAATAAACAAAAATCAACGGCAACCGATGTGATTTTACAAAAGAACATTGGACAAGAAAACTTGGATACAATTGGCGTTCGTTATTATCCCGAAACCGGTTATAAATACTGGACGGCAATGGACAGTAGCGACCGAGGCTCTTTGCTTGATTTTGAAAAAAACAAGAATCATCTTGACCTGTCGAGTGCCGCAGGTAAAAGGAAATTGTATCAGAAAATTGATGAGTTTTTGGGTAATCCTCCAACACAACAATCGGTAAAAGTGAAAGCTATTAGTAGAAAAGCAGAAACAGAAAAACGCTTAACTGACCGAGAGTTGAACTTGTTACCTTTGACTGATACCCGATATTTAGAAGGTCGTGGCATTACCGAAAAAACGTATCGTTCGCCCGAATTTCAATACCAAGTATATAACGAAAAGGTAAGTTTAAACTATCGAAAGACCTACACAAACACCGTTTTTCCAATCAGAAATGAAGAGATTTTATTGGCAAAAATTCGTAGAAATGATGAAGAATTGGGCTATCGAGGCGGGCAATTCAATAAAATTCAAGAAAAAAGAGAGAATGGAATTCATTCCTCTAATTTTCCCAAGCAACAACTTGACAAACTCTATTTGATTGAATCACCGATTGATGCGATGTCTTATTTTGAGTTGAAATATGCAGAAATAAGGTCAAAGAATTTGCAAGTAGCATTTATTTCAACCGTTGGTAATCCGAGTAATTCGGCTTACAATACCATTCAAAAATTCATTAATGCTTCCGAACCGAAACAAATTATTTCGTTAATGGACAACGACCGAGCAGGAAAAGTATTTACAATTAACCTTCTTGGCCGACTGTCTAAACCCGAAAACGATTTATCGAATAATATCAAAGCAGAAATCAATGTCAGCCAAAAGACGGAAGCAACTTTGAGCATCAACTTTTCTTATGATACTGATGAAAAACGCCGAGTAATGGCAAACAACCTAAAAGAATATTTGATTGACCCACTGAAAAATAATATTGCCGAAGGTAGTGAAGCGGCTGTGAAAGTTATCACTATAACCAAATCTACTCATAATGCTCAGATTGAAATCAAGTTTCCTTATGATAATACCAATTTACTGACGGTGGAAAAAGGTTTGATTCAATTGAAAGGTTTAACCAATGAATTTGTTTTAGAACACCCCATTCAAAAAGATTGGAATGATGAATTGAAACGCCAAAAGCCTTTTGTGGTAACGGTAGAAAAACAGGGTGTTGAGTTGCCAGAAAAACGATTTTCGCAAGGAGTTGAAGCGTTTTCGTATGCAGAACAGCGGGGTTTAGAGCAAAAGCAGACCATAAAACTCTATTTAGAAAAATATAATCTTTCGCACGAAGTAGATAAACCACAGGTTTTTGCCATCATTAGACAAGGTAAAATTGAGGAAATTAACCCCATTTTAAAACAAGAAGTTGAAAAGCAGCAACGAGACTTTTTACTACAACGCACATTACAAGAAGAAAAACTTTTGGCTTTGCAACTCAGCAAAGAGCTTTTTCCTATCAACGATTGTGTGATTGTCAAAACTATTCATCAAGTTAGTACACATCAACATTTTATAGAGTTTCAGAAGATTCAATCAAATGATAAATTACAGAATTTTGCAGGAATTGATGCTGGTTTTCAAGAAAAAATCAATACTTCAGATGCACAGAATTTCGTCATTACTTTCAATCGCAATACAAATTCAGTGTATCTAATGATACCAAATTTGAAAGAAAGTACTCAAATTGACAAAGATTTCATAGAAAAGAACAAAGGCTATTTAGCCGAAAAGTCAACTCCTGAGAAAGACGAAATGCTTAAAAAAAGTTTAGAAAGCGAGTTCGGAGAACTATTAATTTCTGACAAAAAAGGTGCTATTATTGCCACGGCTGATTACAATGTTTCAATCGAAAATGGCAAGCCCATCATTCATAAGATAGAAAACTTTGAGTTTGACAAAATTAACCGTGACGGGCTGGATATTGGGCTTATTAAAAATGATTTAGCTGACGGATTATCAAAAAATGCTATTGATGATTTAGTTTTTACGCAGAAAAAAGAAGATAATTCGATGGAGGTTGGAATATGACTTTACCCTCATATTCTGTTTTTGGATAGAGAAAATGTTCAAAAGTATTCCATCATTTATTATCCCAAAACACAATTTTTTACCGATATTTACCCATTATTTCACTCCAAAAACAATACATGAATACTGCCGTACACAACAAATTAGTCTCTTTTATATGGTCGATTGCTGATGATTGCCTCCGTGATGTTTATGTCCGTGGAAAATACCGTGATGTTATTCTACCAATGGTTGTTTTGCGTCGTTTAGATGCTCTTCTCGAACCCACCAAAACAGCAGTTTTAGAAGAACTTGCTTTTCAAAAAAATGAAGTAGGTCTTACCGAACTCGACGAAAATGGTCTTAAAGAAGCCTCTGGCTACGTTTTTTATAATATCAGCGACTGGACTCTCCAACGCTTGCACGATACCGCCACCAATAGCCAACAAATATTACAAGCCAATTTTGAAGACTACCTCAATGGTTTTAGTGCCAACGTAAAAGAAATCATTGAGAAGTTTAAGCTCAAAAGCCAAGTGCGACACATGGCCACCAAAGATGTTTTGCTTGATGTGTTGGAGAAATTCACTTCGCCATATATCAATCTGACACCTTTTGAAAAAGCCGACCCCGAAGGCCGAAAACTCGCTCCGTTGAGCAATTTGGGCATGGGTTATGTGTTTGAAGAACTTATCCGTAAATTTAACGAAGATAATAATGAAGAAGCGGGCGAACACTTCACACCTCGGGAGGTGATTGACCTAATGACGCATATCATTTTCGACCCTGTAAAAGACAAACTACCGCCCGTAATGACCATCTATGACCCCGCTTGCGGCAGTGGTGGTATGCTGACCGAATCTCAGAATTTTGTCAAAGACGAAGAAGGCGACATCAAAGCCAAAGGCGATGTTTATCTCTATGGCAAGGAAATCAACGACGAAACCTACGCCATCTGTAAATCTGATATGATGATTAAGGGTAATAACCCCGAAAATATTAGGGTTGGTTCTACGCTTTCGACGAATGAGTTTGCGGGTACAAAGTTTGATTTTATGCTCTCAAATCCACCCTACGGTAAATCTTGGGCGAGTGAGCAGAAGTACATCAAAGATGGAAAAGAGACGATTGATAGCCGTTTTCAGATAAAACTCAAAGATTATTGGGGTATCGAAGAAGATGCTGATGCCATTCCTCGCTCTTCCGATGGTCAGTTATTGTTTTTGATGGAAATGGTTGATAAAATGAAACCGCTCAACCAAAGTCCGCTTGGCACTCGCATTGCTTCGGTGCATAATGGTTCGAGCTTATTTACGGGCGATGCTGGCGGCGGAGAAAGCAATATCAGACGCTACATTATCGAAAATGATTGGCTCGATGCCATTGTTCAACTGCCCAATAATTTGTTCTATAATACGGGTATCACGACCTACATTTGGGTATTGAGCAATAATAAAGCTACACATCGCAAAGGCAAAGTACAGTTGATTGATGCTAGGCAGCTTTACCGAAAATTGCGTAAGAATCTGGGTAATAAAAACTGTGAGTTTTCGCCCGAACACATCAAAGAAATTGTATCGGTTTATACAAACCTACAAGCCATTGAACGAGTGGGCGAAGAAGGTATTGCCGCCAAAGTATTTGATAATCAAGATTTTGGGTATTATAAAGTAAGCATCGAACGCCCAAAACGCTTAAAGGCTCAGTTTAGCGAAGAACGAATTGCGGAACTGCGTTTTGATAAATCATTACGTGAGCCAATGGCGTGGGCTTACGAAACTTTTGGAGAAGAAGTTTATACCAATCTCGAAAAACACCAAAAAACTATCTTGGATTGGTGCGAAAAACAAGAACTCAACCTCAATAATAAACAAGCAAGTACGCTAACCAACCCCGCTACGTGGCAAAAACAAATAGACTTGCTCACGATTGCCAGCCAACTAATGACCGCCATTGGTACGGACGAATACAGCGATTTTAATGTTTTCAGAAATGATATAGAGTCCGAATTGAAGGCAAGCAAAAGTAAATTATCATCTTCCGAGAAAAACGCCATTCTGAACGCCGTGAGTTGGTATGACCCAACCGCCGAAAAGGTCATAAAAACTACGACCAAACTTACGGGCGAAAAACTCACGAAACTATTGGAGCATCTCGACTGCACTGAAAACCAATTGTCTGATTATGGCTATTTTGCTACCACAAAAGCGGGCGAATACATCGAATACGAAACCGAATCAGATTTGCGAGATACTGAAAATGTGCCTTTGAAAGAAAACATTTACGATTACTTTTTGCGTGAAGTAAAACCCCACGTGCCAGAGGCTTGGCTTAACCTCGATGCCACCAAGATTGGCTACGAAATCAGTTTCAACAAGTATTTTTATCGCCACAAGCCTTTGCGTAGTTTGGAAGACGTAACGACTGATATTTTGGCACTCGAAACCGAAAGCGATGGTTTGATTGCTGAGATTTTGGGGTTTTAAACTGCTGAATTTGGCAGACAAGTCTGCCAAATTTAAAAAGCAATCAATTTTGCAGACAATTTCTGCAAAATTCAAATTTACTCCAATTTTACAAATTGGTCAGACAGTGGCTGACCAATTGAAAAACAAAAAGATTTTATTATGAATTTAGATACGCATCAGATAGAATTTATTGCTGAAATAAAGCAAAAAGTGCGAGAGGCTCAGTACCAAGCCCTGAAAGCAGTAAATGTGCATCTCATAAACTTATATTGGGAATTGGGCAGAGCCATCGCTGAAAAACAAACACTGGGCTGGGGCAAAGCCATTGTGCCTACTCTCTCTAAAGAATTACAAGCGGAGTTCCCATCAATGTCTGGACTTTCTACTACAAATCTTTGGTATATGGTACAGTTTTATAATGAATATAACGGAAATACAAATCTCCAACCATTGGTTGGAGAAATTAGTTGGAGTAAACATTTGATTATTATGTCGAAATGTAAAGACTCACAACAACGTTTGTTTTATACAATTTCGACCAAAAAATTTGGATGGACAAAAGATATACTAATTCATCAGATTGAAAACAAAACCTACGAAAAATACTTGCTCAATCAAACCAATTTTGATGATGTTTTGCCTGAAAAAATAAAAAACCAAGCTCATTTGGCAGTAAAAGACCATTATAATTTTGAGTTTTTAGAAATGGCAAACGAGCATAGTGAGTATGAATTGGAGCAAGCTCTAATAAAAAACATCAAAAGCTTTTTATTAGAATTAGGGGCTGATTTCAGTTTTATTGGCAACCAATACAAAATATATGTAAGCAACAAAGAATATAAAATTGACTTGCTGCTGTTTCATCGAAAACTGCAATCGCTCATTGCAATTGATTTGAAAATCGGTGAGTTTGAACCCGAACACAAAGGAAAAATGGAATTCTATTTATCGGTGTTGAATGATACTGTGAAACTACCGCACGAAAACCCTGCCATCGGTATTATTATTTGCAAAAGCAAGGACCGAACAATTGTTGAATATTCGCTAAAAACGGCAACATTGCCCATTGGAGTGGCAACTTATACTACAACAAATAGCCTCCCAGAGGCATACAAAGCACTTTTGCCAGCCACTGAACAAATTACCTCAAAACTACAGAGTCTTTTAGATGAACAATAAACTACAAAAATACGATAATTATAAACCCTCAAACGTCGAGTGGCTCGGTGAAATCCCGCAACATTGGGAGGTGACAAGAATAAAAAATCTATTCAAAGAGATTAATGAAAGAAGTATGAATGGAAATGAGGATTTACTTTCTGTTTCTCAATATACTGGTGTAACAAAAAAAGGTGAT
The DNA here is from genome assembly GCF_040253585.1 of Emticicia sp. W12TSBA100-4. Taxonomy (NCBI): domain Bacteria; kingdom Pseudomonadati; phylum Bacteroidota; class Cytophagia; order Cytophagales; family Leadbetterellaceae; genus Emticicia; species Emticicia sp. W12TSBA100-4. The sequence continues at coordinate 458,157 of NZ_JBELAU010000001.1, forward strand.
AAATTAGAAGAAGGTGAATTATTGACAAATGCAGCAACATTAGAAGGATATAAAAAGGTATTTAAAGGCGATTTAGTTTCAAACATAATGCTTGCTTGGAATGGTAGTTTAGGTTTCTCAGAATTTGAAGGTATTACAAGCCCTGCCTACTCTATTTATAGGCTAAAAGTAGAAGGTGCAAAAAAATATTTTCACTATTTATTTAGAACAGAATTATACAAATCTGAATTCAAAAGAAATTCTTCAGGAGTAATTGAAAGTAGATTAAGGCTTTATACTGATGATTTTTTTAGAATTCCATCAATCCTGCCACCCCTATCCGAGCAAGAAAAAATAGCTCAATTTTTGGATGAAAAAAACACCAAAATCGACAAAGCCATTGAGATAAAAGAACGCCAAATTGAACTATTGAAAGAACGCCGCCAAATACTGATTCATCGGGCGGTAACTCGTGGTTTAGATGTAAATGTACCTTTGAAAGATAGTGGTATTGAATGGATTGGAGAAATTCCTGAGCATTGGGAAGTGAAAAGGTTGAGATACATCGGAAAATGTCAAAATGGTGTTAGTAAAGGTGCTGAATATTTTGGTACTGGATTTCCTTTTGTTAGTTATGGAGATGTTTATAAAAGCATAGAATTAGCTGAAAATGTAAATGGTTTAGCAGAGTCGAGTATTGAAGATAGAAAGCAATATTCTGTAAAAGAAGGTGATGTTTTTTTTACGAGAACCTCCGAAACTGTTGAAGAAATAGGATTTGCTTCAACTTGCTTAAAAACAATCGAAGATGCAACTTTTGCAGGTTTTTTGATTCGATTTAGACCAAGCAAAGATATTCTTTATAAAGGTTTCTCAAAATTTTATTTTAGTAGCAAAACTCATAGAGCCTTTTTTGTAAAAGAAATGAATTTGGTAATTAGAGCATCATTAAGTCAAGAGTTATTAAATAGAATGCCAATCATAATTCCTCCATTTGAAGAACAAATTGCCATTTCAGAATATTTAGAAAACATTTCCGCCAAAATCTCAAAAGCGATAGGCTTAAAAGAGCGAGAGATAGAGGTTTTGAAGGAGTATAAGAGTAGCTTGATAAACAGTGCCGTAACGGGGAAGGTGAGAGTTTTTTAATATATTTGTACAAAAAGATAAAAAAATGGAACAAGATAAATATATATCTCAACATATAGATAGATTAATGCTCGATGCCAATAATTATCGGTTCATTGATAACAAGGACTATAAAAGGGTGGCAGATGCCGAAATCAGCGATAAGCGTATCCAAGACCGCACCTATAATCTATTAGTTGGAAAAAATGAAGAGAATATAAGCGATTTGATAGTTAGTTTTAAAGCAAATGGCATACTCAAATTAGACCCTATTCAAGTTAGAGAATTACCCGAGAGGAGTTTTCTTGTGGTGGAAGGTAATCGTCGTACGGCTGCCCTAAAATATCTTTATGACCAATTTAAAAGAGGAAATGATGTTGGGAAATTAAGTGAATCTGATTTTAAAAAAATAGAAGTTTTGTCAATTTCAGGTGAAAGTCCTGTGAAGCATCTTATCACAATGGGTTTACATCATATCAGTGGTAAGAAAAAGTGGAGTTTGATTAATCAATCTCAACTCCTACATGATTTGATGTATAAATATAACCTAAGCGAAGATGAAGTTTATAATTCATTAGGGATTGGGAAAGTAACCCTTAGGAAGAGTCTGAGAGCATTGGCTCTTATAGAACGCTACAAAGCAAGTGATTATGGAGACCAATTTCACAGTAACATGTTTGCTATTTTTCAAGAAATAGTTTCTAACGTGAAAATAAAAAGTTGGTTAGTGTGGAATGATAGTGATATGCGACCGCATTCAACAATAAACGAAGAACGGATTTTTTCATGGCTATCAAAAGATGTATATACCGAACAAAACGATGATGGCAGCGAACAGGAAATTATAAAAGAGCCAATTATTACCAAAAGAGATGAGGTACGAGAATTAGCCAATTTTATAGATGAGCCAAAGGCTATCGAAGAGATGGAGAAAGCCAGAAGTATTACTGCGGGTTTTGCTCTGAGCGATGCCGTAGGCGAAACACGCCTCAAAAATGCTATGGAAAACATGAGTAAGGAGGTTCAGATGGTATTTCAGTTTAGCGAATATATGACCGATGAAGAATACCAAAAAGTTGTTAAATTGAAAGATAAGATAGAGCGATTATTGCCAAATAACCGAGCAAATCTTGAGTTACTTGAACGGAAATCAAATATATATTTCAACCAACTCACAAGCCATTTTACCATAATTAAAGTAAAAAAGTACAGAAAACTACAAGATATTGAAATTCAAAAGCTAAGCCGAGTGAATATCTTTGCAGGTGGGAATAACACAGGAAAAACTTCTGTGTTGGAGCTAATCTACTTATTTACTCGCTTGAACACAATTCAATCATTAATCGAGCTTGAAAAGTTTCGAGGAAGATTTTATCAAAACTTATCTCCAAAATGGTTTGATAAATCATTTGTTGAAGATATTGATATTGAAGGAATTTTTAATAACAAAAATTGCTCGCTTTCAATCAAAAAATACGAAACAAGTGAAAACATAGAAAAAAGCTTTTATTTGAGTAGCATTGAGTCCGAAGCAAATGTAAATGGTGATACTTTTCAGAGTAATATTCATTTATTTTCAAACCGTGACCCACAACTATATTTTGACAAAAGCCAATATCTATGCGATGCCACCTTTAGTAGTCCTTACCGATATGATGGTGATTTACTCCGTAAAGCACACGCCAAAGCTGTACAAGAGAAGTATTTCGATGATATAATTGGTTTTATTCAACAAAAAATGGATGCCAGTATCGAAAAAATCGAAATGGTGAGTATCGAAAATGAGAGTAGGTTCATGGTGAGTTCTTCAAACCATGATTATGCGATTGACTTAACAAAATATGGTGAGGGTTTGCAGCGAGTGTTAGAAATAGCTCTACTGATGGGATATAGTAAAAATGGCATTATGTGTATTGATGAGTTAGACAGTGCTATTCATAAAAGTTTGTTGATAGATTTTACTGAATATATTCAACTCTTAGCCGAAAAATTTAATGTTCAGGTTTTTCTCTCTACCCACAGCAAAGAATGTATAGATGCTTTTGTAGAAAACAATTATCCTGATGATGCACTAACGGTATTTACACTAAAAAAAGAAAACAACAGAATTGTTTGTAGATATTTGGAAGGGAACAAACTAAAATCTTTGGTAGAATCTATAAACATTGATATTCGATAAAATGGCAACACAAATTATGGCAATTTTGTGTGAAGGTCCGCATGATGTTGCATTTATCGTAAAAATTCTAAAAACAATCGGCTTCAAGAGTAATGAAGGTACCAAATTAGCAGATTTCCCTTTTCCAATGAGCGATATGCTCAAAAATGAGGTAAAAAAATCGAACGTTGAAGAACTAAAATTTACAGAAATAAGACAGATATTAATACCTGCTAATACACTTAAAAAGGATGATATTTACTTATTTCTTTATGCTTTGGGTGGAGATTCGAGAAAGGACTTGAGGGGTAAAATACTAAAACAGTTTGTTGATTTTTTGCCAAATGACGGCGAAATACAAACTTTACCTCCTGATACAACTTTGTCAATAGCCTATTTTTTTGATGCCGATAAAAATGGTATTGAAGACAGAATACAGCAAGTAAATCTTGAAATAGCTGAAGTAATAGAAGACTTTTCGTTTGACCACAATGCCGAAACAAAGGCAATGAATGGATTACAGTTAGGGTGCTATATTTTTAGTAAAGAAGCTGAAAATACTGGAAAATTAGAGGATATGATACTACCACTAATGAAGCAAGGCAACGAAGAGATTTTTGATAATGCAAAGGTGTATCTTGATGAAAATTATGATAAAAGCCGAGCCAAAGATTTTGAGATTCAAAAAGCTACCATCGGAGTTGCAGGGCAATTACAAAAATCAGGAAGTACAAACATCGTAATTATTGCTCAATCGGATTTCATAACTGAAAAGAAAATATTAGCAGATGCAAAGTGTCAGGAGATTATTAGTTTTTTTGAAAGTTTAATACAATAGCCGTTTATGCCAACCAACACAACCGAAGCCGCTTTAGAAGCAGCCATTGAAACTAAACTAACAGGCACTTGCCTCGAAAACCTCCGAACGACGGGCAATTTGGCCGAACATCCATCATTCTATCGTGCTGGCAATGGTTATTATATCGGCTCGGCCAATGATTTCAATGCAAAATATGCCATTGATGAAGTCAGGTTTTGGCATTTTTTGGAAACTACACAAAAAGAAGAACTCGAAAAACTCCAAAAGCAGAGTGATTGGAAACTAAAAATATTGGAGCGGCTCGACCGCATGATAAAAAAATACGGCATCTTGCGTATCCTTCGCAAAGGTTTGGAAGTTGATGATGCCCATTTTACATTCTTGTATCAGCTACCACTCGCCAGCAGCAGCGAAACCGTCAAACGCAACTTCGAGAGCAACGAGTTTAGCGTTAGCCGACAAATACGGTATTCGCTCACTAATCCACGAGAAGAGATAGATATGGTGCTGTTTATCAATGGATTAGCTTTCGCTACGCTCGAACTAAAAAACCATTGGACAGGGCAAAACGCCAAAGTTCACGGCCAAAACCAATACCGCACCAAACGAGATATTACTCAACCCTTACTCAATTTTGGTCGTTGCGTGGTGCATTTTGCCGTCGATACCGACGAAGTATATATGACCACCAAACTCGATGGTGTAAATACATTTTTCTTACCTTTTAATTTGGGCAATAATTACGGTAAGGGAAACCCCGTAAATCCTTTCGGACACAAAACGGCGTATCTTTGGGAAGAAGTATTGACCCGCCAGAGCGTAGCCAATATTATTCAACATTTTGTGCGTTTTGATGGCAAAGACACCGACCAATTGAACAAGAAAAATCTGTATTTTCCACGTTATCACCAAATGGATGTTGTGCGAAAACTCATTGCCGATGCCAGCAAAAACGGTGTTGGTCAGAGCTATTTGATACAACATTCGGCAGGTTCGGGCAAATCTAATTCGATTACGTGGGCGGCTTATCAGTTGATAGAAACTTACCCCGAAAGCGACCAAGTAAACGGCAGCAAGGGCATAAACAACCCTTTGTTTGATTCTGTAATTGTTGTTACTGACCGCCGATTGCTCGATAAGCAGCTCAGAGAAAACATCAAAGAATTTTCGGAGGTAAAAAACATTGTTGCTCCTGCCTATTCATCAAAAGAACTCAAAGAAAACCTGGAAAGTGGCAAGCGGATTATCATTACTACGATTCAGAAATTCCCATTTATTGTTGATGGCATTGCCGATTTGAGCGAAAAACGTTTTGCCGTAATTATTGATGAAGCCCACAGCGGACAAAGCGGCACCGCTTCCGATAATTTAAACAGGGTCATGGGCAGCACAGAAAGTAATAATGCCGAAGAACAGGATGAAGAAATTGATATTCAGGATAAGATTTTAGAGGCGATGCGTTCACGCAAGATGCGTGGCAATGCCTCCTATTTGGCATTTACAGCTACGCCAAAGAATAATACTTTGGAGAAATTCGGTGTCAAACAAACCGATGGAAAATTCAAGCCTTTTCATTTGTATTCAATGAAACAGGCCATTGAAGAAGGGTTTATTTTGGATGTTTTGGCCAATTATACAACTTACAAAAGTTATTATGAAATAGAAAAATCGGTAGAAGACAATCCGCTTTTTGATACGGCAAAGGCCCAGAAAAAACTCAAAAAGTTTGTGGAACAAAACCGAGAGCCAATTGCCACTAAAGCCGAAATTATGCTCGACCATTTTACAACAAAAGTTGTGAACACGAAGAAATTGAAAGGCAAAGCAAAAGGCATGGTCGTAACGCAAAGTATTGAGTCGGCAATTAGGTACTATTTTTCATTACAAAGAATATTGAAAGAAAAAGGCAACCCTTTTAAGATAGTGATTGCGTTTTCGGGCAAAAAAACTGTAGATGGCATTGAATATACCGAAGATAGTATCAATGGCTTTGCAGAAAAAGATACCAGAGATAAATTTGGCGAAGACGATTATAGATTGCTCGTAGTAGCAAACAAATATCTGACGGGCTTTGACCAACCGAAGCTGGCGGCCATGTATGTTGATAAAAAACTTCAAGGTGTTTTGGCAGTGCAAGCCTTATCGAGATTAAACCGAGCCGCCGATAAACTGGGTAAGAAAACCGAAGATTTGTTTGTGCTGGATTTCTTTAACTCGACCGATGATATTAAAGCAGCATTTGACCCATTTTATACGGCAACAAGCCTAAATAAAGCAACCGATGTAAACGTATTGCACGACCTAAAAGCAAGTTTAGATGCTGTTGGAGTTTATGAAAATGCCGAGATTGAAGATTTTATTGAAAAATATTTTGGCGGTGTTGATGCACAATTATTAAGTCCAATTATTGATGTATCGGCCGAAAGATTTAATAATTCTTTGGAACTCGAACACGAAGCAAAGGCTGATTTTAAGATAAAAGCCAAGCAATTTGTGAAAATTTACGGACAAATGGCCGCCATTTTACCTTTTGAAATGGTCAAATGGGAAAAGCTTTTTTGGTTTCTAAAATTTCTAATTCCAAAACTTATTATTGCTGACCCTGCCAATGATGCTATTGATGAGCTGCTTGATTCAGTCGATTTATCGACTTATGGATTAGAAAGAGTGAAATTGAATGCCAGTATTGAATTGGATGATTCAGAAACAGAGCTTGACCCACAAAACTCAAATCCAAGAGGCACACATGGCGAAATCCAAGAAGACCCACTCGATTTGATAATTAATAGTTTCAACGAGCGATGGTTTCAGGGTTGGGAAGCAACACCCGATGAACAACGAGTAAAGTTTATTAGCCTTGCCAAACAAATGCAAGCCCACCCAGATTTCAAAGAAAAGTACGAATCGAATGTTGATTCTCAAAACAGAGAGATAGCCTTCAATAAAATCTTTGAAGAAGTGATGGGTAAACAACGAAAAACAGAATTGGAACTTTATAAGCTAATCTCGCAAGACCAAAGTTTCAAAATAGCTATGCAAGATACAATCAAGCGAATCCTTCGGTTTTGATTTACTTCGTAACCCTTACCTAATCGGTAAACGACTACCATCAGTTTACCGATTAGGTAAATTTACTCTCTCCAAACTCACAAATCACTGAGCCGACCCGCACAAAGGCACATTGCCAGCTTGCAGAAAAAGCAAATTGTCAAAGAGCCTTTTTTTCTTTGCACCATCGGACTGGCGACCCAGCGGGAAGCGGACTGCATTACGTTTTCCCCACGCACATTTTTTCACACTGTGCATCGAAAATTACGAGAAATAGCCTGACAATCGCAAGCCTTCACTACGTCATTTGATTTTTTAGCTCTTCACAAAACCCAACGCACCGTAAACCATCAAATGGGCTTGCAATCGAGGGGATAAACCCTGTCATTCTAATCTCGTGTTGGAATCGGCGATTGCTCGTGCGAGTGCTGGGCTACTTAATTTAATCATTTTTTAAAATGAAAACTTCACAAACACCTCAAATTTATGTTGGTACTTACGCTAAATACAATCATGGCTCAATCTTTGGCGAATGGATTGATTTAGAAATTTACGATACAAAAGATTCTTTCTTTGAGTATTGCAAAGAGCTGCACAGCGATGAAGAAGACCCAGAGTTTATGTTTCAAGATTACGAAAATATTCCTAAAAAGTTGATTTCTGAATGCTCAGTAAGCGATAAATTATTCGATTATGTTGAAGCAATCAAGGATATGGAAGATGAAACCATTGAGGCTTTGGGCTTATTCATTGGAGATAAAGACATCAATAAAGATACAGATTTTGAAGAATTGATGCAAGAATTTACAGATGAGTATCAAGGCTATTACGATGGCTCAGAAGGAACAGAAGTTGAGTTTGCCTACAAGTACATTGAAGAGCATGGGATTTTAGATGAGATGCCAGAGCATCTAAAAAACTACTTCGATTACAAAGCTTATGCACATGACCTATTCATTGAAGACTTTGTAGATTATGATGGCCATGTTTTTCGTCGATAGAATTAGGGGGCAACCCCTTTTTGTTTAAAAATGAACGGTATTAGCTTTCATGTATTTGTTATTTTACTAAAATACTAAAGTTAAATACTCATAATATCTCATGGAAGTAAATTTTTTGTTAAATAAAAAAGCAAAGTGTATGAAAAAGTATAGAATTAAGGTGAATAAGTTAAGGCTTTGCTATAATTCTATTCAATCCTAACGTATTTATTCTCATATTTACCATTTGGAGACTTGCATTAAAATGATTTGCAATTGAAGATACTTCCATTTTTTGATAAATTGTCCATATCAATCCATCTTTAGGAATCTGCAAAGCCGCTCCTAACCATTTTGCTTCTTCTTCATATATCGGATTTATTACAACCATTTCTTTTGGTAAACAGCCAAGAACATCAAAAGATGGATAAGGATGCTTCTGGATGAAGTGAGCTAACTCATGCATAATATCACTTTGACGCCGTGGCTCAGAATGGTGAGGATTATGAAGAATTATAGGCTTTTGTTGGTGATTTGGCATAAGTAACGCAGACCAATCATCATACGTTTTACCATCATTTGGTATTAAATCCCAAATTGATAAAACCCGAACTCCTAAATGCTTAGCGAGTTCAAAGGCACATAATTTATCATACTTTTTTAAACCTAATGCTTGTCTAAATTGTAGGGATTTACGTTCAGCTTCTGCTTTAAACCCTCTTATTAAGAGATTATTTTTCACTTGTGTTCAAAGATTCAGTTTTGGGAATATGCAATTTCAATAACTTTTAATAGCATTTCGATAGTATCTGGCCGTAATTGTTTTTCTGAGCGTAAGTGAGCTACGATTCTTTGTTGGTTATTTCCAGAAGTATCATTTTCATCTTGTTGAATAATAAAAGTATCTGTTTTTTCTCCAAGCCAGTTGCATATTTTGATAAAAGTATCAACATCAGGAGTATTCCCTAATTCTATTCTTGAAAGAGTTGCAGAACTTACTCCTCCAATCTCTATTGCAGCTTGTCGTAAGCCCATTTTCCCCCTTTTTGCTTTTATCATTGAGGCTAATAATTGATTATCAAGACTTGTTGCCATTGCTTATAAGTATCATTTGTGAAAATAATTAAAAAAATGTCTCACTAATGAAACGTTTTTGTTGACTTAATTGTATTACAAATGAAACAAAAATTAATGAATTATACATTAATGAATCAAGTTATTTTTAATTTAAACACAAAATTATGGAATTTAGTAAAACAAAACACCTTGAAGACGTTGTTTACAGCCACAAAATGACTCATATTCAGTCAATAATGGATAAGGCTCTGAAAAAGAGAGATGAGATTAAGGATGCCTTGAAAGACAAATATGGTAATAAACGGCCAACTCGTGCAATCAATAGCGGTTCTTATGCCAAGCATACTGCGATAAATATAAAATTTGATATTGATATTAGCCAGCCTTTTAAACATGACAGTTTTACTACCTTACAAGAAATGGCGGATGATGTTTTCAATTATTTTAATACAGAATATAAAGAAAAGGATAACCAATTAACTCAGGTAAGAAAACAAACGAAATCAACTGGGTTAACTTTCGACCTTGAAGGTGATATCATTTGTATGGATGTTGTGTCTGGAAGAGAACTTACACAAGATGATTATGTCGAAACTAATCGTTTGAAACTTTATGTAAGAGAGGAAAATGAACAAGATGCTACTTCAACACTAACTAATATCCAGAATCATACTGAGCATATTAATGGTAAATCAAAAGAAAGACCTGTTATTAGACTTTTAAAGGTTTGGAAACACAACAAAGGAAAAAAATATATAAAATCCTTTTTTCTTGAATTAATAGTGATACGTGCGTTTAAAAATGAAACTACGATTCCAGTTGATTTATGGGAACGGTTAAAAAAAGCGATGGAATTTATTAGAGATAACGTTGAGACAATCAAATTAGAAGACCCAGGCAATAGCAATAATATTGTTTCCAATGATTTGACAGAGCAAGAAAAGAAAAATCTATCAAATGATATGAAAACAATGTTGGAGAGAATAGAGGAGCGTTCAGAAAATATCAAAATTTATTTTGCTGTTAATGAAAAGTATGCTCCAAAAGAAGAAAGTAATGGCAATAAAAGTGCAGCAATTTTAGGAACTTCAAGATTTAGTTGATGGAAGAACGACTCTCTATTATTAATAGCATTTTCCAACAAGATGTAGAAATTAATCTATTGGAAACATTCAAATTCACGGAAAATGGATTTTGTGGTAGTATAAAGTTAGATGCTTCACCTAAAGATTCACTGCTTTTTGATGTAATTATTCAGAAAAACTATCCTTTCCTTGATTGTGGAGCTAAATCCAGTAAGTATTTTTGTAAAAATGTATCTGGCATTTTACATATAAACGAAGATAGGTCTGTATGTTTAGTTGTTCCTAAATCGGCAGATTTAACAACAAGATTATTGATTGAAATTGAAAAGCTAAAAGAATGGCGAGATAAATATTATATAAGAAATGAAAAAGATGAAAAGTATGATTACTTGATTGTTCCAAATCAGAATGATACCACTTTTCTATTTACAGATATAAAGACGACCTTTGTTAAAGATGATTTTGGTATTTTTGAGGCAGTTGAATGGAAGCCATCTGAAAAGGGCAATGGCTATTATTATATTACAAAAATTAATAATACTTCGTGTGAATGGTCGAAAAGAATTCATTCACAACCAACAATAGTAAAAGGATTTTATTATTTTTTAGGCAGAGAACCGATTGGAAAAGGAAATATTAGCTTTGAAAATTGGGCAGAGTTGAATAAGGCTTTTAACCAAAAATTCGCCGAAAGATTATATAAATTGAAAAAAAATAAAAATGAATTGTTGAGTATTTTAATAGGGTATAATCTTCCAAATACCGATGAAATTCATTGGCAAGCTATAGTAGTACAAACAAATCATATTCCTATTAAAAGTATAAGAAAAGCAACTAATTATTACGAATTTAGATTTGAAGATTGTAAAATTCAATGGGCAAAAGCAATAAATATCTCACCGATGAGATTTTTTGGACGTGGAGCTACTACAAAAAAATTGCAAGAAAGTAACATTTTGATAATTGGTTGTGGAGCAATTGGAAGCAGTTTAGGGAAAATTTTAGCAAGAGGTGGTTGTAAATTTATTGATTTTAGTGATTTTGAAAATATTGAGCCTGGAAATATTTGCCGTTCGGAATACTTTCTAACTCAATCGGGAAATTTTAAAGCATTGAGTTTGATACTTCAATTAAATATGATTTCTCCCTTCATAGAAAGTCAATTTAGATACATTGAAAAAGATATTTCGACCGAAAGTAAAAGAAAGCAAAAAGAGGAGTTGAATCATTATGATTATATCTTTGATTGTTCATCGGATGATGAATTGTGTATATATTTGGATAGCTTAGACCTTGTAAGTACGATAATTAATATTTCAATTTCTAATAAAGCCCAAGAAATGGTTTGTGCGATAGGACGTTCCACAATCTGGCAGGATGTTAATGAGATATTCTTTGAATTAGACCACTCAGAAAAAATCTTATTTTATGAAGGAACAGGTTGTTGGAGTCCAACTTTTGAAGCATCTTATTTTGATATAAACGGTTTACTCAATTTAGCAATCCAAAATATCAATTATAGGTTAGAAAAGCAATTAGATTTAAACACATTTTTAGTAAAAAGTGTAGAACGTAACGGATATTTAAACTTAGAAATTATTGATTATTAGTTGTATAAACCCCGATATAGATTTTAGAGTGTTATTTTCAGAGTCTTTATTAGAGAAAATGATACTATTAGGAAAAACTTTCTATCCGAAAGAATTTGGTGGCATATTAACAGGAATCAGAGAGAAAGATTTTTGAGTCATTGTGGATATTGAAGTGCCTATGAGGTTTGAAAGTCAAAAATCAGGATTTATCCGTCATGCAGATTTTTTGAATGATTATTTGCAGAAAATCTTTGTAGAAAGTAATTCTAAGATAGAATATTTAGGCGAATGGCATACTCACCCAAATGGTTCAACACAATTTAGTTCACAAGATTTATTAAGTATGAAAGAAATTGCTAATAATCCTGAAATAAAAAATACAACACCATTATTGATAATTTTAGGCATTGGTAATGATATAAAATATCAGTGTTACAGTTTAAAATCAAATCAATTAATTAAATTTCATGAAGTTTAAGTATCATTTTAAAAGTAAAAATACCATGAACAAAATAGATATTGCTGAATTATTTAAAGGCTTACAAAATCAAATGATTGCTCAATTAAATACTAATAGGGAATTTTTACTTCACCCAGGGACAAAAGGTGATTCGTTAGAAAATGTTTGGATTGAATGGTTGAGAAAGTATTTACCAAATAGATATTGTATTGATAAAGCTATCATTATTGATTGCAAAGGAAATTTAAGCGACCAAATAGATTTAGTAATATACGACCAACATTATACGCCATTTGTTTTTTCACAAAATGGGATATTTTATATTCCAGCAGAAGGAGTATATGCTGTTTTTGAAGTTAAGCCCGAACTTACAAAGGGCTATATTGAATATGCTGGAGACAAAATTGAGAGTGTAAGGAAATTACATAGAACATCAACTAACATTATTGATAGGGGAAAACAGTTTGAACCTCGTAGCCTGACAAAAATATTAGGTGGGATACTCACCAGTGTTAGCACTATTCAAAATAGTACCATTGAAAAACACTTAGAGTCCTTGAAGAGTCTAAAATCAATTGATTTGGGTTGTTCGGTTGAAGGCGGCTGTTTTTATATTGATTATGCAATTGATGAGGATAACAAGATTAATGATTTTAACGAACGAATTACAAATTACTATAAAAATCGAGAATATAGTTCTACAACGTTCAGTACCGCTGATAAGTCATTAGTTACTTTCTTTTTACAATTAATGAGATATTTACAACAAACTATTGGGACAGTTGCGGCAATCGATTTAAATGCCTACTCAAACGCAATTAATTTTACAATTGATGAAGAACTCTGATTTTAGATTTAATTTATAAATACCTTTTAGCATGAAAAAAGCTGTTAAATTCACAACCATCGGTATTATTTCTGGAGTAATACTTTTTTTAATGATATATGGCATTAGCCAACTCGCTGTACAAAAAAAAGATGGTAAAGCTAAGACTTTAAAAGATTATCTTGATAATCTGAACATTGATGAATTGAAAAAAGAAGCTATCAAAGGAGCTTTTGTTGGTGGCGGAGTAGCTTTAGGTATTTTTGGTATTAAAGCACTATTTGAATATTTAAGAAAAAATGAGTCGGGAAAAACTTCTACACCCTTTTATGGTGAAAAATTTGTTCGGAACAAATTAAAAGAAATAAAACAATCATTTCCAGAATTCTCCGAAGAAGAGTTGCATTTTAACTTGATAAATAATTTTTGTGCGACAGAATTTGAAAACGAATTAGCTATTCCCCCAAAACTTCATGGTTCAAGAGCCAAAAAAGTATCACATCCTACATCTTCTGATTATGATATAGCTCTGGTCTTCAATAAAGGAAAATCAATTGAAGAAAGATATGAAAATACCTTTAATAGACTAAAACCTGTATTAGAGAAAATTGGTTATACCGTTCGTGACCAAAGGTTTTCAACAGGAATTATTGTCCAAAAAGACGATGGTTCAACATTTAGTATAGATATATTGCCTGCAAAAGTAACTTCAAACTTTCATTCTAATGGAGATTTAATAATTTGGAATAGTGTTGAAAAGACTCGACAAAAAACTAATATTATTGGTCATAATCGCCAATTTACAGGAAATTTAGAGGCAAGAGATACTACCTTACTAATTAAAGAAATAAAGAATAAAACTGGGATGAAACTACTTTCACCAATTATTAACAAGATAGTACCTGACATTATAAGAAGAAAAGGTGGATATTCAAAATTTGGTAATTTAAAATTGGCAATTGGTTCATTGGCTCGGAAATTTGATAATATGACCATTCAAGACCCATTCAATTCAAATAATAACTATTTGGAAAAATATTCTGTAAAAGAGAAAAACCAAACACAAAATTTACTTTATGATATTCTTGATGATTTAAACGAAAACCCAAAAAATTTAGAAAAATATTTGTAATCATCAATTTGAAGATTACATAGTTTTATGACTTTTAACTATATCTCTTTTTCACTCCTATCGCTTCATCAGTATCGAAAAAGCACCGATTCCACTCACACACAGGCACGATGTCAGTTATCCCAATACTTTCAGGAGATAGCTCAAAGCCTGTTTGGACTTCATTATTAACAAGGAACAATCTCAGCTCCCACCGCTCCATCAGTGCTGAAAAAGCACCGATTCCGCTCGCACACAGGCACAATGTCTATCAGTTGCACGATAGCCATTAAGCCTGTTTAGGCTTGGCTACATTAATTATTAATGAATAATTTTAGTTTGCCCCACTTCATAAGTAAAACGAAAGGATAAACGTTCGTTCCTCACTTATTTATCCTTTCATTCTACCCATTTCGTTCGCACTGAGGCACACCGCTCACCAGCTCTGCGGCAATCGGTAAGCCAATTCCCCTGCTACATTAATTTTAAAATTTACATCCAAATTTCTCTTTAAAACTTTGAGATAATATACTCGTATTATCATATTTATTACTCGATTTCAAAGCGAAAAACTGCTCAAAACTCTCTTTAGCGAAAGGGAAAAGAAGACGAATCTTGTTTGCCGATTCTATTCCATTTACTTCAAAAAACACCGTTTCTGCTGTATCTTTATACTATCAAACAAGGAGATAATAAGCTAATAATCAGCACATTAATTCAAAGAAACAATCATTTTAATCTTTAATTTATACAATAATGAACAAGACAATTTTAATCGGAAATGTAGGCGGTACGCCCGAAGCTCGCACCCTTGAAAGTGGTACGAAAGTAGCCAACTTTTCTTTGGCAACGAATGAGAATTATACCAAGAAAGACGGCACAAAAATAGAGCAAACGGAATGGCATCGTTTGGAGGTTTGGGGCAATTTAGCCAACGTAGCTGAAACTATTATCAAAAAAGGCGACCGCATTTGTATCGAAGGAAAAATCAGAACTGAAAAATGGGAAGACAAAGAAGGTAACGCCCGAACATCAGTAAAAATCAAAGTTGAACGCATCGAATTATTGGGCAAACGTAGAGAAGAAGTAGAAGCAAAGGCAGAACAGGAAGCCAAACAAGACCCTAAAGGAAAGAAAAAATCTTTGCTCGGAGAAACCAAAGAAAGCAATGTTGCTTTTGAAGCGGGCAAAAACGAAGGAGATTTACCATTCTAATTTATTTTTTTTAATCATATAAGGGAAAAAGCCCCCTTTCATCGGCTTATCAAATCAATTAATTTCTAAATACAATGACAAATCCAGTAAACACCTCAGCAAAGTACAACGGTACACCAGTGGCACAAGCGAAAGCAGAAACACCTATCGAAAAAGGAAAAACCAACGGTACAGAGCCAATTGTTACCGAAGAACAAAAGCCGATTGAAGTTTCTGCACAACTCCAAGTAGTTGAAGTAAAATCAGCCAATGCAGTTTTTGACCGCTTAGATGAAGGCTTAAAAATGAAAGAGCAATTCAATAAAGCCAAAGAACGAGTAGGCGAATTTGAGGATTTTTCAAAAGATTACGGTGATGAAGGTTTAGTTATGACCATTTCAAATGTAGGCACAGGCAAAAACATTCAAATTCAGAATGTAGCCATGATTTTGGATTTTATCAATAATTTGGTAAAAACAGGCAAAACCCATCTCAAAGCCTTAGAATCGGAAATTGTTAATTTCACTATCTAAGCACCCAAAGAAAGCTCAATTTTCGGGTTGGGCTTTCTTCAAATCAATTCTTTAAAACTCAAAATTTAATTCAATGGAATCTTTAGAATGGGATATTATAGAAAAACCAATTTTTGCCAATAATAAACAGGTAATAGGCTATAAAGGCATTTTCCGCAACGATAATGAGCAATTACTAAATATTGCTAAATCAAGTTACACCCCCACACACAACGAAAAATTTATAGAAGTAACCGAAAAACTACACGATATTACAGGTTTTCCGATTGAAAATTACTACGATGTAGAAGGCGGAAAAAAAGTTTTGGCATTTCTCAAATGTACCGACACTATGCAAGTTTGCGGCCATGAGTTCAAAGATTATTTGATGATTGGTAATAGTTTTGATGGTTCAACGGGCTTTTTTATTGGAAATAGTAATATTATGGTCAGATGTTCAAACCGTTTTTCAAGAAATTTTCGTCAACTTCAAGTAAACCACACCAAAAATAACAGTCTCCGCATTGATGGTTTGGTACAATACTTTGATATGTTTATGAAGCAACGCACGCAACTTTTTGATAAAATGGAGCAACTTTCATGGGTAAAAGTAGATGATTCCATCAAAGATGCTTTGGTTGAGCGATTAACCCGAATGAATGACGAAGAAAAGCTCGGTAATGAAATATCGACCCGAAAAAGAAATATTATAACTAATCTCAATTCTTCGATTGACCGAGAATGTGCCGATTTGGGCGATAACGCTTTTGGGCTTTTTAATGGTATTACGCACTACACCACCCACATTAAAAACTCTAAAAACGCCACTTTTGGCAATCCGTTTGGTTCATCAAACGAACTCAATCAAACCGCTTTTAAGTTTTGTAGTGAGTTGATGAATGCCTAAAAATTAGGGTTGCAAGTGCAGCCACTTACAACCCTAATTTAAACCTTTTTATCCCGTTTTAAATAAGATAGTCTGTATGGCAAGGTTTCGCTTTGTCCAAAAAAATTTGGGCTTCGCCCAATGATAGTTTTAAGTTTTTGGTGGTCATAAGCCATGTTACTCAATCTATGCTACAAATGAATCGAAATTACTATGTTTTCTTTTTTTGCTTCTTGGTGTATCATTTCGACCATGAATCTATCTCGGCTCATTTTTTTCTTCTTACAAATGCAATTTAGTAAATACTGAGTTTCCAATTTCGCTTTAAATTGAACTCGTATTAAAATTTCTTCTTCGATTTTTGGAGAATCGGCTTTCGCTAAATGCGGGTTGCCGACCAGCGAAGTGTCGCCCAGCGGAACGCCGACCGCAGGCTCTCGTCCGTTGAATAATTCCGCTTTTTGCTCTTCCGAAAATATCCTTTTTCGAGGTGCTTTTTCATCATTTCCCATCGGAATTTATTTTAAAAATTTGTCGATGAACTCCAAAATAAATGCCTCCAAATATTGCTTGCCATTTTTGCCGTTACTGCCATTTCTATCATACGGTGAAATGTAAGTTTCATTCATGGAAAGCACCAATGGTACAGCAGGAACGGCACTTTCAAAAAGTTCAATACCAAGATTTTTGGCAAATGCTGGAAGCTCTCTTTGCTTGATACTACTGGTAAAGCGATTGATAAAACCATAGCACAAATACATTTCGTTTGCACGCTTGATTTCCTCAACATATAACATATAATCTAAAGCCGAATCTCTATCAACCGTATCGGCAAGCATCGGAATCAACAAGCCATCACAGCCCGCCAACAAGATTTTAAACTCGTTTTTAACCAGTGGTGGCATATCCAACAAAATCAAATCGAATTTACCGAAATATTCATCTAAAACAGTATCTAACTCTGCCAAGTGATGAATGAAAAAGACCTCAAAAGGAAATGCTTCTTTCCCTTCCGATACTTCGACAGCTCTACGTTTGGCAATCGTTTTCTGAGCATCAATGCCATCAATAACCGCTACTTTTTTGTCATAGTGAATGCTTAATGTACTGGCTAACCAATAGATAGCTGAAGATTTTCCGACACCACCTTTTTGGTTGCCAACTGCAATAATTTTTGTGTTCATGTTTTTGAGGAATTGAGTATGTGAGTAAATAAGTTTCTGAGTATGCGAGTAAAAGAGTATTTGAGTAAATGAGTGTTTGAGTGTTGAAGCGTTTGAGTAAAATAGTAATCAAGCATTTGAGGAAATGAGTATTTGAGTAAAGTAAAAGTATAAATATATTTTCAATATAAAATAAAAAACAGTATTAATATGAAATATAATTCAAATTTGACGTTATAGTAAGTGTAGCAAGAGGGAGGTTTTTAGCATAGCTAAACCTTTGACTATCAATAGCATAGCTATTTTTAAAGAATTTAATTAAAACTTAAGTGACTGATTATAAAGTGAATAACTTTTAAATATGAATGCTAAGACCCAAATACAAGCAAAAACCATTGAAAGAACCACCATTTCAATTTCTAAAGAGATTTTAGATAAAGCCAATTTTGCGATTGCCGAACTCAATGTTTTGTTTGAGAATTATGAAAAAACGATTTTAACCGAGCAGCAAATTGCCATCAAAGAGCAAGTAAAAAAGGCTGATAAAAAACTGAAAGTACCTCAAAAATTGACGTTAAAAGTCTTTACAGAAGCCGCTTTATTACATTTTGTTAAGAACAAATTTGACCCCAGATATTACCAAGACGATTCGATTGCCACGGCAATCAATCGCTTGCGGAATCATATTTTAGGTTTCATCGTAACGCAAGAAAACAAATACATTCGTCCTTTTCAACAAGATATTATTGCTTTAAAAAGTGAAGTAAGTTCACTGAAAAAGAGTGTAGAACTTGATACGCAAACAGTAGAAGAAACAGCCTTGGAAACGCAAGGGACTTTGATGGGATTAGTACATATTTTGTTTGAAATGCTGGAAATTGAAGAGGCTGAAAGACCCAAATTAGAAAACTTATTACAGCAAAAAGGTATCGAATATATTGAGCATTTGAACAAAAAATAAAATGTATTCCAAAGTAATAAAACCTGAAAAAGATGGTCGGATTGCCTTTAATAACAAAGGTAGCTCAGCCCGTTTGGGCAACTATTTGGAGAAAGAATTAGACTTGGGCAAAATACCCGATGGAAAAGTTTTCTTCAACAATGAAGGTAGTTTTACGAAGGATGAAATAGTCAAAAGTATTGATACGAATGTCAAAGGTTTGACCGCTGATGATGATAAATTCTACTCTTTGGTGCTGAGTCCATCACAAGCGGAGTTGGAACATATCAAGAATAATCCTGAAGAGCTAAGAGAATTTACAGTCGATTGTATGGAAAATTATGCTCAAAATTTTATCATCAAAGCCAAAGAAGGAAGTTTAAAACAACTCTCCGAAAAGGACTTACTTTGGTTTGCCAATATTGAGTATGACCGAACTTTTAAAGGCAATTCTGATGAAGTGAAAAGTGGCAAAAAAAAGCAGGGAGAGCGAAAAGATGGTTTACAAACACACATTCATATTACGGTTTCGGCACGAGATAAGTCAATGAAAGTGACCCTTAATCCACGTACAAAGGACAAAAGAAGATTCTCAATTATTGCTTGGAGTGAAAAGAATCAACAAACATTTGATGGCAAATTTGGCTACGATTCGCCGAAAAAATCATTTACCCATCAAAACAAGGAGGTCTGGAATAAAGTGATGTCTGTTGAACGGATGCTAACAACTTTTGAAAAAAAATATGGTTTGCCTGATGCTGATTCCATCAAAATCAGAAGTATGGCAGTTGCCCAAGATTATAGCCATAATTTCAGAAAAAACTTAAAAGAAATCGGTCAAGAGCTAAAAAAAGCAGGTGGTAAAAATGGTTTAAATTCTGACCAGTGGGAAAGATTATCCAACGCAAAACCCGATGAGCAAAGTCAGAATTTAGAGCAAAATAAAAACAACTCGTTTGATTTTGTCGGTAGTTTCAAACAAGGTTTTTATTTTTTTAAAGGAGCAGAACTGGCGGATTCCGATGGAAAAGACTTACAAGGAACATTACGTAAAGCTGGACTTCATTTTCGGAAAAGACTCCAAAACGTTCAGAAATCAACCAATAATGATATTTCTATTTGAAAATAAATTTTCATTATCAATTCTTAAAAATCCATCAAATGAAAAAACACAAAACTTTGTTTTATCTCCTTGCCATTGCTTTGATGGCAGTGGTTTACGGAGAATGGTTTACCATGAATAACTTTCAAACCATGCCCAATAAATTGATAGTACATTATCTAAATTATGGCTTTTTATTTAGAATTATCACTTTTATGGCACTGCCTGTATTGCTTTATAACAAGGAAGAGTCGTTGATGAATCAATTTTATAAAAGAGATAAATGGGCTGATACTTTTACGTTTCGACAAAAACAATGGCTCATTTTTAGCTACATTTTTGTTGCCTTTTTTACCCTTTTTTCAATCAATTTGTTGAGTATTTCTCCCTTAATTTCGTTATCTTTATACATCATTTTGGGTGTTTTAGGCGTAAGTTTTAGCCTTTTTACTGAGAAACAAGCCAATAAGAAAATACAAATTAAGACTGATGATAAGCTTATTTTTAACCAATATTCTATCAATATTAAAGGAAAAAGTAATGATGATGGCTCAAAGGAAAAATGGCTGAATATTGTCAATACTTTTCGTGGAATTTTGGGTGTTGCCGCCAACGGTGCAGGAAAAACGGTTTCGTTTGTCGAGCCTTGTATAGAGCAGTATGCGTTCAAAGGTTACGCAGGGATTCTATTTGATTTTAAATTTCCGACACTTTCCAATATTGCTCATTTGCATTTTGGTAGAAAAGAGGTTTTGAGTTGGCAAGGTAAAGAGTATGAATTGATTGAAAATCCGACCCAATTTTATGTCATCAACTTTACTGATATTACTCGCTCACATCGTATCAATCCTTTGAATCCGAAATACATCAAAAATCAGATTTATGCCAAAGAATTTGCCGAAGCCATTATTAACAGTTTGCAGAAAGGTCAAAATTATAATGACAAGTTTTTTACTCCTTCTGCTATTACTTTATTAACGGCTATCATTTGGTTTCTGAAAAAACACTATCCGCAATATTGCACCTTTCCGCATGTGGTCAATCTTATTGTTGGTGATTCTTACGAGGTTTTGATAAAAAAACTCCGAGAAGATGATGAATGTGCTGGACTAATTCGGAGTATTATTACAGCCATTGAGTCAAAAGCAGGTAATCAGTTGGCGGGGGTTATAGCAAGTTTGCAAATGCCATTTGGTACGATGAATATTCCTGAATATATGTATGTATTGTCAGGTGATGATACCACGATTGATGTCAATGAAAAAGATAATCCAAAGGTTATTTGCGTAGGAACTGCCCCCGACATTACCGCAGCTTTATCGCCCATTATTTCTTTGATATTTACAGTAGCTTTAAAAACGATGAATCAACAAGGCAAACACCATAGCTTTGCTTTGATGGACGAAGCGGCACAGATTTTTATTCCGAACATTGCGGACATTCCAGCCACCGCACGGAGCAACAAAGTTTCTTTTAATATTGTAGCACAAGACGTTTTGCAATTTGAGAGCATTTATTCAAAACCCGTCTCCGATTCATTGATTGGTAATCTGAATTATCAAATTTATCTCAAAATGGCCAATTTGGAAACTGCCAAGCGAGTTTCGGCAACGATTGGAAAAGAAAAAGAAGTGAAACGTTCTGAGAGTATAAGTGCCAATTTGGGGGTGAAAAGCAGCAATAAGAACGAAGGATATAATTTTTCGGAAGCACAAGCAGAAGTGATTTTGCCCAATCAAATCATGCAGTTCAATGTTGGTGAGATGGTTGGAATTTGTGAAGAAACTAAGCACCCAACTTTTCATTTGGAGGTCGAAAGAAACATCTTTTCAACACCTTGTGGTACTAATGGGGAGTATGATAAACAAGACAGATTTCATACTTCCGAACGAAAAATACCTGCGTTTAATGAAAATATTGATATAAATATCATCTCTGAGAAAATCAAACATGAATGTAAAATGATTTTAACGAGTGAATTACCTAAAACAACTTAATAGAAAATGGAAAACCAAGAAAAACAATCAATATCATATAAGCCAATGGACTTTATCATCAATTTTTTCGTTGGATGTGTACCCACAAGAAAAGAATTAAAAACGCAAAAATTAAAGTCGATATACAAGATTTTGCTCTTAATGTTTGGTATTTTAGTCGGGTTGAGTATCATTGGGGTATTAATCGCAATCTATCTTTTGGGTATATTTTTGATGGTTATCGGGAAAATGTTATCAATCGGTTCATCATTTGACCAAAAACATGAAAAAAGTCAAGATAGGTATTTCGATGAAAATGGGAAATATTATTGATAGTCTTACAAAAATTGGAAATTATCCTGTATATCTTTTACCTTTACAATTCTGATTTTATATAAACTAATATTTGACAAACACCTATAACTCAAAATTAAATATGCATCAATACATAAAATTAAGTTTATATTAAATAATAAGGATTACGCAAATTAATAATTCTTTAAAAATGGCTCAATACTCGCCCATGTAGCTGCAAAATTTTCGGTAAAACATTCATGTGTAGTATTTGGGATGATACTGATTTGTATATTCCAGCGAAAGTGGTTCTTCGTCAATTTTGGTGAAAGGTGTATTTTTGTTTTAATTTTGATGAATGAATCAAACCCTGTTTATTCCTAATGAGTTGAGTTTTACGCTTCTCAGCCTTGACCATAATTCGACTCATGTTGATTTCCATGTAATAAGTAATCAGATTTCCAGCTATTGTCCTTTATGCCATTTTACTACAACCAAAATACATAGTAAGTACATAAGAACGATTGGTGATTTACCTGTTTCAGGTAAAATTGTACAGTTAAAACTTCATGTAAGAAAGTTATTTTGTGAGAATAAAAATTGTACTCGTAAAATTTTTACTGAGCGATTCAAACACAAGCTCAACTTTTATGGAAGAAGATTTAAACGCCTTAATGAGCAATTATCATCAATGGGGTTAGAATTAGGAGGTAATGTTGCACACAGAATCAGTAAATTGTCTTTTGTAAAAATTAGTGCTTCAACAATTCTAAGATTGATAGTTAAGTGTCCAACTCCAGCCATTAATTTACCCAAAATAATCGGTGTAGATGATTGGGCATTCAAAAAAAGGTTAAAATATGGTACAATAATCGTTGATTTAGAGACTAATGAAGTAATAGATTTATTACCTGTCAGAGAAGCTGTAACCTTGACGAATTGGCTTAAAAAACATTCTTCAGTGGAAATCGTTAGTCGGGACCGCTCATCGACCTATGCCAGTGGTATATCACAAGCAAGTGATAAAATTATTCAGATTGTAGACCGTTGGCATATTCTCAAGAATTTAACTGAGGGGTTTGAACGATTTTTTAATACCCAGAGAGGAAGTCTTAGGGATATTTCTGTTGAGTTGAGCCAACAACATGAGTCAGAAAATATAGTATCAGTACCACCAGTAATTTCAAAAAAAGACACTTCAATTACAGGGAAATACTATGATAACTTGCGAATCGTCGTACCGTCTAAAAGTAAAGGAGTTACAAAATGATGGTGTAAGTAAACGCAAAATAGCAAAAATGCTTAAAATGTCAAGAAACACCATTAATAGGTATTGGAATAGGACTTCATTTCTTCCAAAAGTCAGCCATAAAAAGAGTAATATTCTTAATTTTGAAGATTATCTAATCAAACGCTGGCAACAAGGCGAGCAAAATGTAAAAAAACTTTTTGAAGAGATAAAAGAGCAAGGTTTCAAGAATGACATCAAAATAGTTTATGAGTTAGTAAAACAATACCCAAAAACTAACGTTGAACCAATCTCAAATGCTGCTAAAATAAAATATTATTCTTCACAACAACTCAGTATTTGGTTAAGTACTTTCCGTAAAGACGGGTCAGAAGAATGGCCACAGACATATTTGGAAAAACTATTGAAAGATAATCCAATAATTAACAAAGTACGAAAATTTGTATTAGATTTTAGGCGACTATGAAAGAAAAAGAAGGAAATAAATTGTCAGCATGGTGCGATGAAGTCATCAATGATGATGATGAAAATATTATAGGATTCGCCAGAGGGATTCTTAATGCGGGCGGCGTTCCGTATTTTCAAGCTGTTTATCAAGGTTTTATTTCAAGTTGGAGCAACGGACCTGCGGAAGGTCAGGTTAATAGGCTCAAAAATATTAAGATACAAATGTATAGAAGGGTAGGTTTTGAACTACTCAGAAAGCGAGTGGTAATTACGAGTCAAAGTTAGGCTTTCACCAAAATTGACTAAGAACCTATTTAACTGCATTATACAACTACCATCTTTTTTACTCGTTCTGGATACATTGCTGCCAATTTATAGGCAGAAAATCCACCGTCACTAAAACCCAATACCATTATACTTTCTTTCGTAACGGCATTAACAACCGTCATGGCATCATTGGCACGTTGTTCGAGACTTACTGGCTCAGAACCTAACTCTGATTTACCATGCTCATGAAGAGAAATCGCAATAACCTGATAGTTTGATTTTAATTTATCAATAAAATCTGCCATTTCGACAGTAGAGCCGAATAAACCACCGTGCATTATTAGAATCGGTTGTCCTTTACCATAAACCTCATAATAGATTTTGGCATCTTTTGTCTGCACATAATGTCCTGCCTCTGCATTAGCTCCATACGGTATTTTGTTTACTACATTGGGGGCTTGGAAAGCTCTTATTAAAGGTTTCTGACCATCAATTAAAAAGTCCGAAATGAATTGTTTCTGATGAAAAAGATATTTTTCAGTTTGCGGAAATCAAAGACGATAAGTACCCAAGACGAAGATTACATAGGTCAAAAGTAAAGTACCAAATCTTGTTAGTAAAAATAGAAACACCTTCCAATATCACAAATAGAAGAAGCGTCTATTTTGCAAGCACCTATTCTATGACAAAATAATAAAAGTAACGTACATTTACCCCAAAACAGCTGGGATCCGGATCATGTACTAAATTACCTTTTAGGTCATAAACACAAGCATGATCACATTTTCTTGCCGACTGTCCAATACCAATGACGAAATCAAAAGCAAGATTATAAAACTCAAGCATTTCAAAGTCAACATCTTCATCAACTTTTAGTTTATTTTCTTTTAAAATTGGAAAATAATGACCAATTTTAGTATAGTTAGGTAGATTGTCTATTTCAGTTATTGATTCAATACAAGCCCTCAAACAATCTCCCGTTGAAACTCCTGATTCATAAAATTCTTTTTGATAAACTTTTTTCATTTGTTTGTTGCATCCATCGTACCGATGCCAGTCTCAATTTTGTGTAGCTCTAACTTTTATAGGTCAAAGCAGACATGTTTTTTCAAATTTACTCCGTTAGCATTTTATTAACACCTAGGATGTGCATTATATTAACTGACAAAACCACCAGTTTGCATAGTATAGTGATAAATACATCTTATATAATTCATTGGGTTCTTTATCATTCAATTTATCAAGAGAGTAGGTAAATTGGTAAGTTGTTGAATCAATTATAACATAAGGCTCTGTATCTACTTCTTTACACAAATCAATAAAATGTCTTCTTCCGTACTGAAAATGATTCCATATAAAAGTAATATAATATTCGTTATCGGAAATAATCTCTTTTTTTAGACATTGGATAGACATATTTTCTATAGTTTTTATTTCATTTTCTTCTA